>NZ_JBSGWY010000009.1:170979-208026 GCF_053609145.1 Streptomyces sp. NPDC054961 | reverse complement strand
TGCCCCTTGAGGAGCGGCGTCCGGTGCGTGCTCTCGGCGTGCCGGCCGCAAGCGCTCGTACTGGACGTACTTGGGCTTTCGGCCGGTGCGGCGAGCGTGCGTGCCGGGCGTCGCGACGGGGCGAACGTTGCCTGACGCGGCACTAGGAGCCGGCCGAACCACCGGGCCGGCCCGAACGGCTCCCACCGTCCGGGCGGCCTGACGCGACGCTAGAGCTTCTGCACCGGCGCGTACCGCAGCAGCAGCCGCTTCGGCTTCTCGTCCCCGAAGTCGATGGTGGCCTGCGCGTCCGCGCCGGCTCCCTTGACCTCCATGACCGTGCCCAGCCCGAACTGGTCGTGCGTGACCCGGTCCCCGACCACCAGCGCGATCACCGGCTTGTCGGAGGCCCGGCGCGTCGCGAATCCGGACGGACCCGTCTTCGACCGCGACGAGGACAAGAACGACTCCGGCGAGGTGCCGAACGAGCTCTTCGAACCGCCGCCGCCCGAACCCGAGGACCCGTAGCCCGAGCCCCGCATCGGACCCGCCGGCTTCTGCGCCGCGCCCGTCCGCTTCCACTGCAGGTACTCGGCCGGGATCTCCTCGAGGAACCGCGACGGCGGGTTGTACGAGGGGGTGCCCCAGGCGCTGCGCATCGAGGAGCGGGTCAGGTACAGCCGCTCCCGGGCACGCGTGATGCCGACGTACGCGAGGCGGCGCTCCTCCTCGAGCTCCTTGGTCTGGCCCAGCGCCCGCATGTGCGGGAAGACCCCGTCCTCCATGCCGGTCAGGAAGACCACCGGGAACTCGAGGCCCTTGGCGGTGTGCAGGGTCATGAGGGTGATGACGCCGTTGCCGTCGGTGTCCTCGTCCGGGATCTGGTCGGAGTCGGCGACGAGCGCGACCTGCTCCAGGAACTCCGCGAGGGTGCCGGGGCCCACCGGCGGGGCGCCGTTCTCGGCGGCCTCCGCGGCCGCGGCCTCCCGGGCCTGCTCGAACTCGAGCGCCACGGCGGCCAGTTCCTGGAGGTTCTCGATCCGGGTCTCGTCCTGCGGGTCGGTCGAGGCCTGGAGTTCGGCGAGGTAGCCCGTCCGCTCCAGGACCGCTTCCAGGACCACGGCCGGGCCGGCGCCCGAGTCGACGATCGTGCGGAGCTCTTCCATCAGCACGTTGAAGCGCTTGACCGCGTTCGTCGAGCGGGCGGCCATGCCGAAGGCCTCGTCGACCCGGCGCAGCGCCTGCGGGAAGGTGATCTTCTCGCGCATGCCGAGCGCGTCGATCATCGCCTCCGCGCGCTCGCCGATGCCGCGCTTGGGCACGTTCAGGATCCGGCGGAGCGGGACGCTGTCCTCGGGGTTCGCCAGGACGCGCAGGTACGCGAGGACGTCGCGGACCTCCTTGCGCTCGTAGAAGCGCACGCCGCCGACGACCTTGTACGGCAGTCCGACGCGGATGAAGATCTCTTCGAACACGCGGGACTGCGCGTTCGTCCGGTAGAAGATCGCGACGTCGCCCGCCTTGGCGTCGCCCGCGTCCGTCAGCCGGTCGATCTCGTCGGCGATGAACTGCGCCTCGTCGTGCTCGGTGTCCGCGACGTACCCGGTGATCACCGCGCCGGTGCCGGCCTCGGTCCACAGGTTCTTCGCACGGCGGTTCTCGTTGCGCTCGATGACCGCGTTGGCGGCCGACAGGATCGTCTGGGTGGAGCGGTAGTTCTGCTCCAGCAGGATCGTCGTGGCGTCCGCGTAGTCCTCTTCGAACTGGAGGATGTTGCGGATGGTCGCGCCGCGGAAGGCGTAGATCGACTGGTCGGCGTCACCCACGACGCACAGTTCGGCGGGCGGCAGGTCCGGGTAGCCGGTGCCGACCAGCTCGCGCACGAGCGTGTACTGGGCGTGGTTGGTGTCCTGGTACTCGTCGACCAGGACGTGCCGGAAGCGGCGCCGGTAGTGCTCGGCGACCTCCGGGAACGCCTGGAGCAGGTGGACCGTGGTCATGATGATGTCGTCGAAGTCGAGCGCGTTCGCCTCGCGCAGGCGCCCCTGGTACATCGCGTACGCCTGGGCGAGGGTCTTCTCGAAGCCGTCCACCGCCTGCCCGGCGAAGGCGTCCTCGTCGATGAGCTCGTTCTTCAGGTTCGAGATCTTGGCGTTGAAGGCCTTCGGCGGGAACTTCTTCGGGTCCAGGTCGAGGTCGCGGCAGACGAGCGCCATCAGGCGCTTCGAGTCGGCCGCGTCGTAGATCGAGAACGAGGAGGTGAAGCCGAGCCGCTTGGACTCGCGGCGCAGGATGCGGACGCACGCGCTGTGGAAGGTGGAGACCCACATGGCGTTGGCGCGCGGGCCGACCAGGCCCTCGACGCGCTCCTTCATCTCGCCGGCGGCCTTGTTCGTGAAGGTGATCGCCAGGATCTGGCCCGGGTGGACCCCGCGCGCGCCCAGCAGGTGGCCGATGCGGTGCGTCAGCACGCGCGTCTTGCCGGAGCCGGCGCCGGCCACGATCAGCAGCGGCGACCCCGCGTGCACCACGGCGGCGCGCTGCTCCGCGTTCAGCCCCTCGAGGAGGGCCGCCGGGTCGATGACGGGCCGGGGGGCGCCGTCCCGGTAGTACGCGTCCCCGCGGCCCCCACTGCCGTGGGCCACGTCGAACCGGCCCCCGAAGAGATCGTCCGCGCCCGGCTCGGGGGCGGCGTGATCCTCGGGCGGCGGGGGGACCTCGTCGGAGGGGGAGAGGTCGGTCAGGAAGCTGTCGTCAAAGAGGCTGCTCATCGCCTTCCGAGTCTAGGGGGCGGGACCGACAGTGCGTCCCGGGCCCGGGAAATTGGGCCGCACCGGCCCGGTGGACCCCGCGCGGACCCTTCCGGGGCGGGGCCGCCCGGGGCCCGTCCTCGCGGGGCCCGCCCCTCCCCCACCAGGCCTCGAAGCCTTCGCACACCTGACCGAGATCCGCGATAGGCCACCACCTAGGCTCCTCGGCATGAACGTTCTCATCCATGTCTTCCTCGGCCTGCACATCATCGGCATCGCCTCGCTCCTCGGCGGCTTCCTGACCCAGATGAAGGCGATGGGCGCCGGCACGGCCCGGTTCGTGCCCGCGATGCTGCACGGCGCGCTGACCATGCTCGTCACCGGTGTGCTGCTCGTCGGCTTCCGCGAGATGGACGGCGGAGCCGTCAACAACGTCAAGATCGGCGTCAAGCTCGCGATCCTCTTCGTGATCCTGGCCCTCGTCTACGTCAAGCGGGACGAGGAGCGGGTGGACAAGGCACTGTTCGGCACGGTCGGCGCACTGACCGTGGCCAACGTCTTCATCGCCGTTCTCTGGCACTGATCCCGGGCGCCGGGGCCGAGTGCCGGCGCCGGGGCCGGGTACCGGAGCCGCGGCCGCCGTCGCCTCCCGGACGACGGCCCGCGGACGACGGCCCGCGGACGGCCCGACCGGCCATCGGCGGTCATCGGCGGTGGCCGTACGGCGGCCGGACGACAAGATCCGGTCGCGTGCGGCCATTTACGATCACCCGTCATCCGCCCGTTACCTCCGGGTCTAGCGTCCTCCTCCAAGCACCGACAGAGGAAGGACGTGAGGCCCTCGTGGCCAGTCATCGAAAGCTCAGGCAGCGCCCGTTTTCCGGCGGCACCGCACGGACCACCGCCCGGACCACCGCCGCCACCCTCGCCCTCGCGGGCGCTGCCACCGCCACCGTCTTCGAAGGCACCTCCCACGCCGACCCCCAGCCGACGCCCTCGCAGGTCAAGGCGGAGGTGGACCGGCTCTACGGGGAGGCCGAGGCCGCGACCGAGCAGTACAACGGGGCGAAGGAGAAGGCCGACGACGCGGAGCGGGCGCTCGCCGGACTGCAGGACGAGACGGCCCGCAAGACCGATCAGCTCAACAGTGCCCGCAACACGCTCGGTTCGCTGGCCGCGACCCAGTACCGCAGCGGGACCCTGGGCGCCGCCGTCCAGCTGGCGATGTCCGACAGCCCGCAGGAGTACCTGGACCGGGCCGCCCTCATCGCGCACGCCGGGAACCGCAACGCCGCCGGCATCTCCGTCGTGCGCCGCAAGGTCGACGAGGTCGGACAGCTCAGGGAACAGGCTTCCGGACGCCTCGCCGACCTGCGCGCCCGGCAGGGCGAGCTCGCCGGCCACAAGGCCGAGATCGAGGCGAAGCTGGCCGCGGCGCAGCGGCTCCTGGACAAGCTGACCGCCGAGCAGCGCGCGGCCTACGAGGCCCAGTCCGCCGGCGGCGCCACCGCCGGCCCGGCCAGCCAAGCCCCGCCCCCCTCCGACGGATCGCGCGCGGCCGGCGCGGTGGCGTTCGCGTACGGGGCGATCGGCAAGCCGTATGTGTGGGGCGCGACGGGGCCGGGATCCTTCGACTGCTCGGGCCTGACCCAGGCGGCCTGGCGCGCGGCCGGGGTGTCGCTGCCGCGCACCACGTACACGCAGATCAACGCCGGGCAGCGGATCTCCCGCGACCAGCTGGCCCCCGGTGACCTGGTGTTCTTCTACTCCGGGGTCACCCATGTGGGCATGTACGTCGGCAACGGCCAGATGATCCACGCCCCGCGCCCCGGCTCGACGGTGCGTCTCGCGCCGGTGGACTCGATGCCGTGGGCGGGCGCTTCCCGCCCGGCGTAGCGGGCCGCGGACCCGGACCCACGCCCGGAGCCGGCCCCGGCCCGTACGGAACCTACGGCGCCTTGACCGTCTTGCTCAGCCAGTCGAAGGTCTGCGGCAGCTGCTTCGACCAGCTGTCGAGGTTGTGGCCGCCGGTCACCTTCTCCGCGTGCACCACGGTCGGCCCCTGGGCGATGGCCTTGAGGTCCGTGCCGGACAGGTAGCCGTCCTGCTCGGCCCCCGACATCCACAGCGAGACCGCCGGCGGCGTGGCCGCGGACTTGAGCAGGTGCTTCAGGTTGTGGGTGCGGCGCAGCTCCGGATCCTGCGCGACCAGCGACGAGGGCTCCTGGCCCGGGTCGTTGTAACCGGACAGGGAGACGGCCGCGCTGTAGCGGTCGGGGTGGCCGATCGCCAGCTTGGCGGCGCAGTACGCCCCCGCCGAGTACCCGGCCACGCCCCAGGTGCGGGCTTCTTCCGAGACCCGGAAGTTGTCCGTGACCATCTTGCGGACGTCGACGCTGAACCAGCTGTCGGCGTTGACCTTGCCGGGGATGTTGGCGCAGCCGGTGTCGGCGTTGCCGAGCAGCATGGCGCGCGGCGAGACGAGGATGAACGGCTGCACCTTGCCGCTCTTCATGAGCGGTTCGAGGACCTCGTGCGCCTTCAGCCCCTGGAACCAGGACTTGCCGGTCCCCGGTATGCCCGGGATCAGCTCGACCACGGGGAACTTCTTGTCCTTGAAGGCCGGGTCGTCGTACTGGGGCGGCAGCCACACCAGGACGTCACCCTTGACGCCGGAGACCTTGCCGTCGAGCTCGGTCTTCTTGACCCGGCCGCCGAGTCCCTCGACCGGCTGGAACTCCTGGATCACCTTCGGCGCGGCCTTGACCTCGGCGGCCTTCTTCCCGCCGAGCCCGTCGGGTCCCAGGTCGGGGGCGGCGGTGACGTACGTGCCGGTGCCGAGCAGATCGCCCCAGGTCGCGTAGAAGTTCATGTCGCGGTTGACGGCGATGAACACCAGCGCGACGGCCGTGACCTGGGCGAAGACCATCATCACCGCGCGCGTCACGACGCGCACGGCGACGGGTCCGCGCACCTTGCTCCACACCGTCAGGGGCAGGAGGACGGCGCACGCCGTCAAGGCGATCGCCGCCGCGAAGAGGGGGGTTCCCGTCAGACTCATCACGGACGCAAGAGGGGTCCGCGCCGTGCCCGGGTTCCCGCGAGCGGCTGCGGCGTGGGTCACAGGGCTTTCGGCCCGGAACCCACGCCGCCCCGGATCAGACCAGGCGGCGGGCCGTCGCCCAGCGGGTCAGCTCGTGCCGGTTGGACAGCTGGAGCTTGCGCAGGACCGCCGAGACGTGGGATTCCACCGTCTTCACCGAGATGAAGAGCTGCTTGGCGATCTCCTTGTACGCGTATCCGCGGGCGATGAGCCGCAGCACCTCGCGTTCGCGCTGGGTGAGCCGGTCCAGGTCCTCGTCGACCGGCGGGGCGTCGGTCGAGGCGAACGCGTCGAGGACGAAGCCGGCCAGGCGCGGGGAGAACACCGCGTCCCCGTCCTGGACCCGGAAGACGGAGTTCACCAGGTCGGCGCCGGTGATCGTCTTGGTGACGTAGCCGCGCGCGCCGCCCCGGATGACTCCGATGACGTCCTCGGCGGCGTCCGACACCGACAGCGCCAGGAACCGTACGGGGTCCTCCGCGGCTGACATCAGCGGGGCGCAGCGGCGCAGCACCTCGACGCCGCCGCCGCCGGGCAGGTGCACGTCGAGGAGCACCACCTCCGGGCGGGTGGCGGTGATGACGGTGACGGCCTGGTCGACGTCGGCGGCCTCGCCGACGACCTCGACCCCGGTCCGGTCGGTCTCACCGATCTCGGCCTGGACTCCCGTGCGGAACATGCGGTGGTCGTCGACGAGCACCACCCGGACCCTGCCCCGGCCGCCGCCGGGGGCACCCCCGGGGCTCGTGCCGCCGGTGTTCGCGTTGTCCTCGGTCATGCTGCCTTCGCCGCCCTCTCCATTTCCAGCTCGACTTCCGTGCCGCCGTCGGGTGCGGACCGCAGCCGCGCGGTCCCGCCGTTGCGCTGCATCCGGCCGATGATCGATTCTCGTACGCCCATCCGGTCGTCCGGTACCGCGTCCATGTCGAAGCCCGGCCCCCGGTCGCGCACGGACACGAACACCGTCTGTCCCTCCACCTCCGCGTACACCTGGACGGGCCCGCCCTCGCCACCGTACTTGGCGGCGTTGACCATCGCCTCGCGTGCGGCCTGCATCTGTGCGGCCAGCTTCTCGTCGAGGGGGCAGTCGCCGACGACGACCACCTCGATCGGGACTCCGTGGTGGTCCTCGACGTCGGCGGCGGTCTTCTTGACGGCGTCGGCGAGCGTCGTGGGCTCCTCGGCCTCATCCTTGCCGGTGCCCTCGGGCTTGTACAGCCAGTTGCGCAGTTCCCGCTCCTGGGCCCGCGCGAGGCGCCGTACTTCCCCGGGGTCCTCGGCGTTCCGCTGGATCAGGGTGAGGGTGTGCAGCACGGAGTCGTGGACGTGGGCGGCGACTTCGGCGCGTTCCTGGGCCCGGATGCGCATCAGGCGCTCCTCGGAGAGGTCCTGGGTCATCCTGATCAGCCAGGGGCCGGCGAGGAGGGCGACGCCGACGAGGACGGCGAGGGTCGCGGTCATGACGTTGCCCAGCTGGGCGGCGGAGCCGCGGACGACGATGAAGACCGTCAGGCCCACGCCGACGAGGGCGACGCCGGCGAGGGCGCGGGCGGTCTGGAGCAGCCGGGCGTGCCGGCCGGCGGCCGCGTTCCAGTGCGCGCGGCGGGCGTTGTCGGCCTGCCGCCAGACGAGGACCACGCCGGCCCCGACCAGCAGCGTCGGCCATACGTACCGTCCGGAGGCGCCGCCGACCTGGACCTTGGAGATGAAGATGCCGGCGCCGACGCACAGCGCGATCAGCGCGGTGATCTGTCCCCGCTCGGGCTTGCGCAGCCGCCGGGTGCCGTCGGGGAGGGTGTCGAAGAAGGAGCGGTGGCCGCTGCGGCCTCCGATGCCCAGCGGGACGAAGACCCAGAACGCGGCGTACAGGAGGACGCCGAGGCCGTCGCCCCACATGAACAGGCCGAAGAAGGCGAGCCGGACCCAGATGACGGGCACCCCGAGGTGTCCGGCGAGGCCGCGCGCGACGCCGCCGAGCATCCGGCCGTCGGCGCTGCGGTAGAGCTTGCGCTGCGGCGTCTCGTCGGATTCCGGTGCGTACGGCGGGCGGGGGGCGGCGGCTACGGGCATGTCACCGATGGTCACACGCGCGCGGTACCCGGTACATCAGGGCAGCCCCCCAGTTCTCTCGGGGGGATATCAGGGTTGCGCCAGGGTAGATCCGGATGTCCGCGGCGGCGGGGGGCCGTCACCATGTACACATGACCGAAGTGCACGATTCCCCGCCGCCGGACGCAGGAGCCGGCCCGGCCGCCGGCTCGGCCCCGCCGCCCGGCGAGCGCCCTCCCCTGCGCCGCAGCAAGCGCGACAAGGTGCTCGCGGGCGTGTGCGGCGGACTCGGCCGGTACTTCGACCTGGACCCGGTGGTCTTCCGGATCGTGCTCGGCGTCCTCGGGGTGACCGGTGGCGTCGGTCTGATCTTCTACGGGTTCGCGTGGCTGCTGCTCCCCCAGGAGGGCGAGGACGACAGCGAGGCGAAGAAGCTGCTGACGGGCCGGGTGGAGGGCGCGACGCTGGCAGCGGTGTTCGCCGCGCTGGTGGGCTGCGCCCTGTTCCTGTCGATGCTGGACAACGGCGCCCTGGCGGTCTTCTCCGTCCTGGCCGCCCTGGCGCTGGCCGGCGCGGCGTACTGGTCGCGCCACCATCGCCACACGTACCCGGCCGCCCCCGCCCCGGAGGAGAAGTCCGCCGGGGGCGCGGAGTTCGTCTGGCCGGTGGCGACGCGCGTGGGGCACCGGACCGTGCACAGCCCGGCGCCCCCGGAGACGCAGGCGCCGCCCGCGCCCGGCGGCCCGTCCTGGTGGCGGGACCCGCTGGTCAAGGACGGCACCACGGGCCCGGTCGGCTCGACCGGCTATCTGTGGGGTCCGGACGACACGGCGGAGGGCGTCCCGGGCGGCCCCGCGGCGGCTCCGCCCGGCGAGCGCGTCCCCCGCGCTCCGCGGGGCGGCATAGGCGGCCGGGTGTTCGTGCTGGCCCTGCTGGCCGGGGCGGTCTCCACCGCCTCGGTCTGGGAGGGCAGCACCCTCAGCCACGCGCTGCAGGTCGGCTTCGCCAGCGCCCTCGCGGTCTTCGGCCTCGGTCTCGCGGTCAGCTCGTTCAAGGGCCGCACCGGCTTCGGCACCGTGCTGCTCTCGGTGATCACGGCCGGGCTGCTGGCCGGGGCGGTCGCCCTGCCCAAGGAGATCGGCACCGACTGGAAGCAGGTCGAATGGCGTCCGGCCGCGGTGGCCGACGTGCGCCCGCAGTACGAGGCGGGCACCGGGCTGGCCACCTTGGACCTGAGCCGCCTGGACGTCCCGAAGGGCACCACGGTGACGGTCAGCGCCTCCCTCGAGGCGGGACGGCTCAAGGTGGTCGTGCCCCGGGAGGTCACGGCGCGGGCCGACGTCTCGGTCGGGCTGGGCGATATCCACATGCCCGGGGAGACCGGCCGGGACGTCCGGATCCGGGAAGGCGGCGAGACCCGGGAGACGACGCTGGAGCCCGCCGCCGGCACCGAGGCCGGCGGGACGATCGAGCTGCACCTGAGTGCGGGTGTGGGACAAGTGGAGGTGGCCCGTGCGGCGTCATGAGTTCCAGCCGGGACGGCTGATCGCGGGGCTGGTCCTGATGGCGGCCGGCGTGCTCTATCTGCTCGGTGCGGCCGGCGAGACCGACCCGCCCTGGTTCTTCGTCCTGTTGATGGTCCTGGGCGGGCTCGCCTTCGCCGCCGTGGTCGGCCTGGTGACCTATGCTGTGCGCCGCGACCGGAGGGACCGGATCACCGAGTCCAGCGACAGGTAGGGCGCCCCGGCGAGGACCAGCGGCAGCCAGGCCATCAGGTAGATCAGGTCGTTGCCGTAGTAGTAGGGGGTCACCGCCCAGGACACCGTGAGCCACAGGCTGAGCGAGATCAGCGCCCCGCCGAGGGCCGCCAGCCGGGTCAGGAGTCCGGCCAGGACGCCCAGACCGACGAGGATCTCCCCGATCGCCAGGGCGACGGCGAAGCCGACGGGCGCGTTCAGCGCCAGGTCCACCATGGCCGGGATCGCGGAGGTGTCGCGCACCCCGCGCATCAGCCCTCCGATGGAGCCGTCGCCGGTGGCGGAGAGGAACGCGGAGTCGGTCAGCTTGTCCAGGCCCGCGTAGACGAAGGTCACGCCGAGGAAGATCCGCAGGGGCAGGAGGGCGTGGCGGGCGGCGAGTGCGCGCAGGCCGTGGTCGAGACCGGGGGCATCTGAGACGCCGAGGGCGCTGGAAGGTGCGTCAGTTCGGTTCACGCGACATGTGTACCCGCTTCACTCGGCCACGTCGATCGTGCAGCGGTTGGATTCCACTCCGGCGGCGGTCACCACCTGGATCTCGACCCGCCCCGGTTCCACTTCCGCCGGCACCGGCACGGTCAGCACCGCGTCGGAGGGGTTGGTGAAGCCGCCCGGCACCGGGACCAGCGGCACGTGCACGTGCACCGCCCCGACCCGGACCACCAGCCGCGCCAGCATCTGCGGCGTCTGCGCGCCGGGCGGCACGAAGCCCACGCCCCGGATCTCGATGTCGTCGCCGGGGCGGATCGCCCCGTCCAGATCCCCGGGCTCGCGCCTGCGCACCACCGACAGCACCAGCGGACGGCTGCCCTCGGCGTACTTCGCCGCCAGGTACACCGCCGCCGACAGCGCCACCAGCAGGGCCAGCGCCCACGGCAGCTGCGGCAGCCGGTCCGGGAACCGGGCCAGGGACACGGCCGCGAAGCCCAGGACCACCGTGGAGACCAGCACGTACTGGGCGTCCGGGAAGGAGCCCCGGCCCGCGTCGTCCGTCAGCAGGTCCGCGCCGGTCGGGCGGTCCGCCGGCAGCTTCTGCAGCCGCTGGCCCATGATCCGTACGGAGACCACGCGGCGCACCAGCACCGCCACCGCCGAGGTCATCGTGAGCACCGCGAGCAGCGGCAGCGCGCGGCCGAGCGCGAAGCCCGCGTACAGCGCCTCGCGCTCCGGTCCGGGCGCGGAGGCCGCGAGCCGCAGGGCGGGCAGCAGCGCGGCGAACGCGGTGAGCACCAGCCAGGCGCTCGGCACCACCTTCGAGGTGGACAGCCGGTTGTCCTCGCCGACGAGCGGGGCCAGCAGCCCGCCCCGGACCGTCTGCGCCCGGGCGGCCACCGTCAGCAGGCCGGCCAGGACGAGCGCGGCCAGCAGCCCGGCGGTGCGCGCCGTGGACCAGCCGGTGCCGAGCGCGGCGGCGACCTGGACGAGCAGCAGCACCCCGGCGGCGATCCACACGGCGAGCACCGCCCGCCGCGACAGCAGGTACAGCCAGGAGTGGCCGGCTTCCCGCCCCCGGTCGGCGACCGTCCGGGCGGACAGGGTCAGTTCGTCGGACACCCACTGCCGGGACGCTCCGGCGGAGCGGGCGACGGCGGCGGGCAGCCCCTGTCCGGCGGCGAACTCGTCGCGCTTCTCCAGGAACGCGGCGACCGCGCGGCGGTGCCCTTCACGTGCTCCGTGCGGGCAGTCGTCGCAGGTGCAGCTGCCGTTGTGGGTGGGGCGGGAGATCTCTTGGACAGCCACGTACGTGCCGCCTCTCTGAACTTCGGTGCAATGCCAGCGAATTGTGCACCACTGCGGCAGTGCTCCGGATTGCGCACGATGTCAGAGCAGGTGATTAACCGTTCATGATGTTGACGCCACCTGTTCGAGCAGCGGCTGCAGGCTCACCCAGGCGGCCAGGTCGGAGCCGAACCGTTCGCGCGTGGCGACGGCGCTGTGGTGGCCGATGAGCACCGGCTTCCCGGCCGCCCGCGCGGTCAGCTGCACCTGCGCGGCCCGTTCGGCCGCGATGAACCACCAGGCCGCCGCGTCCACCGAGCCGCCGACGGTCAGCAGCCCGTGGTTGCGCAGGACCAGGGCCTTGTACGGGCCGAGCGCCTGCGCGATCCGGGCGGCGTCGTCGGCCGCCGCGTACTCGTCGAGCAGCGCGTGGTCCTCGTAGAAGGCGCAGGCCTCCCGGGTGACCGGGGCCAGCAGTTCGCCGAGGGCGGCGAGCGCCCTGCCGTACGGGGACTGCGTGCGGACCACGGCCACCACGGCCGGGCGGGCCCGGTGCACGGCCGCGTGCACGGCGAAGGCCAGCTGGTTGACCCGGCGCTCCCCCTGGCGGACCCGCCCCTGGCCGTCGACCAGCAGCAGGTCCTCGGGGCCGAGCGCGCCGAAGGCCCGGCCGAAGGGGTTCACCCAGTAGCAGTCCTCGAACTCCGGGTCGCGGGCGCTGACGTGGCCGTCCACCCCGTCCTCGTACCCGAGCCGTCCCAGGAGCCGCAGCACGGCGGCGAGCCGCTCCTTGCGGTGCGCGCGCTCCTCGGCGGCGACGGCGAACACCGGCGGCATCTCGAAGCCCAGCCGTTCGGCGGGCACGGGTGCGGGTGCGGCCGCGCGGGCCGGCTGCTCGGTCATGGGGAGCCCTCCTTCGGGTCGCGGCGCAAGGTACCGGCGACCGGGCGAAGAGGCCATACACGCGGCGAGGCCGCCGCTCCCCGTCCGGGAGCGGCGGCCTCGTCACGTACGGCGAGCGGGCGGGACTACTCCCACTCGATGGTGCCCGGGGGCTTGCTCGTGCAGTCCAGGACGACGCGGTTCACGTCCGCCACCTCGTTGGTGATGCGGGTGGAGATCCGCGCGAGCACCTCGTAGGGCATGCGCGTCCAGTCCGCGGTCATCGCGTCCTCGGAGGAGACGGGGCGCAGCACGATCGGGTGGCCGTAGGTGCGGCCGTCGCCCTGGACGCCGACGCTGCGGACGTCCGCGAGCAGGACGACCGGGCACTGCCAGATCTCCCGGTCGAGGCCGGCCGCGGTGAGCTCGTGGCGGGCGATGGCGTCGGCCTCGCGGAGCAGGTCCAGGCGCTCCTTGGTGACCTCGCCGACGATGCGGATGCCCAGGCCGGGACCCGGGAAGGGCTGGCGCTGGACGATCTCGGCGGGCAGGCCGAGCTCCTGGCCGACCATCCGGACCTCGTCCTTGAACAGCTGGCGCAGCGGCTCGACGAGCTCGAACTCGATGTCGTCGGGGAGCCCGCCCACGTTGTGGTGGGACTTGATGTTGGCGGTGCCGGTGCCGCCGCCGGACTCGACCACGTCCGGGTACAGGGTGCCCTGCACGAGGAAGGCCACCGCGGGGCCGTCCTCCTGGAGGATCTCCAGCTGGGCCTGCTCGAAGACGCGGATGAACTCGCGGCCGATGATCTTGCGCTTGGTCTCCGGGTCGGAGACCCCGGCCAGCGCGTTCAGGAAGCGCTCCTGGGCGTCGACGACCTTCAGCTGCACGCCGGTGGCGGCGACGAAGTCCTTCTCGACCTGCTCGGTCTCGCCCTTGCGCATCAGGCCGTGGTCGACGTAGACGCAGGTGAGCTGCGAGCCGATGGCCTTCTGGACGAGCGCGGCGGCGACGGCCGAGTCCACGCCGCCGGAGAGGCCGCAGATGGCGCGCTTGTCGCCGACCTGCTCGCGGATGGCCGCGACCTGCTCCTCGACGATGTTGCCGGTGGTCCAGGTGGGGGCGAGACCGGCGCCGCGGTAGAGGAAGTGCTCCAGGATCTGCTGGCCGTGCGTGGAGTGCATCACCTCGGGGTGGTACTGCACGCCGTAGAGCTTCTTCTCGTCGTTCTCGAAGGCCGCGACCGGTACGACGTCGGTCGACGCGGTGACGGTGAAGCCCTCGGGAGCGGCGGAGCAGGCGTCGCCGTGCGACATCCAGACCGACTGGTTCGCGGGGGTGCCCTCGAAGAGGGTGGACCCGGTCTTGGAGACGGCCAGCCCGGTGCGGCCGTATTCGCGGGACCCGGTGTTGTCGACGGTGCCGCCGAGGGTGACCGCCATCAGCTGGAAGCCGTAGCACATGCCGAAGACGGGGACACCGGCCTCGAAGAGCGCTCGGTCGAGCTGCGGGGCGCCCTCCTCGTACACGGAGGACGGGCCGCCGGACAGGATGATCGCCTTGGGGTTCTTGGCGAGCATCTCGGCCACGGGCATCGTGCTGGGCACGATCTCGGAGTAGACCCGTGCCTCGCGGACGCGGCGGGCGATGAGCTGGGCGTACTGGGCGCCGAAGTCGACGACGAGAACCGTGTCCGGAGCGCTGTCGTGGGTGGCGGAGGTGGCTTCAGGCACGGGGCAGGCCTTCCGGCGGAAGAGGGGGTTGTTTTGTCGATTCTAACGGGGGACCGGCCACGCCCTTCGTCTCACCATCCGAACCCGCTTGGCCGAGGGCGGGACAGAGGGTCATAATCCACTCCATGCGCAAGCAGCTGAGCTTCCTCTTTACCTATGGCACCGGCCGGTCCGGTCGCCATGGGTCCTCGTGATGCTCGCTTGAGCCGCTGACTTCCCAGAGCGCCCCGGTCCGACAGGACCGGGGCGCTCTGGCGTTTCCGCTCCTGCCGGCCCCTCATCCACAGGAGATCCCCGTGTCCGTCACCGCCACCGCCACCGCCACCGCCGGCGACGTCGCCACGCCCCCCGAGCAGCTGATCGCCGCCTCCCGCGACCGGATCGACACCCTCGACGACCGGATCATCGGCCTGATCCAGGAGCGGATGGCCGTCTCTGCCGTCATCCAGGAGGCCCGGATCGGTTCGGGCGGCCGCCGGGTGCACCTGTCGCGCGAGATGGAGGTCCTGGGCCACTGGAGCGACGCCCTCGGCAAGCCCGGCACCACGCTCGCCATGACCTTGCTGGAGCTGTGCCGCGGCCGGGTCTGAGGGCCGTCGGGCCCGGCCGGCCGCCTCCGGACCCCGTGACGCGCGTTCGTCACCCGTCCGGACCGTGACCGCCTCCGGCACCCTTCGTTGATGCGGGTGTCCGCGCCAGCCAGGCGCGGGACCGCACCACCACGCGTGGCTCCGACGGAGCGATGAGACGGACCCCTCCGGGGTGCGTCGTGGGACCTCGCTCCTTCGTGTGACCGGACGGCAGGGGACAGCAGCCCGGTCACCCCGAAAGGAACGGCCGGCCCGGGGGGACGCCCCTGGCCGGCCGTTCTTCTGTGTTCCCGTACGGATCGGGACCGCACTCCCCCTCCGAGCGCGGTCCTGCCGGACACATGGAGGAGACAGCCCGTCGGCCCGGAAGGTTGCACGGGATTCCGGAGATCCGGGATCCGGTGTTCCGCGAGGGCTACGGTGCTACGCCCTCGCGGCGGCCCGGCGCCGGAAGGCGAGGTACAGCGCGCCACCGGCCGCGACGAGCGCCGCTCCGCCGATCGCGACGGGCAGGGCGGTGCTGCCGGTGGAGGCCAGGCCCCCGTTCGCCTTGGTCCCGTTGCCGGAGCCCGGCGCGGCCGGGGCGGTCGCGGAGGCGGTGGCCGAGGTGCCGGGGGCCGGGGTGCCGGTCCCGGTGGACGGACCCGTGGTCGGGGTGGTGCCCGTGTCCTTGCCGTTGATCACGAAGGCGGCCTTGTTGTTGGCCTTGTTCGGGTCCCAGTCGGGGACCGTGGTCTCCTCGGGGCCCCACTGGCCGACCGAGATAGAGCCGGTGGCGTCCTCGACGACCTTCTCGATCTTCAGCTCGAACGGGTAGGCGAACTTCTGCTTCTCGCCGATGACGTGCGTGGTGGAGCAGTGGTAGCGCGGGGCGCCCAGGTTCTCCTTGCGGTACCCGCCGTTGGCCTCGACCCCGCGGCATTCCGCCGGCGCCTTGGTGACCTTCGCACCGGCCGGGACGACGATGTCCGTGCGGGCGACGGCCTCGCCGGAGCGGAGGTAGGCGACCCAGGCCGGGCCGTTGTTCTGGAACCCGAGCTCCGCCTTGAGCGTGTCGCCCGCCTTGCCCTTGAGGGAGACGGCGCCGGCCGCGAGGTCGGCGGAGTTCTTCACCGAGAAGTCGAACTCGTGGTAGTTGTTCCACGGGTCCAGGTCCGCGGAGCGCAGCGCGGCGGCCCTGGCCGGGCGCTCCTCGAGCTTCAGCTTCTTGCCGGTGGCGGACGTGGCGAGCTTCCCCGCGGCCTTCGGCTGGTCGCCGTTCTCGTGGAGCACGTAGGTGAGCGATTCGATGAAGGCGTGGGGGGCCGCCTTCAGGGTCAGCGGCTCCGCGGTCTCGTAGACCGTTCCCGGCTTGATCTCGTCCGGGAAGGTGCAGACCGTGGTGCCCCAGCCCGTGTTCCAGGGCTGGCCCGGGTCGTCGGACACGCTGTAGGAGCAGTTGTCGTACTTCTCGACGAGGTCGATGCCGTGCGTGGTGTCCATCTTGAGCGCCACGCCCCGGGCGGACTCGGTGCCCGCGTTGGAGAAGACGATCGGCAGGGCCTGGGTCTGGCCCGGCGCCATCTCCCGCTTCAGGGGGGCTTCCTCCAGCACCAGGTCCGGGCCGCCGATCTTGACCTTGGTGGTCGCGGCCTTGAAGGTGGCGCCCTCCGCCGAGCCCGTCATGGTCAGGTCGACGACGGTGCCGACCTTGCTGTCCTTGGCGGCCGTGAGGTCCAGGGACACGACCTGGCTGTTGTGCGTCCAGATCGACCAGTCCTTGCAGGTGACCTTCGCGGCCGCCAGGGTGCAGCCGTTGGACTGCTCCTTGGTGAGCGCGACGTCGGCGACGCCCTTGAGCGCGCTCAGGTCCACGGTGTAGGTGCTCTGCCGGTCGAAAACGCTGCCGGTCTCGTTCGTGACACCGAAGTCGACCGTGGTCTTCTGCGGCTCACCGCCCTGCCCGGGGTGCGGGTGGAGGCCGATCTCGGCCGGGCTGTACAGCGTGAAGACGGGATCCGCGGCGTGCGCGGGGGTGGCGGTCAGGCCCAGGGCCGTGAGGCCGACCGCCGCCAGCAGGGAGATGCGCTTTCTCATGCCCCCTTGACCCGCACGGGCCCTTCGCAGTTGCGCCGCTCACCCTGTGATGGACACCACAGCCTTCGCTACCGGATTCCGGTACAACCATCTGGGCTGCACATCTGTCACCCATATACCTCGGTGGGTACCGCGCTCGGAGGGGGAGCGCGGTACCCACCGGTGTCAGCCGGCCGGTTCCGCTTTGCGCGGCGGAAGTTCCGGTATCGCCAGGAACGGCAGCCGCAGCGCCCCGAAGGCCTCCTTCGGGACCGCCGGACGGGCCGGTTCCACCGCCTCGAGGCGGACGTAGGCCGCACCCTGTTCCGGGCGCGGGTCCCGCTCACCGTTGTTCGGCCAGTAGGACATCGCCCGCTCCGCCTGGGCCGTGATCGTCAGCGAGGGGTTGACCCCGAGGTTCGCGGAGACCGCCGAGCCGTCCACCACCGAGATGCCGGGGTGACCGTAGAGCCGGTGGTACGGGTCCACCACGCCCTCCTCGGGGGAGGCGCCGATCGGGCAGCCGCCGAGGAAGTGGGCCGTCAACGGGGTGCCCATCAGCTCGCCGATGTTGCTGCCCGCGAACCCGTTGATCTCCTCCGCGAGCAGCGTCGCCGCCTGCGTGGCCTCGGCGATCTGCACCGGGTTGGGCGCACCGTGGCCCTGGCGGGCCGTGAGCAGGCCCTTCCCGAGTCCGCCGGGCTTGCGGTAGGTGGTCAGGGAGTTGTCGAGCGACTGCATGACCAGGCCGATGATGGTCCGCTCCGACCAGCGCCGGTTGGAGAGCGAGCGCACGAGCTGCACCGGGTGCCGGGCGGTCCGCCCGAGCCAGGCCCGGACCCGGTGGGCGGAGTACGGCACCTGGAGGATCGTCATGAACCCCATGGCGTTGGATCCCTTGCCGTAGCGCACGGGCTCGATGTGCGTGTCGGCGTTGGGGTGCACGGAGGAGGTGATGGCCACGCCCCGCGTGAAGTCGGCGCGCCGCTCCTCGCCGGGGCCCGCGCCGTGCCGCTTGCGGTAGCGCCGGTTGTCGGTCTGGGCGCCTACGAGGCCTTCGGAGTTGGTCCGTGTCAGTTCGCCGAGCCGCTCCGAGAGGCGGGGCAGCTCGCCCAGGTCCTTCATCGTGTGCAGGAGGGTCTGGGTCCCGTACGTGCCCGCCGCGACGACCACGTAGCGGGCGCGCAGCACCTTGGCCTTGCCGCGGCGGCGGCCGTCGGTGGGGACGGTGCGGACGCGGTAGCCGCCCTCGGGGTGGTCGGAGAGGGCGGTGACGGTGGTCATGGGGTGGATGACGGCGCCGGCCCGCTCCGCGAGGTGCAGGTAGTTCTCGTTGAGGGTGTTCTTCGCCCCGTGCCGGCAGCCGGTCATGCACTCCCCGCACTCGGTGCACGCCTTGCGGGCGGGGCCCGCGCCGCCGAAGTACGGGTCGGGGACCTCCTCGCCGCCGCGGACCTTCGTCTGGCCCCGCGCGTCCTCGCCGTCTCCGAAGAAGACGCCGACGGGGGCCATGTGGAAGGAGTCGGCGACGCCCATCTTCTCGGCGGCGGCCTTGAGGTGGACGTCGGAGGGGGTGATCGTCGGGTTCAGCCGCACGCCGAGCATCCGCTTGGCCTGGTCGTAGTGCGGGGCGAGCTCGTCGTGCCAGTCGGTGATGGACGCCCACTGCCGGTCCTCGAAGAAGGCGGTGGGGGGCACGTACAGGGTGTTGGCGTAGTTGAGCGAGCCCCCGCCCACCCCGGCGCCCGCGAGGACCATCACGTTGCCGAGGAGGTGGATGCGCTGGATCCCGTACAGGCCGAGGGCCGGGGCCCACAGGTAGTTGCGCAGGTCCCAGCTGTTCTTCGGCAGGCTCTCGCGGGTGAAGCGCCGCCCCGCCTCCAGGACGCCGACCCGGTAGCCCTTCTCGGTGAGCCGCAGTGCCGAGACCGACCCCCCGAAGCCCGATCCGATGACGATGACGTCGTAGTCGTAGGACTCAGACACGGTGGTGCCCCTTAGCGGAGTCGGAGGGCCTTCATGACCTTGAGGCTGCGGGTCATGAACGCCGCGTACTTCTCGTCGTCCATGCCCAGCGAGGGCCCCATCGGCAGCAGCCGCTGGTGGGCGACGGTCTGGGCCTCCGTGTACTTGAGGATCCCCTCGGAGCCGTGGCGGCGGCCGAGGCCGGAGTCCTTCATGCCGCCCATGGGGGCCCCGGCGCTGCCGTAGGCCGGGGCGTAGCCCTCGTTGATGTTGACGGTGCCGGTGCGCAGGCGGGCGGCGACGGCGTGGCCGCGGCGGGAGTCCTTGGTCCACACGCTGGAGTTCAGGCCGTAGGCGGTCGCGTTGGCCTGGGCGACGACCTCGTCCTCGTCGGTGAAGCGGTAGACGGAGACGACCGGTCCGAAGGTCTCCTCCCCGCACACCGCCATCGGGGCCTCGACGCCGTCGAGGATGGTCGGCTCGTAGAAGAGCGGGCCGATGTCGGGGCGGGCGACGCCGCCCGCGACGAGGGTGGCGCCCTTGGCGACGGCCTCGTCCACGTGCCGCTGTACGGCGGCCAGCTGGCGCTCACCGGCCAGGGAGCCCATCTCGGCGCCGTAGGCGAGGGAGGAGCCGAGGCGCATGGCCTTGGTACGGGCGGCGAAGCGGGCGACGAACTCGTCGGCGATCGAGGCGTGCACGTACAGCCGCTCGATGGAGATGCAGAGCTGTCCGGCGGAGGAGAAGCAGGCGCGGACGGCGCCGGCGGCGGCCTTGTCCACGTCGGCGTCGCGCAGGACGAGCATGGCGTTCTTGCCGCCGAGTTCGAGGGAGGCCCCGACCAGGCGGGCGGCGGCGCCCTGGGCGACCTCGCGGCCGGTGCGCGTGGAGCCCGTGAACGAGACGTAGTCGGCGTGCCGGACCACCTCGGGGCCGACGACCGGGCCCTCGCCGAGGACGATCTGGAACACCTCGGCCGGCAGGCCGGCCTCGATCATCAGGTCGCGGGCCCACAGGGCGGTGAGCGCGGTCTCGGTGTCGGGCTTCATCACCAGCGCGTTGCCCGCGGCGAAGGCGGGCAGGGCGTCGCCGATGGACAGCTCGAAGGGGTAGTTCCAGGGGGCGATCTGGCCGACGACCCCGCGCGGCTGACGCAGCTCGGTGACCTTGGTGAGGGTGGGCATGGCGCCCGCGTGGCCCTTGGGGCGCAGGTAGGAGGGGGCCCGGCGGCCGTAGTGGCGCGCGGCGACCGTGACGGCCTGGACCTCTTCGTGGGCGTGCAGGCGGGCCTTGCCCGTCTCCAGCTGGATCAGGTCGAGGACCTCGGCCTGGCGCGACAGCACCAGGTCGTGGAAGCGCAGCAGTACGGCGGCCCGTGCGCGGACGGGCACGGCGGCCCAGGCGGGCTGCGCGGCGCGGGCCCGGGCGAAGGCCTCGGCCACGTCCTCGGGGGTGGCCTCGGGGAGGTCCGCGAGCTTGTCGCCGGTGAAGGGGGTGTGGTTGGCGGTGCGGCCGGAGCCGGCCACTCCGCGGGTCAGCCGGGCGACCAGTTCGGGGGTCACCACGTCGGCGGCGCTCCGGGCGCCGGCCGGAGCGGGGGCGACCGGGTTGGTGGGCTGAGGGGCGCTGCGGAGGGGGGCCGGGGCCTGCGTTTCCGTCATGCCGGTGAGCGTATTGCGCCCGGGGCCCTTTGGGTACCCGCCGGTAACCGGATTTTGCCATATATGCCAGTGATCGCTGGCAGGATGGCGGAAACGGGCTTCGCGGCGGACAGCCCCACGTCCGGATCAGGGCTTCGCGGCGGGCGGCCCCACGCCCGGATCAGGACTTGGCGGCGGGCGGCCCCACGCCCGGATCAGGGCTTCGCGGCGGGCGGCTCCCAGCCGCTGAGCACGATGTCGAACTGCTGCTCGGTCGTGGCCCAGTCGGCGACCGGGCTCGACATGTAGATGGCGTACTCCGTGCCGTCCGGGGCGACGTACATCTGCTCCTTGGCCCGGCGCGGACCGGGATGGCTCTGCTTCTCCGTCCAGCTGAAGTCCCAGAGCGCGGACCGGGTGCTGTCCCGGAAGGTGTTCTGGTTCAGCCGCACCTTCTTGTAGTCCGTGCGCTTGCGCACCTGCTTCTCCAGGTCGAGCAGGTGCGCGTACGGGTCCTGGTAGTCGGGGGTGGGGTCGGCCGCGATCCGGATGAAATGGTTTCCGTTGTCCGCGGTGTAGTCGATCTGGTCGCCGTTCGCCTGGCGCGTCCACCCGTCCGGGACGAACAGCGTGAAGCCGGCGAGGGGGTCGGTGACCTTGGTGTAGCCGGCCGGCGGGGCCGCCGCCCGCGGCTTTCCGTCGCCGCCCGACGGCCCGGCGGTCGAACCCACGGCCTTGTCGTCCGCCCCCGCGTCACCGGTGTACTTCAGCACCCCGAACACCCCGCCGCCGCCGAGCAGCGCCGCCACCAGGGCGACGACCGCCGCGCGCCGGAGCCGGCCGCGGGCGGGGTCGGAGGCGGCCCGGGGCCGCCCGTCCACGGCCGCCCGCGGGTCCCGCCTCGTCTTCGACTCCGTACCCGGCTCGGCCCCGAACGCCGGGACCGCCGGGACCTCGGCGACGGAAGGCGTCCGCGCGCCCGTCCGTCCCTCCGCGCCCCCGGGGGCCGGTCCGTCCGCCGCCTCGTCGCGGGCGGGGGACAGCTCCTCGGAGCCCAGGGCGCGCGTCGGTACGTACGCGTGCGCGGCCTTCGGTTCCCGGCCCTCCATCGCCTCCAGCAGCAGCTGCTCGGCGTCGGCGGCCGACGGCCGGTGGTCCGGGTCCTTGCGCAGCAGCGCCGTGATGACCGGAGTCAGCGGGCCCGCGTGCGTGGGGGCGGGCGGCTCCTCGTTCACCACGGCCTGGAGGCTGGAGATGGGCGAGGTGCGGCGGAACGGCGAGCGGGCCTCGACGGCCGTGTACAGCGTGGCGCCCAGCGACCACAGGTCGGACGCCGGACCGGGGGCACCGCCGGTGACCCGCTCGGGGGCCAGGTAGTCGATGGAGCCGACGAGCTCGCCGGTGCGCGTGATGGAGGAGTCGCCCTCGATCGCCGCGATGCCGAAGTCCGCGAGCATCACGCGGCCGTCCTTGGCCAGCATGACGTTGCCCGGCTTCACGTCCCGGTGCAGTACGCCGACCGCGTGCGCGGCGCGCAGCGCGCGCAGCACGTGCAGCCCGATCCGGGCCGCCTCGCGCGGCTCGATCCGCCCGGCCGTCTTCGCCGCGTCCGCGAGGGAGGGGCCGTCGATGTACTCCATGACGATCCACGGGCGGTCGTCGTGTTCCAGGACGTCGTGCACGGTGACGACGGCGGGATGCTGGATCCGGGCCGCGGCCCGGGCCTCCTTCTGCGTCCGGGCGTGCATGACGTCCCGGTCGGCCTGGGCGACGTACAGACCCGCTGTCAGTTCTTTGACGGCGACGGTCCTGTGCAGCAGCTCATCGTGTGCGCGCCACACCTTGCCCATGCCGCCTCTGCCGATGGGCTCGACGAGCCGGTACCGGCCCGCGAGCACCGCGCCCGCGCCTGTCTGCTGTTCCACGAATCCCCGCCGCCGCTCTGTGCACTTCCGGCCAGACTACGGAGCTCGCGGGCGCTGTCGGAACCTCTCGGCGGCGGTTGGGCCGCACTGTGACGCAATTGCCGTACTGATTCCTCGTCAGCCGCCCGATTTGTAACTGGCCGTTGCCTGCTCGAAGGCCTCGGTGACCTTGCCCTCCTGGTCCTGCGGGCCGGTGACCAGGACGACGTGGTACGAGCCGCCGAGCGCGACGACGTAGTTGCGGGCCACGACGGACCGGCCGTTGCCGTCGATCCAGGTGTACCGGCCGGTGACCCGGAGCTGGTTGCCGACCTTGGTGGACTTGATGTCGCTGACACTGGACCAGGTGGAGGAGCGGTACGGAGCCAGCTCGGGCTCCTTGTCCTTCTGGTAGGTGGCCGGGTCCGGGTTGCCCTCGACCTTGTCCCGGCCGGGAACAATGGTGAGGGCGAACTCCCCCTCCGTGTAGCGCACCTGACCGGACTCATTCATTCCGCGACGGTCCCAGCCGTTCGGGACGGTGATCTCGAAGTGCTCGGCGTCCTGCTGGGTGGTGTAACCGGCCGGGGCGGGGGCGTGGGTCTGCGGCGCGGGCTTGGACTCGGGCGCGCTGGGGCTCGCGCCGGAGGCGTTCGGCTTCGGGCTCGGACTCGGGCTCAGGCCCGGACTCTTCGACTGTCCGGCCGGCGGCTTCATGCCGGCCGCCTTCTGTCCGCCGTCACCCTGCGGACCGGCGGACCGGGGCATGAAGAACAGGGCGTACGCCACCGCTCCGGCGAGCAGGACGAGGATCCCGAGCAGCAGGGTCCGCCCCAGCGCGAGCGGCTTGCGGGGGTGATCGGCGCTGCGGTGCCGGCCGTGCAGTTCGCCCCGCCGCCGCACGACGGGCAGCCGCGCGGGATCCGGTGGCGGCATCGGGAGCGCGGCGAAGCCGTAGTCGGGTTCGGGTGCGGACCGCACCAGGGAGCGCAGCCAGCCGCGGAGCTCCTCGAAGTCGGGACGCTCGGTCGGGTCCTGACGCAGCAGCGACTCCACGACCGGACGCAGCGGGCCGCACTCCTCGGCGAAGGCAGGCGGCTCGGCGCAGACCATCTCCACGAGCTCGGCGACGGTGTCCTCGGGGTACGGGGCGTGCCCCTGCACGGCCCGGTACAGCAGGGCGCCGAGCCCCCAGAGGTCGGTGGCCGGCCCCACGGGCGCGGCCAGTTGCCACGGGCCGTGCACGGCCTGCGCCTGCTCGGGCGACCACCGCTCGGTGACGGCCCCGACGACGGCCATCCGCGTCTGCCGGGCCCGCTCGGCATCGAGCCCGCTCCGGGGCCCGCTCCCCCACCCGCCGCCTCCCCCGGCGGCCGGAGCCGCCCCGGGGACGCCGCTCGCACTGTCCCGCGGCCGGCCGGCGCCGGCGCCCGGGTCCTCCGCCTGGCGGTAGCCCTGCGGGAGCGCGAGCTGCGCGGGCAGCGGGAGGCGCCCGGGCGGGCTCTGCGGTTCGGGCAGCGCCTGGTACCCCGGCGGGCTCTGTGCTTCCGGCAGCGCCTGGTGCCCCTGCGGGCTCTGAGGCTGGGACAGCGCCTGGTATCCCTGCGGGGTCTGCGGTTCCGGCAGCGCCTGGTGCCCCGGCGGGGTCTGCGGTTCCGGCAGCGCCGGACGGACCGGCGGGGTCTGCGGTTCGGGCAGCGCCTGGTGCCCCGGCGGGGTGCTCGGTTCGGCTTCGGCGCGGAGCGGCGGGGCGGGCAGGGCGGCCGGGCGCCGCGGGGTGGCCCCGTGCCAGGCCGCTCCGCCGTCCGGGCCTCCGTAGGGGTACGAGTACCCCTGCGGCAGGTTCGACCCCTCCGGCCTCGGCTCCGCCGTCTGGTGCTCCGGCGCGGGACCCGGCGCGGGATCCGCCCCGGCCTTGCGCTGCTCGGTGATCCGCGCGCCGGCCTGCGCCCCGGCCCGGTACGCGGCGATGGCCCCCGCCCGCGCCGCGGCCTTCAGATCGGGCCGCTCCCCGGCGCCGCCGACGTCCCCGGGGTTTCCGGGGCTCCCGGGGACGATGTGGTCGGTGTACCGGGGACCGGTGTCGTACCCGGGAGCCACGATCGGCGCGTACTCCGCCCCGGCCCCGCCCCCGCCCCCGCCCCCTCCCCCGGCTCCGGCCCCGGGGCCACACGCGGGGTCCACGGGACCGGCGGGTTCGATGGACCGCACGGGACGCTCGTGACCCGCCCGACCGTCGTAGTCCACGGAATCCACAGGGTCCACGGAGTCCACGTTGTCCACGGCGCGGGTGGGAGCCGGCGAACCCACGGGCTGCGTGCCGTAGTCGGCGACCGGCGCCGAACCGCTCCGGAACCCACCCTCGGGCCCGGTCCCGAGCCCGAGCCCGTTCCCCGCGTCAACACCCCGGGGCGGCGGGAGCGCCGGGCCCCCGAAGCCGTCCGGCGCCGGGACCGGGTCGTACCCGCACAGCGCGTCCTCGGCGGCTCCCGCGGCCAGCCCGGTCAGGACGACCCGCCCGTCCTCGCATATCAGCACCGTCCGCACGGTGATGTTGCGGTGGGTCCACCCGTGCGCGTGCAGCACCCGCAGCGCGGTCAGCACGTCCGCCGCCACCTCCGCCGCCCGGTACGGGCTCAGCGGTTCCTCCGCGATCAGCGCCGCCAGCGGTCGGGCCGGGACGAGTTCGCTCACTATCCACAGCGAACCGCCCTCGGCGAACACGTCGAAGACCTGGTCCAGCCGCGGATGGTCCGGCACGGACGCCGCCGCCTGCGCGGCCGCGATGGCCCTGCGCACGGCGGGCAGTTCGCCCGGAGCGCGCCGCCCGTGGGCCGGGACGGGACCGCCCCGCGTGCCGTCCAGCAGCTCCGCGTCCACGACCTCGGGTAACGGCACCTGCCGGACCAGGACTTCCTGCCCGCTCCGTGTGTCGAACGCCCGGGTCTCGATCAGCTCGTACTCGTCGGACGGGGGCAGCGGCAGTCGGTAGCGCTCGGCCAGGATCCGGCCCGCGTAGTCCTCCACGTCGCCTCCCCCGAGAGCTGTGGGCCCGCCCCTGTGGCCCGGCAGACACGATACGTCGCCCAGGGCGCCCGCGTCCCGGCCCTGACAAGGCTCACCCCAGTCCCGTACCGGGCCCGGCCGCCGACCCGGCCTCGGACCCGGTCCGGGATCCGGTCAGCCCAGCGGCTGGAACGTCTCGAACGCCGTCTTACGCAGCTGCGCGCACTCCGGGGCGTCCCACTGGTCGGCGGCGCAGCTGATCATGATGGCGTAGCCGTGCTTGGCGTCCATTTTGAACCCGCGGTCGAGCACCCGGACCCGGGTGCCCTTCTGGTCGCGCTCGAACTCCCAGTCCGCGACGGTCGGGTAACCCCGGTACTCCGTCGCCTCGAGGCGCAGCAGCTTGTAGTTCGTGCTGCTGCCCGCGACGGCCGGGGCCAGCTCCGCCCAGGCGGCGCGGGCGTCGTCGAGCGGCTTGTTGTTGAAGTCGATCTGGATCCGCGGGAAGCCGCCGTCCCGGCTGTAAATGACCCCGTCGTTCTTGCCTATCGTGTCGGTCTGCTTGAAGCCCTCGGGCATCGCCATCGCGAAGTGGAAGCCGGGGTCGCTGACCTGCGCGAACCCGGGCGGAAGCCCGCTCCCGGATCCGCCGGGCGTCGCGCCCTGCCCCTGACTCGTCGTGGTGCCGGTGCCGGTGCCCGCGCCGCCCGCACCCGCGGCCGGGCTCGGAGAGCCCGCGCCGCCACTGCCCGCCGTGTCACCGGCCTTCGGGGAGGGCGAGGGCGTGGCGGGCGGCGAGGAGCCGGCCGCCGGGCTCGAGGCGACGGAGCCCTTTCCGTCCTTGCCGTCCTGCTTCGCACCGTCGTGGTCGTCACCCGCGAAGGCGTAGGCGACGAGCGAGCCGATGACCGCGAGCACGAGGAGCACGCCCGCTATCGCGAGGACGATGGTGCGGCGCGGCATGACGTCGGTGAGCGGCGCCGCGACGGGAGCGGGGCGCGGGGCCGGGCGTTCCGCGGCCGTCACCGTCGTGACGGGTTCGGCGGCCGTGGCCGCCGCCGCCTTGCGGGCCGACTTCAGCGCGGCGCGGGTGCGCTCGCGCTGCTCGCGGTCCCTGCGCTCGCGTTCCTTCTTCTCGGCCTTCTCGGCGGCCTTCGCCGCCTTCTCGGCCGTGACCTTCTCGGCTGCCTCCTGGGCCTCGGCGAGCGATATCTGCCGGGTTTCCTCGGGGCTCGGGTCCGCCACCGCGACCGGCTGCTCGGGGGCTTCGATCACGGCCGAGAGCATGGCCCGGGCCCGGTCGTCGTCGAGCCGGTGGACCGGGTCCTTGACGAGGAGGCCGTAGATGACGTCGGTCAGCGGACCGGCGTTCTTCGGCGGGTCGACCGGCTCGGTCATCACGGCGGTGAGGGTGGCGAGCGCCGATCCCTTGTCGTACGGGGGGACGCCCTCGACCGCGGCGTACAGCAGGCCGCCGAGCGACCACATGTCCGCCGGCGGTCCGGGGCGCTGGCCACGGGCCCGCTCGGGCGAGATGTACGAGGGGGCGCCCACGAGCATGCCGGTGGAGGTGACGGACGGGTCGCCCTCGACCTGGGCGATGCCGAAGTCGGTGAGGATCACGCGGCCGTTGCCGTGGTCGGCGAGCAGCACGTTGGAGGGCTTCACGTCCCGGTGCAGGATGCCCTGGCGGTGCGCCGCGCGGAGCACGTCGAGCACGGCGAGGCCGACTTCGGCGGCGCGGCGAGGCGTCAGGGGGCCGTTCTCGCGTATGAACTCGGCGAGCGAGGGGCCCTCGATGAGCTCCATGACGATCCACGGCCGGCCGTCTTCGTCGACGACGTCGTAGACCGTCACCGCGCCGCCGCTGCGGATCCGCGCGATGGCCTTGGCCTCGCGGAGGGTGCGGGTGATGAGGCGGCGCTTCTCGTCGTCGTCGACCCCGGTACCGAAGCGGAGTTCCTTGACGGCGACCGTCCGGCCGAGGGTCTCGTCCTCGGCACGCCAGACGGTGCCCATGCCGCCCTTGCCGAGGACGGCGCCGAGCCGGTACCGGCCCGCGAGCAGCCGACCCTCGTCGTGGGGGCCCTCCTCCGCCTTGGCCGCGGCCGCCTTGACGGCGGCGGCCACCTCATCGGCCTTGCTCACGGCGGCCGGCTTCGCCACCGCGGGCTGCACGGCCGTGGGCTTCGCGTCCTGGGGCTCGGTGGCCACAGCGGCCTTCGCCGCAGCGGGCTTGCCCAAGTCGAGCTTCGCAGCGGCCGGTTTCGCCGCAGCGGGCTGACCCGGATCGGGCTTCACGTCTGCGGGCTTCACGTCTGCGGGCTCGGCCGCAGCGGGCTTCGCGTCCTCGGCCTCCGCCGGCACCGCGGGCTTCGCAGCGGCGGGCTTGCCCAGATCCGTCTTCGCAGCGGCGGGCTTCGCCGCAGCAGGCTCAGCCGCATCGGCCTTCGCCCCGGCAGGCTTCGCGGCAGCAGGCTTCACTGCAGCGGGCTTCGCGTCCTCGGGCTCCGCCGCCACCGCGGGCTTCGCAGCGGCTGACTTCGCCTCAGCGGGCTCAGCCCCATCGGCCTTCGCCCCGGCGGCCTTCGCCGCTTCGGGCTTCGCCGCCGTCGACCTCACGGCTGCGGGCTTCGCCGCCGCGGGCTTGCCCGGATCCGCCTTCGGCCCGGCAGGCTTACGCGCAGCGGGCTTCGCGTCCTGCGGTTCCGCCGCCGCCGGCGGCTCCGCGGGCTTCGACCTCACGGGCTTCGCGTCCGCGTGATCGGCCGCCGGAGACACCGGCGTTCCCGTCCCGACAGACGGATCCGGCGACTCGGTGTACTCCGGCTTCGACATGCGTCCCCTCTGCGATCGTGCCGCCTGCTCCGGTTGCCCCGGCAGCGGCCGAGGTGCCCGGTAACCCGCCCCGGCAGAACCCTCATTGTCCCTTACTCCGCAACGGACGGGAGCCCCGGGTCCGTGGTTCCCCCCTCCGCATTGCGGAGTTACAACGGGACGATGTCCGGCGCCCCCAACCGCGCGGCGTCCGCCGTCTGGTCATCGGGCTGGCGCTGCGATTCCCGCTCCGCCTGTACCCGCTTTTCGTAGTGCTCCACTTCCTTCTCGATCTGCTGCTTGTCCCAGCCCAGGACCGGCGCCATCAGCTCCGCGCATTCCCGCGCCGATCTCGTCCCCCGGTCGAAGGTCTCGATCGAGATCCGCGTCCGCCTCGTCAGCACGTCGTCGAGGTGGCGCGCGCCCTCGTGCGAGGCCGCGTAGACGACTTCGGCACGGAGGTAGTCGTCGGCGCCCGTCAGCGGCTCCGCCAGCGACGGGTCCGCCGCGATCAGCGTCAGCAGTTCCTCCGTCAGCGACCCGTACCGGTTCAGCAGGTGCTCCACCCGCACCACATGCAGCCCCGTCCGCGCCGCGATCCGCGCCCGGCCGTTCCACAGCGCCCGGTACCCCTCGGCGCCCACCAGCGGGACGTCCTCCGTGACGCACTCCGCGACCCGCTGGTCCAGGCCGTGCACCGCCTCGTCGACCGCGTCCTTCGCCATCACCCGGTACGTCGTGTACTTGCCGCCGGCGACCACCACCATCCCCGGTACCGGATGCGCCACCGTGTGCTCGCGCGAGAGCTTGCTCGTCGCGTCCGACTCCCCGGCCAGCAGGGGCCGCAGGCCGGCGTAGACCCCTTGGACGTCGTCCCGGGTGAGCGGCACCGCCAGCACCGAGTTCACGTGCTCCAGCAGGTAGTCGATGTCCGCGCTGGACGCCGCCGGGTGCGCCTTGTCGAGGTCCCAGTCGGTGTCCGTGGTGCCCACGATCCAGTGCCGGCCCCAGGGGATCACGAACAGCACCGACTTCTCCGTCCGCAGGATCAGCCCGGTGGACGAATGGATCCGGTCCTTGGGGACCACGAGGTGGATGCCCTTCGACGCCCGTACATGGAACTGCCCGCGCTCCCCGATCAGCGCCTGGGTGTCGTCCGTCCACACCCCCGTGGCGTTCACGATCTGCTTCGCGCGGATCTCGTACTCGCCCCCGCCCTCCACGTCCTGCACGCGCGCGCCGACCACCCGCTCGCCCTCGCGCAGGAAGCCGACGACCCTCGCCCGGTTGGCGCACTGCGCCCCGTACGCCGCGGCCGTCCGGACCAACGTCGCCACGTACCGCGCGTCGTCCATCTGGGCGTCGTAGTACTGCAGGGCGCCCACCAGCGCGTCCTTGCGCAGCGCCGGAGCGATCCGCAGGGCGCGCCGGCGCGAGAGGTGGCGGTGGGTGGGCAGGCCGCGCCCGTGGCCGCTGGAGAGCGACATCGCGTCGTACAGCGCGACCCCGGATCCGGCGTACCACCGCTCCCAGCCCTTGTGCTGCAGCGGGTAGAGGAACGGCACCGGCTTCACCAGGTGCGGGGCGAGGCGCCCCAGCAGCAGGCCGCGCTCCTTCAGCGCCTCCCGGACGAGCGCGAAGTCGAGCATCTCCAGATATCTGAGTCCGCCGTGGATGAGTTTGCTGGAGCGGCTGGACGTGCCGGAGGCCCAGTCCCGCGCCTCGACCAACCCGGTCGCCAGGCCTCTGGTCACCGCGTCGAGGGCGGTACCGGCGCCCACCACGCCCGCGCCGACCACCAGCACGTCCAGCTCCCGCTCGGCCATCGCGGCGAGCGCCTCGGCCCGCTGGACCGGTCCCAGCGCCGCCGCCCCGATCCCCGTCCCGCCGCCCCTGCTCCGGCCGCCGGCGCCCCCGCCCACGGGCGCGCCCCCACCCGGACCCGGCCCTGCCCCCGCCCCGCCGCCTCCTCCGCCGCCGCCTCCGCCCGCTCCTGCCCCCGCGTCCGTCCCCGCGTCCGTCCCTGCGCCGTTCCCTGTCGTCGTCACAGCCGTCTGCCTCCCGTTGACGCGGGTCACCCCGCCCGGCCTATGGGTCATCCCGCTCGTCGTGGGTGATCCCGCTCACATCGCCCGTTCACGATTCTCACCGCGCGCACCCACATCGGCCACCGCCTGTGGATAACACGACGGCGGCCACTCCCTCTGAATACGACATATCTGTCATATATACGCCTAGTCTGACATTGCGCCAGCTCTCCTCCTCCACAGGACTTGCGCGCTCCGCCCCCTCATGCTTGTCAGGGAAGGGAAGGGACGGCACCCCCATGCCCGCAGATCTCGCCGTCATCGGACTCGGCCATCTCGGTCTCCCGCTCGCCCAGGCAGCCGTGGCCGCCGGGATCGAGACGGTCGGCTACGACAGCGGTCCGTCCACGGACTCCACCCTCACCGCCGCCGAGATCCGCCGCATGTCGGCGGCCGGCTTCCGGATCACCACCAACCCCGCCGAACTCGGCCGGGTCCGCACCGCCGTCATCTGCGCCCCTACCCAGCTCGGCGCGGACCGTGCGCTCGACCTGTCCTCGGTCGGCGAGGCGGGCCGTACGCTCGCCGCCCGGCTGCGCCCGCACACCACCGTCATCCTCGAATCGGCGGCCCACCCCGGCGTCACCGAGGAGTACCTGCGCCCGATCCTCGAATCGGGCTCGGGGCTGCACGCCGGCCGGGACTTCCACCTGGCCTACTCCCCCAGCCGGCTCGACCCGGGCAACCGTACGCACGGCATCTCCAACACCCCCCGGGTCATCGGCGGCCTGACTCCCGCGTGCACGGAGTCCGCGCACGCCTTCTACGCCCGCCTCACCGACAAGGTGGTGCGGGCCCGCGGCCTGCGCGAGGCCGAGACCGTGCAGCTCCTCGAAACCAACTACCGGCACGTCAACATCGCCCTCATGAACGAGATGGCCGTGCTCTGCCACGACCTGAGCGTGGACCTCTGGGACGTCATCCGCTGCGCCGAGACCAAGCCGTACGGCTTCCAGGCCTTCCGCCCCGGCCCCGGAGTCGGCGGCCACGGCGTCCCCCTCGACCCCAACTACCTCCCCCACACCACCCGCACCCCGGGCCATCCGCTGCGCATGGTGGGCCTCGCGCAGGAGATCAACAACCGGATGCCGCAGTACGTCATCCAGCGCAGCGCCGCCCTGCTGAACGAGCACGGGAAGTCCGCCCGCGGGGCCCGGGTCCTGCTGCTCGGGGTCACGTACAAGCAGGACCTCGCCGACCAGGAGGGCTCCCCCGCCCGCGAGATCGCCAGCCGGCTCCTCGACCTCGGGGCGCTGATCAGCTACCACGACCCCTACATCAGCGGATGGCGCGTCAGGGACCAGCCCGTCCCCCGCGCCGAATCCCTGTACGAGGCCGCGGCCAACGCCGATCTGACGATCCTGCTCCAGCACCACCGCACCTACGACCTCCAAGGTCTGGCGGTCAAGGCCCAGTTGCTGCTGGACACCCGAGGCGCCAGCCCGGCGGGAGCCGCGCATCGGCTGTAGGCCGTTCCGCCGAACGCCGCACACCCCACACACCCCCCGCCCCCGCCCCCCACCTCGCGCACCGCCCGGCAAAACCCCCTCAACGGATGTCACGGGCTGCTGCTAGCCTGCGGCGACTTATCTCGCGCATACGTCCCCACGCACAGGCGTGCGGTTTGCCGTGCGCACCATCCCTGGGGGGGATTTCTCCATGAGCCAGCAGTTCCAGCCGCCCGCGCCCGAGTCCGCCGCGCCCGAGTCCGCCGCACCCTCGGCCGACGGGGCGGCCCCGGCCGGCCACCCCGGCCCGTCCGGTGCCGACTTCCTCGCCCCGTTCCCGGCCCCGGCCCCGGTGCGCCCCGGCAACGTGGGCCTCGGCATCGTCGCCGCGCTCGTCGCGGCCCTGGTCGCGGCCGCCGCGTACGGCGGCATCATGAACGCCATCGACCGCGAGATCGGCTACGCCGCAGCCGGTGTCGGCGCCCTCGTCGGCTTCGCCGCGGGCAAGGCCGGCGGCCGCAACCCCGTCCTTCCGGTCGTCGGCGCGATCCTCTCGGTCGCCTCGGTCTTCCTCGGCGAGCTGTTCTTCTACGCGCTCGCGCTGGCCGACTTCGAGCACGTCGGCGTGGGCGACGTGCTGAGCACGCTCGGAGTCTCCGGTCTGGTCGACGCCTGGAACATCGACGCGGACTTCATGAGCGTCCTCTTCCTGGCCCTCGCCGCGTTCGCCGGATACGGCTCCGCCAAGAAGATCGGCGACTGATACGACCCCTCTCCCGGCCCCCGGCGGGGCCGGGAGCCGTGACACCGGGCCGGCCCGCCGCAGCGCGCGGCCGCGCGTCCGCACGCGCCGGGCAGCCCGGCGAGTCCGCTCGCCGCACCCCTGCTGAGCAGGCACTCCCTTGATCAAGAGGCCGGACCGAAATCCTGTCGTCCGCTGGATCGCCGGTCATATGATCCGCACGTGTCCGCTCACCTCCCGCCCGGCCGGCCCGTGTTCGACCCCGCCGACCGCATCCCCGCCCTCGCCACCCTGCGCACCGACGTCCACCGCCAGGACTGGGATGCCGTCGCCGCGGCCTTCGCCGCCCTCACCGACGAGGACGACCGCGCCGTAGCCTGCCGCGTCGTCGGCGACCAGCAGAACGCCGAGCCGTTCCTCAACCAGGCGATGGCCGCGGACCCCCGGGATCCGCTCGCGCGGAGCCTGCTCGCCGACCGGCTGATCCGGATCGGCTGGGGCGTCCGTTCCGGCGCAAGCGCCCCGTACGTCTCGGCGGCGCGCTTCCGGCAGTTCCACGGCTACCTTCGGCGCGCCGAGACGCTCCTCATCGACGTCTGCGCCGAGCACCCCCGGTTCGGCCTCGCCTGGTACCTGCGCATCACCACCTCCCGCGGCCTCGAACTGGGCCTCGGCGAGACCCGGCGCCGTTACGAGCGGCTCGCGGAGCACCACCCGCACCACTACGCGGGCCAGCAGCAGTTCCTCCAGCAGAGCTGTCCCAAATGGGGCGGCACCTGGGAGACCGCACACGGCTTCGCCGAGGAATGCGCGAAGGCCGCGCCCCCCGGCGGCCCGAACGGCGCCCTGGTGGCCGTCGCACAGCTGGAGCAGTACCTGGAATCGCACGAGAAGGGCGACGCGCGCACCTCGGGGGCGTACCTGAACGCCCCCGAGAACCGTGCGCGCCTGATGGCGGCCGCCCGGCACTCCGTGCTCCACCCCGCCGCCCGGGCCGACGCGTACGCCCACACCGACGCCCACAACGCCTTCGCGGCCGCCCACAGCGCGGCCGCCCGACCCGCCGACGCCGCCCCGCACTTCCGTGTCCTCGGCGACCGCGCCAACCAGTTCCCCTGGGGCTACCTGGGCACCGGGGACCACGCGGCCGAGTTCGCCCGCCACCGCAAGAGCGCCCTGGCCAAGGGCTGAGGGACATCACGATGAGCACCGAAACGCGCCCCGAGCCCGAGTCCGCCACCGCCACCGCCACCTCCGTGGACGGCATCGTCACCACCACGGTGAACGGCATCCGCACCGTCCTCGCCCCCCGCCGCGGCCCCCTCACCGCCGGACTGCTCTTCCGGGTCGGCTCCGCCGACGAGACCCTCGCCACCAGCGGCATCACCCACCTCGTCGAGCACCTGGCCCTGCACCGGCACGGGCTGGGCGACCTGCACTACAACGGCGCCACCGCCGCCGCGTTCACCCACTTCCACGTCACCGGCACCCCGGCGGACATCACCCAGTACCTCAACGGCGTCTGCGCCGCCCTGCGCGACCTCCCCATGGACCGGCTGGAGACCGAAAAGGAGATCCTGCGCACCGAGGCCGCCGGCAAGACCTGCGGCCCGGCCCACGCCGCGGCCCTGTGGCGCTACGGACCGCGCTCCTACGGCCTCGTCGCCTACCCCGAGTTCGGCCTCCGCGAGATCACCGAGCACCAGGTGCGGGACTGGGTGCGGACGCGGTTCACCCGGGAGAACGCCGTCCTGTGGATCACCGGCGACGCCGTTCCCGAGGGCCTCGACCTCGAACTCCCCTCCGGTGCGTGGCGGCCCGCGCCCGAGGCGACCTCCGCCCTGCCCACGACGCCCGCCTACTTCCGCGGCGACGACGGCGGGGTCTGCCTGACCGCCGTGGTCCCCCGCTCCACCGAGGCGACCCTGTTCGCCGGAGTGCTGAGCAAGGAGCTCTTCCGCGAACTGCGCCAGAAGGGCGGGTACTCCTACACGGCGACGGCCGACTACTCCATACGCGACACCGGTCACGCGACCGTCGTCGCGTACGCCGACGCCCTGCCCCAGAAGCAGGACGCGCTGGTGGGCGCTTTCGTGGACGTCCTCGCGAAGCTCCGCGCCGGCCGGGTCGAGCAGTCCGACCTGGACGCCGTACGGGCCTCCGCGCTGGCCGCGTTCGACATCCCCGACCTCGCCGCGGCCCGGCTGCCCGGCCACGCCGTGGATCTGCTGCTGCGCCACCGCAGCCTCACCACCGACGAGGCCCGGGCGCAGATCGAGGCGGTCACCGTCGAGGACCTGCGGGACGTCGCGCGCGCCGTCTGGGCGGACGCCTTGATGCAGGTGCCCGGCCGGGGCGTGGACTGGGCGGGGCTGACGGCCGCGCCCTGCGAGTCGGCGGACGTCGTCACCGGACGGCGCCATCCGGCCGTGGAGAACGACGACGTGTCCCTGATCGTGGGCGCCGAGGGCGTCAGCGCGCTCACGCCGCAGCACCGGGCCACCGTCCGGTACGCCGAGTGCGTCCTGCTGCGGACCTTCCCGGACGGAGCCCGGCAGCTGATCGGCCAGGACGGGATCTCGATCACCGTCGAACCGACCCTCTACCGGATCAGCCCGTCCGAACTGGCCGTCGTGGACGCCTCCGTGCCCCCGTCGGTGGTGGTCGCGATGGAGCCCCGTGCCGCCTCCGCGATCCCGCGGCCCGCCAAGGCGGGTCTCACCACGGCCTGGCGGAACCCGCGCTCCGGGCTGGTCACCGCCGCGATCTGGGGACTGGGCGTCCTCACCGTCGTCCTCGCCGTCGTGACGTACGGGCTCGCGCACGCGGTGACCGACCGGTCCGTCGCCCCGGGCGACCGGGACTGGCATGCGGTCAAGCTCGCCGCCCTCCTGACCGCGGCCTGCGCCGGCATGGGCGTCACCCAGCTGCGCCGCCGCCGGGCCCACGGGGCGGGAGGAGCGCGATGACCACCGAAACCACCGTCGACGGCGTCCGCACGCTGCTCGCCCACCAGCCCGGCCCCCTCACCGCCGGACTGCTCTTCCGGGTCGGCTCCGCCGACGAGACCCTCGCCACCAGCGGCATCACCCACCTCGTCGAGCACCTCGCCCTGCACCGGCACGGGCGGCCCGGCGATCCGCACCGCGACGGCGCCACCGCCGCCGCGTACACCCGTTTCCAGGTGACCGGCACCCCCGCCGAGGTGGTCGAGTACCTCAACGGCGTCTGCGCCGCCCTGCGCGACCTCCCGGTGGAGCGGCTGGAGACCGAGAAGGAGATCCTGCGCACCGAGGCCGCGGGCCGGAGCCCCGGTCCGGCCCGCCTCGCCACCCTGTGGCGCTACGGATCCCGCTCCTACGGCCTCGCCGGATACGCCGAGGCCGGTCTCTCCGCGCTCACCGGGGAGCAGGTCCGCGACTGGGCCCGGACCCGGTTCACCACCGGCAACGCCGTCCTGTGGATCACCGGCGACCGGGTGCCCGACGGCCTCGCGCTCGCCCTCCCCCACGGCCCGTGGCAGCCGGCGCCCGAGCCCGCCTCCGCCCTGCCCGTCCTCCCCGCCTTCTTCCGGGGCGAGGACGGGAGCGCCGTCCTGACCTCCGTGCTGCCCCGCTCCACCGGGGCGGGCCTGTTCGCCGAGGTGCTGGGCAAGGAGCTGCTCCGCGCACTGCGCCACGAGAGCGGGTACGCGTACGCGGCGGCCTGCGCGTACGACCCGCGCGACGCCGGCTCCGCGACCCTCGTCGCCCACGCCGAGGCGCTGCCCGCGCAGCAGGAGGCGATGGTCCGCGCCTTCGTCGACGTCCTCGCGCGGCTGCGGGAGGGCCGGATCGATCCGGCCGGCCTGGAATCCGTACGGGCCTCCGCGCTCGCCCGCCTCGAGGCCCCCGGGCTCGCCGCCGAGCGGCTCCCCGGGCAGGCGGTGGACCTGCTGCTGGGGCACCGGATCCTGACCGTCGCCGAGGAGCGCGCCGAGATCGAGGCGGTCACCGCCGCGTCCCTGCACGAGATCGCGCGCACCGCGTGGGCCGGCGCCCTGCTCCAGCTGCCCGGCCGGAGCGCGGACCGGGCCGCGGAACTCGCGCCGGGGCTCGCGGCCGCGCCCACCGGATCCGCGCAGACCGTCACCGGGCGGCGCCACCCGTCCCTGGCCGCCCCCGGCACGGTCCTGATCGTGGGCGAGGACGGCGTCAGCCTGGTCTCGGAGCGCCAGCGGATCACCGTCCACTACGCCGCCTGTTCCCTGGTGCAGGCCTATCCGGACGGCGCCCGCCACCTGGTGGGCCACGACGGGTTCACGCTCACCGTCGAGCCGGCCCTGTACGGGATCGGCCCGGCCGACCTGGCCCCGCTCGACGCGGCCGTCCCGCCCTCCGTGGTGATCGCCATGCCGCCCCGCGAGGCGTCCCGGCCGCCCCGGCCCGTCCCCGGTCCCGGTCCCGCCACCGCTCCGGCGGCCGCCGGGCGCGCGGTCTGGTTCACCGTCCTGCTGTGGGTCCTCGGCACCCCCGGTCTGCTCATCGGCGGGGCCGCGGTCGTCCTCGGCTACGTCATGGGCGACGAGCACGGTCAGATCGCCGAGGACAACGCGTGGTTCCTGTTCCGGCTGCTGCTCCTCGCGGGCGTCCTGCTGATCCCGTGGGGCATCTGCATGAGCCTGAGGACCAAGGGCAGGAACTGACCGGCGCACCCGCCCGGCGGAGCCCGACGTGGGGGGGGGGGGGGGGGCGGGCGCCCGGCCCCCCCCCGCCCCGCCCCCGGCCCCCCCCGGGCGGGGGGGGGGGCGGGGGGGTGGGGGCGGCGGGGGGCCGGCCCGCG
>NZ_JBSGWY010000009.1:62927-170969 GCF_053609145.1 Streptomyces sp. NPDC054961 | reverse complement strand
TCCGCACGCCCCGCCCCACCCCGCGCAGAACCCCCCCGCCCCCCCCCCCGCGCCGCCCCCCCGGGCCGGGGGGGCGGGCCCCCCCGGGGGGGCGCCGGCCCTCCGGCACGGGTACGTCGGAGCGGTCAGCGGTGGTGCTGCGAGTCCGCGACCGTGACCTCGACCCGCTGGAACTCCTTGAGCTCGCTGTAGCCGGTGGTGGCCATCGAGCGGCGCAGCGCGCCGAAGATGTTCATCGAGCCGTCCGGGGAGTGCGACGGGCCGGTGAGGATCTCCTCGGTGGTGCCGACCGTGCCCAGGTCGACCTTCTTGCCGCGCGGCACGTCCTCGTGGACGGCCTCCATGCCCCAGTGGTTGCCCTTGCCGGGCGCGTCGGTGGCACGGGCCAGCGGGGAGCCCATCATCACGGCGTCCGCGCCACAGGCGACGGCCTTCGGGATGTCGCCGGACCAGCCCACGCCGCCGTCGGCGATGACGTGCACGTAGCGGCCGCCGGACTCGTCCATGTAGTCGCGGCGGGCCGCGGCCACGTCCGCGACGGCGGTCGCCATCGGGACCTGGATGCCGAGCACGTTGCGCGTGGTGTGCGCGGCGCCGCCGCCGAAGCCGACCAGGACACCGGCGGCGCCGGTGCGCATCAGGTGCAGGGCCGCGGTGTACGTGGCGCAGCCGCCCACGATGACCGGGACGTCGAGCTCGTAGATGAACTGCTTGAGGTTGAGCGGCTCGGCGGCGCCGGATACGTGCTCGGCCGACACCGTGGTGCCGCGGATCACGAAGATGTCCACACCCGCGTCGACGACGGCCTTGGAGAACTCGGCCGTGCGCTGCGGGGAGAGCGCGGCGGCGGTGACGACGCCGGAGTCGCGCACCTCCTTGATCCGCTGGCGGATGAGGTCCGCCTGGATCGGGGCCGCGTAGATCTCCTGGAGCCGGCGGGTCGCGGCGTCCTCGTCGAGCTCGGTGATCTCGTCGAGCAGCGGCTGCGGGTCCTCGTACCGGGTCCACAGGCCTTCGAGGTTCAGCACGCCGAGGCCGCCGAGCTCACCGATGCGGATGGCGGTCTGCGGGGAGACGACCGAGTCCATGGGAGCGGCCAGGAACGGGAGCTCGAAGCGGTAGGCGTCGATCTGCCAGGCGATCGAGACCTCCTTCGGGTCCCGGGTGCGACGGCTGGGGACGATGGCGATGTCGTCGAACGCGTACGCCCTGCGGCCGCGCTTGCCGCGCCCGATCTCGATCTCAGTCACGTGTGGTGGCCTTTCCTCTGGGTCTGCCCGTCCAGTATCCCCGAAGGGCGGGGAGCTGCGTCCCGGTGACCGCTGTACGGACGCGCGCGCCGGACCGGACGACCGCCCGGCGGACACGGCGAAGGGGCGGACCCGGATGGGTCCGCCCCTCGGTGCACCGCGCTGATCAGCCCTTGCGGGAGTAGTTCGGCGCCTCGACCGTCATCTGGATGTCGTGCGGGTGGCTCTCCTTGAGCCCCGCCGACGTGATGCGGACGAAGCGGCCGCGGTCCTGGAGCTCGGGAACGGTGCGGCCGCCGACGTAGAACATCGACTGCCGCAGACCGCCGACGAGCTGGTGCACGACCGCGGAGAGCGGGCCGCGGTACGGGACCTGGCCCTCGATGCCCTCGGGGATGAGCTTGTCGTCGCCGCCCACGCCCTCCTGGAAGTAGCGGTCCTTGGAGAAGGACTTGCGGTCGCCGCGGGACTGCATCGCGCCGAGCGAGCCCATGCCGCGGTACGACTTGAACTGCTTGCCGTTGATGAAGAGCAGCTCGCCCGGGGACTCCTCGCAGCCCGCGAGCAGCGAGCCGAGCATCACCGTGTCGGCGCCCGCGACCAGGGCCTTCGCGATGTCGCCGGAGTACTGCAGGCCGCCGTCGCCGATGACCGGGACGCCCGCCGCCTTGGCCGCGAGCGAGGCCTCGTAGATGGCGGTGACCTGCGGGACGCCGATGCCGGCGACGACGCGGGTGGTACAGATGGAGCCGGGGCCGACGCCGACCTTGATGCCGTCGCAGCCGGCGTCGATGAGCGCCTGGGCGCCGTCACGCGTCGCGATGTTGCCGCCGATGACGTCGACCGTCGAGTTCGACTTGATCTTGGAGACCATGTCGCCGACGAGGCGGGAGTGACCGTGGGCCGTGTCGACGACGATGAAGTCGGCGCCGGCCTCGATCAGGGCCTGGGCGCGGTCGTACGCGTCGCCCGCGACGCCGACGGCCGCGCCGACGAGCAGCCGGCCGTCCTTGTCCTTGGCGGCGTTCGGGTACTTCTCGGCCTTGACGAAGTCCTTGACCGTGATGAGGCCCTTGAGGATGCCGGACTCGTCGACGAGCGGCAGCTTCTCGATCTTGTGGCGGCGCAGCAGCTCCATGGCGTCCACGCCGGTGATGCCGACCTTGCCCGTGACCAGCGGCATCGGGGTCATGACCTCGCGCACCTGGCGGCTGCGGTCCGACTCGAAGGCCATGTCGCGGTTGGTGACGATGCCGAGCAGCTTGCCGGCGGGGTCGGTGACCGGGACGCCGGAGATGCGGAACTTCGCGCAGAGCTCGTCGGCCTCGCGCAGGGTCGCGTCCGGGTGCACCGTGATCGGGTCGGTGACCATGCCGGACTCGGAGCGCTTGACCAGGTCCACCTGGTTGGCCTGGTCGACGATGGAGAGGTTGCGGTGCAGGACGCCGACGCCGCCCTGGCGGGCCATCGCGATGGCCATGCGGGCCTCGGTGACCTTGTCCATGGCGGCGGAGAGCAGCGGGACGTTCACGCGCACGTTGCGGGAGATCAGGGAGGAGGTGTCGATCGCGTCCGGGGACATGTCCGACACGCCGGGCAGCAGTAGCACGTCGTCGTACGTGAGGCCGAGTGTGGCGAATTTGTCGGGCACTCCAGTCTCACTACTGCCGTTCACAGTCATGACACCTTCCCAAATGGTCTTGCTCAGCGCGGATGTCCATGCTAACGGGATCCCGACGCGTCTCATTCCACGACCAAGGTCAAGCCCAAGATTTGTCGCTTCCTACGACGGCCGGCCCGGCGAACCGGGACGGACCGCCGCGAAGGTCCTCCGGCTCGCCGCCGGGTCTACTGCTCGGCGAGTGCGCGGAGCCGGCTGAGCGCCCGGTGCTGTGCCACGCGCACCGCCCCGGGGGACATGCCGAGCATCTGCCCGGTCTCCTCGGCGGTCAGCCCGACGGCGACGCGCAGGACGAGGAGCTCGCGCTGGTTCTCCGGCAGGTTGGCCAGCAGCTTCTTGGCCCAGGCCGCGTCGCTGCTGAGGAGCGCGCGCTCCTCCGGCCCCAGGGAGTCGTCGGGCCGCTCCGGCATCTCGTCGGAGGGCACGGCCGTGCTGCCCGGGTGGCGCATGGCGGCCCGCTGCAGGTCGGCGACCTTGTGCGCGGCGATGGCGAAGACGAAGGCCTCGAAGGGGCGCCCGGTGTCGCGGTAGCGCGGCAGGGCCATGAGGACGGCGACGCAGACCTCCTGCGCCAGGTCCTCCACGAAGTGGCGGGCATCACCGGGGAGCCGCGAGAGCCGGGTGCGGCAGTAGCGGATCGCGAGGGGGTGCACGAAGGCCAGCAGATCGTGCGTGGCCTGCTCGTCGCCCTCGACCGCGCGGCGTACGAGCGCGCCGACGGTCCCGTCACCGCCGCCGCTCCTGGCGGCGGCCGCCCGGCCGGTGGGTCCTGTGGCCCCGGGGGGCCCCTGGGCCTCGTCGTCGCGCATCAATCCATGGTGCCTTGGCGCCGGAGTATTCGCGGCACTGCGGTCCGTGTTGTGCGTCGAAGCGTTATGAGCCGAGGCGTTACGAGGGGTGGGTGCACCGGAACTCATGCTCTGGCCCTCCCCTCCCGCTCGGCCGAATCGTTGCCGCGGCGACATCTCCAAGGATGCGCCACACCCTCAAGCATGCGGCATCGCGCACGAAGCGACACGTCCCCCGGATTGTGCCCCGCCAATCCCCGGCTTCGCACCGAGGTTCGACGAAGCGGCCGACGCGATGTCGGCGGCCCGGCCGCGGCGCCGCCGGCCGGTGAGGGCCGGCGGTCGTGCGGTCAGCGGACCAGGCCCCAGCGGAAGCCGAGCGCAACGGCGTGCGCCCGGTCCGAGGCTCCCAGCTTCTTGAACAGACGGCGGGCGTGCGTCTTGACCGTGTCCTCGGAGAGGAAGAGCTCGCGCCCGATCTCCGCGTTGGACCGGCCGTGGCTCATGCCCTCCAGCACCTGGATCTCGCGCGCGGTGAGCGTGGGCGCGGCGCCCATCTCGGCCGAGCGGAGGCGGCGCGGGGCCAGCCTCCAGGTCGGGTCGGCGAGGGCCTGGGTCACCGTGGCCCGCAGTTCGGCGCGCGAGGCGTCCTTGTGCAGATAGCCCCGGGCCCCGGCGGCGACCGCGAGGGCCACCCCGTCCAGGTCCTCGGCGACCGTCAGCATGATGATGCGGGCGCCGGGATCGGCCGAGAGCAGCCGGCGAACCGTCTCCACACCGCCGAGGCCGGGCATCCGCACGTCCATCAGAATCAGATCGGAACGGTCGGCACCCCAGCGGCGGAGGACTTCCTCGCCGTTGGCAGCCGTCGTCACACGCTCGACGCCGGGCACGGTGGCAACCGCGCGACGGAGCGCCTCTCGGGCAAGCGGGGAGTCGTCGCAGACGAGGACGGATGTCATGACCGCCCTCCGCAGCTGCTGATGCGCGTCACCTTGAGCCTCCAGGCTGGTACGTATCGTCACCTGTGCGGTCGATGTCCCCAGACACCTGTCCGAGAACTTATTGGTTCAACCGCCTTCGCACTCTCAACGATGGTCACTCGAAAGAGTTACGGGTCGGACGGACACCTTCGGCACTCTACGTGAGGAAGCGAACACGAGGCGGGCACCACTCCCGGCGTGTCCTCCAATTGGCGTTATGCCCTATTTGGCGGCTTTCCTTCCGTTTGGCGCATGTCTGAGGCTAGATTCCCAATGAGTCATATTTACATCTACTAGGACAGTAGGTGTGGAGACATGGACCGTATCCGCCTCAGTACCGGCACCAAGAGGGACTACCCATGGCAGATTTCTCCCGCCTCCCCGGACCGAACGCCGACCTCTGGGACTGGCAGCTGCTGGCTGCCTGCCGCGGGGTCGACAGCTCCCTCTTCTTCCACCCGGAAGGCGAGCGGGGCGCGGCCAGGAGCGCGCGTGAGGCCTCGGCTAAAGAGGTCTGCATGCGCTGCCCGGTGCGCTCGGAATGCGCCGCGCACGCCCTCGCCGTCCGCGAGCCCTACGGGGTGTGGGGCGGCCTCACCGAAGACGAACGCGAGGAACTGATGGGCCGCGCCCGGCACCGCCTGATCCCCGCGGCGACCTCGATCGGACCGATCGCCCCGCACTGAGCCAGGGCCGGGGGAAACGTCCGAAGGAACGTTTCTCTCCGCCACCGCCGCACGCACGGGCGGCCCGTCACCGGACGGGCCGCCACCCGGTCGGCCGTACCGCCGTACGGTCTTTCACCCGGCGGCCCGCTCCGGCCGCCCGGCTCAACGCCGCGCCGCCCGCTCCAGCTCCCCCAGGGTCGCGGCCACCGCGGGCACCCGGGCCAGGTCGGGCAGGGTCAGCGCCACGACCTCGCGCTCGACGGCCGGTTCCACGACGAGGGTGCTCACGCCCTTGGCCCGTACGGACTCCACCGCCAGCTCCGGCAGGACCGCCACGCCGAGACCGGCCCCGACCAGCCCGACCACGGCCGGGTAGTCGTCGGTGGCGAAGTCGATGCGCGGGGTGAAGCCGACGCCCTCGCACACCTCCACCAGATGGCGGCGGCAGCGCGGGCAGCCCGCGATCCAGGGCTCCTCGGCCAGCTCCGCCATGCCCACCCGCCCCGCGCCCGCCAGCCGGTGGCCGTCGGGGACCAGGCCCACGAGCCGGTCGGTCAGCAGCGGCCGGACCACGAGGTCCTCCCACTCGGCCGCCGACCCCGGGGCTCCGCCGTAGCGGAAGGCCAGCGCGACGTCGCAGTCGCCCTCGCGCAGCATCTCCACCGAACGCGGCGGCTCGGCCTCGACCAGCGAGATGCGGGTTCCCGGGTGCGCGGCGCGCATCGCCGCCAGCGCGGTGGGCACCAGGGTGGAGCTGCCGCTCGGGAAGGAGACGAGCCGGACCCGGCCCGCGCGCAGCCCGGCGATGGCCGCGACCTCCTCCTCGGCGGCGGTCAGCCCCGCGAGGATCCCGGCGGCGTGCCGGACCAGCGCCCCGCCCGCCTGGGTGAGCCGCATCTCGCGGCCGGCGCGGATCAGCAGCGGGGTGCCGGCGGACTGCTCCAGCGCCTTCATCTGCTGGGAGACGGCCGGCTGGGTGCAGCCGAGTTCGCGGGCGGCCGCGGAGAAGGAGCCGGTTCCGGCGACAGCGCGCAGAACGCGGAGATGACGTGCCTCGATCACCCCTCGAGTATAAGGGCCGCTTTGATGACCGCGCGAATAGTCCCGTGCCGCCTTTGGGGCCATTCGGCTAGCGTGTCCCCATGCATCTGATCTCCGTGAACCTCGGTCGTGCCACGGCCGTCGATTACACCGACGCGGAGGGCGGGCTGACCGGTCACGGCAAACGCCCCGTCCCCGGCCCCGTACGGATCTTCGCGCCGGACCCCGACGGGGCCGCGGCCAGCGGGGTCGAGGGTGACGACGTCTGCGACCGGCGCCATCACGGCGGCCCGCACAAGGCCGTGTACGCGTACGCCCGCGAGGACCTGGACTGGTGGGGCCGCGAGCTGGACCGCGCCCTGCCCGGCGGGATCTTCGGCGAGAACCTCACCACCTCCGGCCTCGACGTGAACGGCGCGCTGCTCGGCGAACGCTGGCGGGTCGGCGCCGGCCTGGTCCTGGAGGTGGCCTCGGCCCGCATTCCGTGCCGGACCTTCCAGGGCGCGCTCGGCGAGAGGTCCTGGGTCAAGCGGTTCACCCGGGAGGCCCGGACGGGTGCGTACCTGCGGGTGGTCCAGGAGGGGACGGTCTCCCCCGGCGACCCCATCGAGGTGGTGCACCGCCCGGACCACGAGGTGACCGTGGGGTTCTGGTTCCGCGCCGTCACCACCGAGCGGGAGCTGCTGCCGCGCATCCTGGCGGCGGGCGCCGCGCTGGAGCCGAGCGCGCGGAACAAGGCGCTGGCCCATGTGGAGCAGCAGCGGACGCGCGGGGAACGGGAACGGGCACGGGTCCCGGCCCCGGGCCACGGGCAGGGCCGGGAGCGGGAACTGGAGCAGCCGGCGAAGTAGCGCCGCCCGCAAGGGCACTGACGGGGAGGCCGGTCCGGGGGCCTATCCGGAACCTGGTAGGGGCGGCGGGCGCCGGGGCGGCTAGGTTGCGCGTATGACGACTGCGTTGATTACGGGATCCACGGCGGGCATCGGCGCCGCCTTCGCCCGGCGGCTCGCCGCCCAGGGGCACAACCTCGTCCTGGTGGCCCGGGACACCAAGCGGCTCGGTGAGCAGGCCACCGAACTGCACGACCGGCACGGCATCGAGGCCGAGGTGCTGGCCGCCGACCTCTCCACCGAGGAGGGCATCTCGGCGGTCGAGAAGCGCCTCGGCGACCGCAAGCACCCGGTGGACCTGCTGGTCAACAACGCCGGCTTCGGCAACAAGGGCCGCTACCTCGAGGTCTCCATGGCCGACGAGCTGACCATGATCAAGGTCCACGTGGAGGCCGTGCTGCGGCTGACCTCGGCGGCGACCGGGTCGATGCGCTCGCGCGGGCGGGGCGGCGTGATCAACGTGGCCTCGGTGGCCGCCTTCCTGCCCCGCGGCACCTACGGGGCGAGCAAGGCCTGGGTCGTGCAGTTCACCCAGGGCGCGGCGAAGGACCTGGCCGGTTCGGGCGTACGGCTGATGGCGCTGTGCCCCGGTTTCGTGCGCACCGAGTTCCACGAGCGCGCCGGCATGGGCACGGACAACATCCCCGGCTGGATGTGGCTCGACGCCGACAAGCTGGTGGCCGCGGCCCTCGCCGACCTGGCCCGGGGCAAGACGGTGTCGATCCCGGACCCCCGGTACAAGGCGCTGATGGGCATCGTGAAGCTGACCCCGCGCGGACTGCTGGGCGGGGTTTCCTCGCGTACGGGCCGCAAGTACGGACCGCAGTGACCGATGAGTAAACACGGCAAAAAGGTGAAATCTCCCTAGACTGGACGTGTCCCATCCAGCGCGGGAGGCGACGCGATGACATTCGTACAAGTAATCGATTACGAGACCACGCGGTTCGACGAGATGAACGCGCTCATCGACCGCTGGGCCGAGCAGGCGAGCGGCAGGCGCACGGTCACCCACACCCTGATCGGCAGGGACCGGGACTCCGAGACCCACTACCTCGACCTCGTCGAATTCCCCTCGTACGAGGAGGCGATGAGGAACTCTCAGCTCCCGGAAACCGACCGGATGTTCCAGGAGATGGTGGCTCTCTGCGAGGGCATGCCGAAGTTCATGAACCTCGACGTGGTCCGCGACGAGTACCTCAACAAGCTGGTCGCGACACGGATGATCGAAGAGATCGCGGGCAAGGGGAACTTCGACGTCATCGAAGAGTGCGTCGCGGCCGACTACGTCACCCACGACATCATGCAGAGCGGGGACCGGGGCAACGGCCGGGAGGGCCTGGCCACGACCATCGGCATGTGGCGGGACGCCTTCGACTTCACCTTCGACATGACGCGCCAGATCGCCGAAGGGGACTGCGTCACCACGCTCTGGGACTGGAAGGGCACCCACAAGGGCGAGTTCATGGGGGTCGCACCGACCGGCAAGGAAGTCTCCATGTCGGGCTCGACGACCTGCCGCCTCGAGAACGGCCAGATCGCGGAAGACTGGTGGTACTACGACGCGCCGGGGCTGATGCGGCAGATGGGCATGATGCCCGGATAGCCGTCGGCCGGAAGGCCGTCGAGAAGGCCGTCGGGAAGGCCGCGGAGAAGGCCGCCGAGAACGACAGAGCCCCGGTCACCACCGCTTGGCAGCGGTGACCGGGGCTCTGCCACGACTACTGACGAGGTCAGTGGCTGTGGCCGTGGCCGCCGTGACCGGCGTCGGCCTCTTCCTCGGCCGGCTTCTCGACGACCAGGGTCTCGGTCGTGAGCAGCAGGGACGCGATCGAAGCGGCGTTCTCCAGCGCGGAGCGGGTGACCTTGACCGGGTCGATGACGCCGGCCTTGACCAGGTCGCCGTACTCGCCGGTGGCGGCGTTGAAGCCCTGGCCCTTGTCGAGCTCGGCGACCTTCGCGGTGATGACGTAGCCCTCGAGGCCGGCGTTCTCCGCGATCCAGCGCAGCGGCTCGACGGCGGCGCGGCGCACGACCGCGACACCGGTGGCCTCGTCGCCGGTCAGGCCGAGGTTGCCCTCGAGGACCTTGACGGCGTGGACGAGCGCGGAGCCACCGCCGGAGACGATGCCCTCCTCGACCGCGGCGCGGGTCGCCGAGATGGCGTCCTCGAGACGGTGCTTGCGCTCCTTGAGCTCCACCTCGGTGGCGGCGCCGACCTTGATGACGCAGACGCCGCCGGCGAGCTTCGCCAGGCGCTCCTGCAGCTTCTCGCGGTCCCAGTCCGAGTCGGTGGACTCGATCTCGGCCTTGATCTGGTTGACGCGGCCGAGGACGTCATCGGACTTGCCGCCACCGTCGACGATGGTGGTGCCGTCCTTGGTGATGGTCACGCGGCGCGCGGAACCGAGCACGTCCAGACCGGCCTGGTCGAGCTTGAGGCCGACCTCCTCGGCGATGACGGTGGCACCGGTGAGGGTGGCCATGTCCTGGAGCATCGCCTTGCGGCGGTCACCGAAGCCGGGCGCCTTGACGGCGACGGCGTTGAAGGTGCCACGGATCTTGTTGACGACGAGGGTGGAGAGCGCCTCGCCCTCGACGTCCTCGGCGATGATCAGGAGCGGCTTGGTGCCACCGGCCTGGATGACCTTCTCCAGCAGCGGCAGGAGGTCCTGGATCGAGGAGATCTTGCCCTGGTTGATCAGGATGTACGGGTCGTCGAGGACGGCCTCCATACGCTCCTGGTCGGAGACCATGTACGGCGAGAGGTAGCCCTTGTCGAAGGCCATGCCCTCGGTGAACTCCAGCTCGACGCCGAAGGCGTTGGACTCCTCGACGGTGATGACACCGTCCTTGCCGACCTTGTCCATCGCCTCGGCGATGAGCTCGCCGATCTGGGCGTCCTGCGCGGAGAGCGAGGCCACGGCGGCGATGTCGGACTTGTCCTCGATCGGGCGGGCGGTCGCGAGGAGCTCCTCGGACACGGCCTTGACCGCGAGGTCGATGCCCTTCTTGAGGGCGGCCGGGGAGGCACCCGCGGCGACGTTGCGCAGACCCTCGCGGACCAGCGCCTGGGCCAGCACGGTGGCGGTGGTGGTGCCGTCACCCGCAACATCGTTGGTCTTGGTCGCCACCTCCTTCACGAGCTGCGCGCCCAGGTTCTCGTACGGGTCGTCCAGCTCGACCTCGCGAGCGATGGTGACACCGTCGTTCGTGATGGTGGGAGCACCGAACTTCTTGTCGATGACGACGTTGCGGCCCTTGGGGCCGATCGTCACCTTGACCGTGTCGGCAAGCTTGTTGACGCCGCGCTCGAGGGCGCGACGAGCGTCCTCGTCAAACTTAAGAATCTTCGGCATGGGAGCGGTTCAGCCCTCTCGTTGCGATCCCCGGCCGCTCACCGCGACCGCCTAGAACGAACTACGCCCCTCGCCGCCCGGCATCAGCAGGGGTGACCAGGGGCGTAGCTCAAAACAAAACTGGAGAAGTGACTTACTTCTCGACGATCGCGAGCACGTCGCGGGCCGAGAGGACGAGGTATTCCTCGCCGTTGTACTTCACTTCGGTGCCGCCGTACTTGCTGTACAGCACGACGTCGCCGACGGTGACGTCCAGCGGAAGTCGCTGGCCGTCCTCGAAGCGGCCCGGGCCCACCGCGAGGACGACGCCCTCCTGGGGCTTCTCCTTCGCGGTGTCCGGGATGACCAGGCCAGAGGCCGTGGTCTGCTCGGCGTCGAGCGGCTGGACCACAATGCGGTCCTCGAGCGGCTTGATGGCAACCTTGGAGCTGGTGGTCGTCACGATCCGACCTCCCCCTTCGGAGATCCGGGGTTAACTGTCTGAGGTGGCGACCAGGTCGATCCGTCGTCGCGGGTGCCGGATCTGCCTGTCGCTGTGTTGGCACTCACCAGGGGCGAGTGCCAGACGCGAGACTATTCCGGCGATTAGCACTCGGTCAAGCGGAGTGCCAATACGCGCCGCTGTTTCTGCCCGTCCGGGTCGCCCCGGGCCGCCCCGGAACCCCGTCAGGGGCCCCGCCCGGACCCGCCCGGAACCCCTGCGGGGACCCGCCCCGGCCGGTACCTGGACCCGGCCCGGCGTCCCCCTGAGGCATCGCGGACGCGCCCCGCGCCCACCGGGCACACTGACCGGTTTCGGCCCGTGCCCACCCGGCCCCGCACCGGATCCGGCCCGGAACCACCCCGGGCGGGGACCAGGATCCCGCCCCGTGGCCGGCCCCGCCCCCGCACCGGAACCACCCCCGGCGCCGGCCCCGGATCCGGTCCGGCGGGCGCTCGGGGCGGCCCCGGCGGGCGTCGCCCCCGGGTCCGGCGGGGGCCCGGCCCGGCGCCCCCTGACCGGCTCGCGCGGATCCACCGGCGCTCGAGGTGCGGGGCGGCGCGCGGGGGCGGCGCCCGGGGCCGGGGCCCGGGGAAAGGCGTCCGGTATGTGAGGCTTGGGGCATGCGCCTCCTGGTCGTCGAAGACGAAACGGGCCTCGCCGAATCGCTTCGGCGGGGCCTCTCCGCCGACGGCCACTGGGTCGACCTCGCCCACGAGGGCCACCGCGGCCTGGACCTGGCCCTCACGGGCGGCCCGTACGACGCCGTCGTCCTCGACCTGATGCTCCCGGGCCTCTCGGGCTTCGAGATCTGCCGGCGGATGCGCGCCCACGGCGACCCGACCCCCGTCATCATCCTGACGGCCAAGGACGGCGAGTACGACGAGGCCGAGGGCCTCGACGCCGGCGCCGACGACTACCTCACCAAGCCGTTCTCCTTCGTCGTCCTCGCCGCCCGCCTGCGCGCGGTCACCCGGCGCGCCGCGGGCCCCGCGCAGCCCAGCATCCTCCAGGCCGGCGACCTGACCCTCGACCCGCGCGGCCGGCGCTGCCGGCGCGGCCCGCACGAGATCGAGCTGACGGCCCGCGAGCTCGGCGTGCTCGCCTGCCTGATGGGGCAGCCCGGCCGGGCCGTCGCCAAGCAGGACATCCTGGACGAGGTCTGGGACACCCCGCACGGCATCGACCCGAACATCGTCGAGGTCTACGTCTCCTCGCTCCGCCGGAAGATCGACGTCCCCTTCGGTCGCCGCTCGATCCTCACCGTCCACGGCACCGGCTACCGGATGGCCCCGGACGGTGGCTAGGCCCCGTCCCCCGTCCGGCACCGGGCCCCCGTCCGGCACCGGCCCCCCGTCCGGCACCCCTCACCCGTCCGGCTCCCCTCACCCGTCCGGATCCCGGTCCGGCTCCCGGTCCCCGTCCCGCGCCCGGCGTCTCGGCAGCCTGCGGGCGCGCGCCGCCGCGGCCGCCGCCCTCGCGATGGCCGCCGTGCTCGCCGCCGGCGGCCTGTGGCTGTACACCGTGCTGCGCGCCAACCTCATCGAGAACACCACCGCCCGCACCGAGCTCGCCGCCCGCAAGGTCGCCTCCCAGACCGACACCGGGACCCTCCCGGCCGCCGGCCGGCTGCCCGCGCCGGAGGGCGGGGTCGACCTGGTCCTCGTACGGGACGCGAACGGCCGGACCGTGGCCACCAGCGGGGACCCGGAGGACGCCCCGGAGCTCACCGGGCTGCGCCCCCCGCCGCCCGGCGACGACTCCCGCTCGGCCGTCCTGCCGGCCGCGCACCCCGGCACGGAACGGCGCGTGGTGGTCGCCGTGGCGGCGCCCGGCCCGCCGGGGGCGCGCCACCCGCACACCGTCTACGCCATGACCGTCCTCGGCGACGTCGACGACGCGAACCGGGCGGTCGCCCTCGGCCTGCTGGCCGGGGCTCCCCCGCTGATCGCCTTCGCGGCGGCCCTGGCCTGGTGGGTGACGGGGCAGGCGCTGCGCCCCGTCGGTGCGATCCGCGCCGAGCTCGCGGCGGTCACCGCGAGCGAGCTGGACCGGCGGGTCCCCGATCCGGGCGGGGCCGACGAGATCGCCCAGCTGGCCCGGACCGTCAACGACACCCTCGACCGGCTGGAGCGCGGCGACGCCCGGCAGCGGCAGTTCACGGCCGACGCCTCCCACGAGCTGCGCAACCCCCTCGCGGCCGTCCGCTCGCGGCTGGAGGTGGCTCTGCGGGACCCCGACCGGGAATCGGTGGCGGCCGCGCTGGCCGACACCGAACGGCTCCAGGGCATCGCGGCCGACCTGCTCCTGCTGGCCCGCCTCGACGGCGGGCCCGCGCCGCGCTCCGAGCCGGTGGACCTCGCGCTGCTGGCCGCCGAGGACCTGGCGCGGCGCCCCGGCCCCCGGGTCCGGCTCCGGCTGGACGCGCGGGCCCCCGTACCGGCCTCCGGGGATCCGGAGCGGCTGGAGCGGGCGCTGGCCAACCTCGTGGACAACGCCCTCCGGTACGCCCGCACCGAAGTCACCGTCAGGGCGTCCGCGGACGGCGACGGCTGGGCGCTGCTGGAGGTCACCGACGACGGGCCGGGCATCCCGGAGGCGGACCGGGACCGGGTCTTCGAGCGGTTCGTACGGCTGGACGCGGACCGGGGCCGGGCCAGCGGCGGCACCGGCCTGGGCCTGGCCATCGCCCGGGAGATCGCCCGGGCGCACGGCGGCGACCTCCGCGCGCTCCCCCCGTCCGGCGGCACGGGTGCCCGGCTGGTGCTCCGGATCCGTGCTCCCCGGCCCTGAGGGCCGTTCGGCACGCCGTCCGCCGTGCCGTCCGCCGTGCCGTTCGCCCTGAAAGGCGCTTCAGGATCCTCAGGTTTCCTTCAGCACTCCTGCCTCAGCATCGACAAGCATGAGTGCGCACCGCAGGAAGCCCCAGGAACCGCAGGCTCAGGGCCGTGGCCGGAGCCGGGGCCCGGCCCAGGCCCCCGCGTCCCGGCGCCGCAAGCCCTCGCGCCGGGCCCGCCTCACCCGCACGCTGCTGGCGACCGGCTGCGCGCTGGTGGTCGGCGCGGGTGCCACCGCCTGGTACCTGTACGAGGACCTGGCCTCCAGCATCGGCAGCTCGAAGGCCCTCGACGGGGCCGAGAAGTCGAAGTACGGCGATACGAACATCCTGCTGATGGGGCTGGACAGCCGCCGCGACCAGAACGGCGAGCCGCTGCCGGAGGAAGTCCTCGACAAGCTGCACGCGGGCAGTTCGAACATCGGCGGCTACAACACCAACACCCTGATCCTGCTCCACGTGCCCGGCGACGGGAGCAGGGCGAAGGCCTTCTCGGTGCCGCGCGACGACTTCGTCGAGCTGCACGGCGTGCCCGGATTCACCGGCAAGGCCAAGGTCAAGGAGGCGTACGGCCGGGCGAAGGCCGCCGTCGAGGACCGGCTCTCGGCCCAGGGGGTCAAGGACCGGCGGCAGCTGGAGCTGGAGGGGCGCGAGGCGGGGCGCAAGGCGGAGATCGAGACGGTCCGCACCTTCCTCGGCGTGCCGATCGACCACTTCGCCGAGCTGAACCTGGCCGGCTTCTACCACCTGGCGGACGCGCTGGGCGGCGTACCGGTGTGTCTGAAGAACCCCACGAAGGACGGTTTCTCGGGCGCCGACTTCCCCGCGGGTCCGCAGACCCTCGACGGGCAGCAGTCGCTGGCCTTCGTCCGGCAGCGGCACGGGCTGGCCATGGGCGACCTGGACCGGACGAAGCGGCAGCAGGCCTTCCTGGCGGGTGCGACGCACAAGCTGAACCAGGCGGGCACCTTCACGGACCCGATGAAACTGATCAAGCTGATCGACGCCGCGAAGCAGGACGTCGTGACCGACCGCGGATGGGACCTGCTGTCGTTCGTGAAGCAGGCGAAGAACCTGTCGGGGGGCAACGTCGAGTTTGTGACCCTTCCCATCGAGGGCTTCGGCCGGAACCATGGCACGGAGATAAACGTCGTAGACGATATGAAGATAAAGCGCCTCATTGCCGAGCAGATCGGGCCCAAGGCCTCTGCGAGCCCGAGCGCACCGGGCGCCGCTCCCTCCTCACCGGGTGACTCCGGACCGGCCGCGTCCGCCCCGGGCTCGGCTCCCGCTCCGGGCAGCACCCCCGCACCGTCACAGAAGAGCAGCGGAACCCCCGCCATCGACGGCGGCGGCGTCCCGTGCGTGGACTGAGGCCCCTGACGACGGCGGGAGCGCGTCGCCGCACGGAAGCGCTGCTGCTCGTCCTCGTCGTCGGCATCACCGTGGCCGGGCACGTCAGCGCGAGCCTGGCCATGAACGACGTGCTGCCGCCCAACCTCGCCGGCTTCGTGATCAGCATGTCGCTGCTCGCCCTGGTGGGGCACCTGGCCGTGCGCCGGTTCGCGGCGTACGCGGATCCGCTGGTCTTCCCGCTCGCCCTGCTGCTGACCGGGCTGGGGCTGGTGCTCCTGCACCGCCTCGACCAGGGGTACATCGAGCGGTTCAAGGGCGCGGAGGCGAACGCGCCCGGCCAGCTGATGTGGTCGGTGGTCGGCGTCGCGGCCTGCATCGCGGTGCTGGGCATCCTGCGCGACCACCGGCTGCTGCAGCGCTTCATCTACATCACGATGGTCGTCGCGCTGGTGGCGCTGATCGCCCCCGCCTTCTTCGGCGCGGACACCTACGGGGCGAAGCGCTGGATCATCATCGGCGGCCTCTCGGTGCAGCCCGGCGAGTTCGTGAAGATCATGATCGCGGTCTTCTTCGCGGGCTACCTGGTCATCCACCGGGACGCGCTGGCCCTGTCGGGGCGCAAGTTCATGGGCATGCGGCTGCCGCCGATGAGGCAGCTCGGACCGCTCGTCACGGTGTGGATCATCTCGCTGCTCGTGCTGGTCCTCGAGCGCGACCTCGGCACCTCACTGATCTTCTTCGGCGTCTTCGTGGTGATGCTCTACGTGGCCACGGAGCGCACCAGCTGGATCGTCTGCGGCCTGGTCATGGCCGCGGCGGGCGCGGCCGTCGTGGGCGCGACCGAGCCCCACGTCAAGGGGCGCGTGGCCGCCTGGCTGAACCCGCTGTCGTACTACTGGAAGGACCGGCCGCCCGGCGTCATCTCGGACCAGTCGGCGCAGGCGCTGTTCAGCTTCGGCACGGGCGGCATCTCGGGCACGGGGCTCGGCCTGGGTCACCCGGAACTGATCGGGTTCGCGGGCCGCAGCGACTTCATCCTGACGACGGTGGGCGAGGAGCTCGGCCTGGCCGGCGTCATGGCCGTCCTGATCCTGTACGCGCTCCTCGTGCAGCGGGGGCTGCGGATGTCCCTGGGCGCGCGCGACCCGTTCGGCAAGCTGCTCGCGGTGGGCCTGTCCTCGGCGCTGGCCCTCCAGGTCTTCGTGGTGGCCGGCGGCGTCACCGGCCTCATCCCCCTGACGGGCAAGGCCCTGCCCTTCCTCGCGGCGGGCGGCTCCTCCCTGCTGGCCAACTGGATCATGGTCGCCCTGCTCCTGCGCATCTCCGACAGCGCGGAACGCCAGCGCGAGGCGGACAGTCTGGGCCCGGTGGAGACGACGATCACTCCGGCGGTGGCCGCCCGCCTATAGGTAGTCCTCGAGCCGTCCGATCCGGTAGCCCTGCTCCTGTATCCGCTGGAGCATCCGCGTGGTCATCTCGATCTCCGTCGAGCCCTTGAGCTCGGCGGGGCCGCGGAAGTGGGCCAGGACGATGTCGCCGGGCTTGAGGGCGGAGCCCTCGGCGTACTGGAAGTTGTTGATCTGCATCGACACGCGCCACAGGAGGAGCTGGGTTATCCCGCACTCGTTCGCGGCCCTGAGGGTGTCGTCGTTGTAGTTGCCGAACGGCGGGCGGAAGCGCGTCGGCTTCGCGCCGAATCGTTTCTCCAGGCGTTCCTGCTGCCCGCATATCTCCTTCTTCTGCTCCGCGAAGGGCAGGGTCCGCAGGTTCGGGTGCGTCAGCGTGTGGTTGTTTATCGTGCTCTGGGAGCCGTTGTCGCGGAGCTTCTCGAAGTGCCCGTAGTCCGCCGAGGCGATGTTGTCCGTCAGGAACATGCTGATCGGCAGCTTCAGGTCGGCCGCCATCTTCAGGAACTCGGGGTTCTTCTCCGCGCCGTCGTCGAACGTCAGGAAGACGACCTTGTCGTCCGCCGGGACGGGTATGCGGTCGATGACCTGGACCCTCCCCGGCTTCGCCGGCGGGATCTGGGGTTTGACCGAGGGCTTGGGCGCGTACTGCAGCGGGGCGGTCAGCCCCCACTTGCGGTACGCCTCGTCCCCCGCCGCCCCCGGCCCGGCCCCGGAGGAGCCGGATGCCGGGGAGGAGGCGGAGGCCGGGGCCGACGGGGACGGAGCGGTCTCCGTCGCCTTGCGGCCGAGCCGTTCGGTGGGATCCGCGCCGTCCCCGCACCCCGTCAGGGACAGCGCGAGCGCGCCGGCCGCCAGCGTTCCGGCTACCAACCGGCGCGTGTGCTTCACAGATAGTCCTCCAGGCGGGCCACGGCGTACCCCTTGGCCGTGACGGTCTTCATGACATGACGGATCATGTCAGTCATGTTCCCCTTCCAGTCCTCCTTGCCCCGGAAGTGGGTGAGGATGATGTCGCCGGGGTGGAGGTCCTTGTCCCATTCCCGCCAGTCCATCCGGTTCGGGAAGGCCTCCTCGTTCCACAGCGGAACGGCCTTGATCCCGCAGGACTTGGCCGCGCGCAGCGTGTCCTCGTTGTAGTTCCCGTACGGCGGGCGGAAGAGCGTCGGCCGCTTGCCGAACTGCTTCTCGATCGTGTCCTGCTGACCGCAGATCTCCTGCCGCTGCGTCTCGTACGAGAGCGCCGGCATGTAACGGTGGTTGAGCGTGTGGTTGTTCAGGGTGACGCCCGCGGCCTGCATCTGCTTGAAATACGGGTAGTTGTCCCGCACCAGGTAGTCGCTGAGGAACGCCGTGTACGGGATCTTGAGCTCCTGCATCATCTTCAGGAACTCGGGGTCCTTCTCGGCGCCGTCGTCGATCGTCAGGAAGACGACCTTCTCCTCCGTGGGGACGGTGGTGAAGACCGGCGGGAGGTTCTCCTGGTCCTCGACCTCGAAGCCGTCGCGCGTGGTGATCGTCGGCTTCGTCCCGGGCGCGTCCGGGGCCATGAGCGGCGGTTTGGCCAGGCCCCACTTCTTCGAGGCGACCGCCCGCGCCTGCTGGGCGGCCTTCAGCTTCTCGGCGCGGTTGCCGAGCGCGCCGGCCCCCGCGGCCTCGGCTCCCGCGGCGGCCTTCGCCTTCGAGGCCTTGTCCGGCTTCGCGGGCTCCGCCGATCCGCACCCGGTCGCCAGTCCGGCGACCAGCAGTGCGGCCGTCGCGGCCATCCCCAACCGGCCTCGCGTTGCTGCCGCGATCCGGTGACCCTGTTGCGTCTTATGTTCCTTTTGTCGGACTAGCTGCATAGTTGGGGATCTTTACACCCGTTCCGCACGCGCCCCGGCCGACACCGCGAGGGGAACGCGACCTTCCTCCGAGTGGCCCACCGTGGCCGACAATGGACCGGTGACCCCCGAAGACTTCGCCGCGCTCCTCACCCCCGAGGGCAGCGCCCTCCTCGACTCGCTCCGGGACTACGACCCCGCCCAGGAGCTCGCCGTCGCCACCCGGCTGCGCCGCGAGCACCCCGCCCCGCTGGTGTCCGCCACCCTCGGGCAGGCCCGGCTGCGGCAGCGCGCGGTGGCGAAGTTCGGGGCCGGGGACGCCCGCCGGATGTACTTCACCCCCGGCGGCGGAGAGATGGCCACGCGTGCGTCGGTGGCCTCCTACCGCGCCGAGCGGCTCGCCGCCCTGGGCGTCCGCAGCGTCGCCGACCTGTGCTGCGGCATCGGCGGGGACGCCCTGGCCCTGGCCCGGATCGGCATCCGCGTGCTGGCGGTGGACCACGACCCGCTGACCGTCGCCGTCGCGCGCGCCAACGCCGCGGCACTGGGGCTCGCGGATCTGATCGAGGTCCGGGAGGCGGACGTCACGGAGGTCGACACCGCGGGCTACGACGCCGTCTTCATCGACCCGGCGCGCCGGGGCGGGCGCGGCCGGATCTTCGACCCGGAGTCCTACTCCCCGCCGCTGTCGTGGGCCGTGGCCACCGCCCGCGCCGCACGGTTCGCCGCCATCAAGATCGCGCCCGGGATCCCGCACGAGGCGGTCCCCGCCGAGGCCGAGGCCGAGTGGATCTCGGACCAGGGGGACGTGAAGGAGGCCGTCCTGTGGTTCGGGACCGCCCCGGGCGAGATCCGCGCGACCCTGCTGCCCGGGCCGCGCGCGCTGGCGACCGCCGACCCGCTGCCCGACCCTCAGGCCGGTCCCGTCGGCCGCTACCTCTACGAGCCCGACGGCGCCGTGATCCGGGCCCATCTCGTCGCCGAGGTCGCGGAGCAGCTGGACGGCCGGCTGATCGACCCGACCATCGCGTACATCACCGCCGACGAGCTGCGCGAGACCCCGTACGCGACCTCGTACGAGATCACCGACGTGCTGCCCTTCGGCCTGAAGAAGCTCAAGGCGCTGCTGCGCGAGCGCGGGGTGGGGATCCTGACGGTGAAGAAGCGCGGCTCCGCGATCGAGCCCGAGGAGCTGCGCAGGAAGGTGAAGCCGCAGGGCCCGAACTCCGCGACCGTGTTCCTGACCCGGGTCGCGGGCGCTCCCTCGATGCTGATCGGCTCGCCGACGACCGGGTCCTGACGCCCGGCCCTCGCGACGCGGACTCGTGACACGGGTTCGTGACACGGACTCAGGACCGGCGCTCGGGCCCGGCGCCCGGGCCCGCGCTCAGGAGGACGTGCGCCCGCCGCGGAAGGCGCGTACCGCCCACCGGTAGTGCGCGCCCGCCTTGCCGGCCCCCAGCAGCCCGGTGATCCACAGGATCATGCCGAGGCCCATCGTGTACGTGACCTCGCCGTAGGTGTCGGCTCCGGGCCGGGCCGACACCGCCGTCCCGAAGGTCACCCAGAGCCCGGTCCCGGCCAGGACGAAGGAGGACAGCAGCCAGGTCAGGCTGAGGCCCGGCGCGCGCGCCGAGGAGTCGGTGTCCGGGTCCCCGTCCAGCTCGGCCCACGCGCACAGCAGCCGGCGCATCTGCCGGTCCCGCTTGGCGCCCCAGGCGAACCAGAACCCGGCCGGGATCAGCACGCCCACGCCGAGCACCGAGAAGATGAGGCCGAAGAGGTACGAAAGCGGGTCGTGCGCCTCGAAGGCCATCAGGGCCATGCCGACGAACGACCAGCCGAGGGCGAAGACCGCCGCGACGGCCCAGAGGAGCAGCAGCCGTCCGACGCCCAGGCTGCGCCGCCCGAGCTCGTTCAGGAAGCGGGCGCGGTCGGCCCGTACGGTGCTCTCGTCGAGCCAGGCGCGCAGGTGCGCGGGAGGGGGCGGCGGGGGCAGGTCACGACGGGGCATGGGCATGACCATATCCGCCCCGCCGTGCCTGTTCCGCAGGTCCCGCCCGCGCCCCCGGCGCGGAGGATCAGCTTCCGTCGGCTCCGGACGTCTCCACCGATTCGAACCGCCAGCGGTGGACCGCCCGCGTGATCAAATCGTCGGCGGGTTCGGGCAGTTCGGGCAGCTCGGCCGCGATCCCCTCGGGGGTCTCCCACCAGGTGATCACGAGGACCCGGTCCTGCGGGGCCCGGAACACCTCGCGCCGCACCGGGTCTTGGGCGAGCACCTGCGAACGGGCCCACTCCAGGAGCTCGTTGCCCCGCCCCGGGACGGAGCGGGCCTCCCACATCAGCGCGACGGTGCTCACGAGTACAGGTTGTCCTTGCTCAGCTCGTGCACGTGGTCGTGGTCGTGGCCGTGACCATGACTGTGGCCATGACCGTGACCGTGACCGTGGTCGTGGCCGTCGTCCCCGGCGGGGCCCTCGTCCCCGGGCCGGCCCGGAACGTGCGGGTCCGTCACCGGCAGCGAGGAGTCCGCCGACAGGTCCCAGTCCGAGGGCGCCCTGTTGCGCTTGACCATCTCCGCGCCCAGCGCCGCCACCATCGCGCCGTTGTCCGTGCACAGCCCCGGCCGCGGCACCCGCAGGACGATCCCCGCGGCGTCGCAGCGCTCCTGCGCGAGCGAGCGCAGCCGGGAGTTGGCCGCGACACCGCCGCCGATCATCAGGTGGTCGACGCCCTCGTCCTTGCACGCCCGGATCGCCTTGCGCGTCAGCACGTCCACCACGGCCTCCTGGAAGGACGCGGCCACATCGCGCACCGGCACCTCCTCGCCGGCCTTGCGCTTCGCCTCGATCCAGCGGGCGACGGACGTCTTGAGCCCGGAGAAGGAGAAGTCGTACGCCGCGTCGCGCGGCCCCGTCAGCCCGCGCGGGAAGCTGATCGCCTTCGGGTCGCCCTCGCGCGCGAGGCGGTCGATGACCGGGCCGCCGGGGAAGCCCAGCTGCAGCACGCGCGCGATCTTGTCGAAGGCCTCGCCGGCCGCGTCGTCGATGGTCGCGCCGAGCGGCCGCACGTCGGAGGTGATGTCGGGGGCCAGCAGCAGCGAGGAGTGCCCGCCGGAGACCAGCAGCGCCATCGTCGGTTCGGGCAGCGGCCCGTGCTCCAGCTGGTCGACGCAGATGTGCGAGGCCAGGTGGTTCACCCCGTACAGCGGCTTGCCCAGCGCGTACGCGTACGCCTTCGCCGCCGAGACGCCCACCAGCAGCGCCCCCGCGAGGCCGGGGCCGGCGGTGACGGCGATCCCGTCGAGGTCGCGGGCGCTGACCCCGGCCTCCTTCAGGGCGCGCTCGATGGTGGGGACCATCGCCTCCAGGTGCGCCCGGGAGGCCACCTCGGGCACGACGCCGCCGAAGCGGGCGTGCTCGTCGACGCTGGAGGCGATGGCGTCGGCGAGGAGGGTGGTGCCCCGGACGACGCCGACGCCGGTCTCGTCGCAGGAGGTCTCGATGCCGAGGACGAGCGGTTCGTCAGCCATGGGTCGTCTCACCTTGCACGGGTTCGTCTACGGGTACGGAGGTTGCGGGGTCGCTGAGGCGCATCACGAGCGCGTCGACGTTGCCCGGCTGGTAGTAGCCGCGGCGGAAGCCGATCGGCTCGAAGCCGAAGCGCGCGTAGAGCTTCTGGGCCCGGGTGTTGTCGACCCGGACCTCCAGCAGCACCTCGGCGCACTCGAAGTCGGTGGCGGCGCGCAGCAGGTCGCTCAGCAGCCGGGCGCCGAGTCCGGTGCCCCACTGGTCGCGGGCGGCGGCGATGGTCTGTACGTCGCCCAGGTCGCCGGCGGCGGCCAGCCCGGCGTAGCCGACCAGGCGGCCCTCCTGGCCGGCGGAGCCGCTGTCCGGCACCGTCTGCGCCACGACGTAGTGGCGGGTGGCGCGGGGGCCGCGGGCGTGCGCGAGCTCGGACCAGAACATCCCGGCGGACCAGGCGTCCTCGGGGAACAGCTCGTGTTCCAGCTCCAGCACGGGTTCGATGTCCCACCAGCGCATCTCGCGCAGGACGACGTCCGGAGCCGACGGTCGGGCGGTCACTGCGGGGTGACCACCTTGTAGTTCTTGGGCACCTGCGCGTCGGGCCGGCGCAGGTAGAGCGGGCTCGGGGGGACGCCCGGGGCGTTCTCGAAGGCGGCCCCGGCCGCGAGCCGCTCCGCCGCCAGGGCGGCCAGCGCGCCGGCGCTCTGGTGCTCGGGGTCCCGCGCGTCGGTGAAGACCTCCGGGTAGAGCCGCGCGCCCTGGCCGACGGCCGGGAGGCCGGCGACCCGCTCGGCGATGTCGGCCGGCCGGTCCACCGCGGGCTCGCCGACCCGGGTGCGCGGGTCCGCGTACCGGGCCCAGTAGACCTCCTTGCGCCGCGCGTCGGTGGCGACGGTGAAGGGGCCCTCGATCCCGGCGGCGCCGGCCGCGTGGGCCAGGCCGTCGAGGGTGCACAGCCCGTACACGGGCACACCGAGGACGGAGGCGAAGGTGGAGGCGGTGACGAGACCGACCCGCAGCCCCGTGTAGGGGCCGGGGCCCACACCGACGACGATGCCGGTGACGGCTTCGAGCGTGACCCCCGCCTCGGCGAGGACCTTGTCCACGGAGGGCAGCAGGAGCTCCCCGTGGCGGCGGGCGTCGACCTGGTTCGACTCGGCGAGGACGGACTCGCCGTCGTGCAGGGCGACGGTGACGGCGGGCGTGGCGGTATCTACAGCGAGCAAGAGCACGCGAACAGCCTACGACTCCGGGGGCCCGGGCCCTTGCGGCCGGTCTGCGGGCACCCCGGCTGCTACCTTCGACCCAGGTGTCGGTGATCACGGCACCCCCGCGTCGGCAACCCGGCGCCGGAACGGCGTCGAGACGGCGCCGAGGCCCCCGAAGACCATGCGGAGAGGTGGAGCAAGGTGGCACGCAGCAGCTCGGGAATCGTGGCCGGGCTCACCGCCGCGGCCCTGGCGGTCATCGGCTTCCTCGGCTACCAGGCCTCCGCCAGCGCCCCCGCGCACCCGCCGAAGGCCGCCGCCCAGGTCCCGCAGGCGCCCGCCCCGGCCGACCCCGGCACCGCCAAGACGGACCCGGCCAAGCCGGTGGCCGTACCGGCCGGTTCCGGCACCGGGGTGCGCGTCGTGTACTCGGTCGGCGCGAAGCGCGTGTGGCTGGTGGGCCCGGCCGGCCAGGAGCCGAAGTCGTTCGCGGTGATGCCGAGCACGGTCCACCCGGCGCCCGGCAGCTACGCGGTCGGCTCCCGTTCGGGAACGGTGACCGGTTCGGACGGGGTGCCGATCGAGCACGTGGTCCGGTTCGCCACCACGGAGGGGATCGCGATCGGATTCAGCGCCCGCGTGGACAACACGGTGCCGGCGCCCGACGCGGCCAAGAAGACCGGCGGCATCCGCATGACGCGCGCCGACGGCGACGCGATGTGGGCCTTCGCCACCATCAGCTCGAAGGTCGTCGTCGTTCCCTGACGCTCCGGGGACCGTCCGGGACCGGCCCGCTCCGCGTCCGTTCCGGCTCGGCGTCCGCTCCGGCCCGGCGTCCGTTCCGGTCCAGGATCCGACACGCCGAATTCACCCGTACGAGGGACCGGGGACGGCCGTCGTCCCGGTCTCCGCGCTCGGGGTGAGCTCCCTCGGGGCTCGGGTGAGCTCCCTCAGGGCTCGGGGTGATCTCCCTCAGGCCGCCGCGCACTCCGGAGCGGCCCCTTCGCCCTCCTCGGGCGCTCCCCCGGCTGCCGCGGCTCCTTCAGGAGCCTGCGCCACGGCATCCGTCACCGGGTCCGGACCCTCCGCGCGGGCGCGCGAGGGCGGCGTGGACACCGCGCTGGCCGCCGCGCCCGCGGCGAGCAGCGCCCGCATGGACACGGCGGACGGACCGGGGGCCCGCGCTCCCGGTGCCACTGCTCCTGCTGCCGACATGGCTGCCTCCTGGCCGGGGCCAGCCCGTACTTAGGTACGCCTAACCAGCCCTCGGTACCATGTGACCACGCGCCCTGCCGCTCGCGCAATATCTTGCCGACGAGTTGTCGGCACGTTCACTCCGCGAGGACTCCCGCGAGGGCCCGCAGACCCGCGCCGCCGCCGTCCCGGTCGGACCAGCGCGCGCCGACCCCGAGGACCACGACCTCCCGTACGTCGTCCAGGACCTCCTCGTGCCCGACCGCCCGCCGGATCACCACGTGGAGCCGGTCGTCGGACAGCTCCTCGACCTTGCCGTCGCCCCACTCCACGACGACCACGGACTCGGGGAGCGAGACGTCGAGGTCCAGGTCCTCCATCTCGTCCAGCCCGCCGCCCAGGCGGTACGCGTCCACGTGCACGAGCGCCGGACCGCCCGTCAGCGACGGGTGGACCCGGGCGATCACGAAGGTCGGCGAGGTCACGGCCCCGCGGACGCCGAGGCCCTCGCCGAGGCCGCGGGTCAGGGTGGTCTTGCCCGCGCCGAGCTCGCCGGTCAGCAGGACGAGGTCGCCGGGGCGCAGCAGTGCGGCGATCCTGCGGCCGAGGTCCTGCATGGCATCGGGCGAGCCGATGGTGACGTGTGCCTCGGTCCCCGCTTCAGGAGCCGGTGCCTGATCCTGTGCCTGATCCTGTGCCTGGCTGCGCGATGCTTCCCGCGCTACTTCTTCCATGCTCGCCAACGTTAGCCGGTACGGACACCACGCCCGTGCGCGCCAGCAGTTCCGTGAGCAGCCGGGTCACGGTGTCCGGGTGCTCCAGCATCATCAGGTGCCCGGCGGACTCCAGGACGACCAGCTCGGCGGAGGGCAGCGCGTCCTTGATGGCCTGGCTGTGACCGGGCGGGGTGACCATGTCGTGGTCCCCGGCGATGACGGTGACGGGAATGTCCGCGAACCGCTGGAGCGCGGCCGTCTTGTCGTGCGTCTGGAAGGCCGGGTAGAACTCGGCGACCACGTCGATGGGGGTGCCCTCGATGAGCCGTTCGGCGAAGCGGGCCACGCCCGGGTCCACGTCGGGCGAGGCGAAGGAGTACATCTTGACCATGCCCGCGAACAGGTCCGCGGTGGCCCGGCGGCCCTTCTCCACCAGTTCCACCTGGGAGCCGAGCGCCTTGAGCACGCCGGGCAGCAGCCGGCGCACCGCCCCGAAGCCGACGGAGGGCAGTCCGTACGTCACGTCGCGCAGTCCGCCGCTGGAGGTGCCGACCAGGACCACCCCGGCCACGCGCTCCCGGACGAGCTCGGGGAACTGGTCCGCCAGTCCCATGACGGTCATGCCGCCCATCGAGTGACCGACCAGGATCAGCGGCCCCTCGGGGGCCGCCGCGTCGATGACGGCCCGCAGATCGCGGCCGAGCTGTTCGAAGGTCACCGGTTCGCCCTCGGCCTGGGCGAGGCCGCGCCCGCTGCGGCCGTGGCTGCGCTGGTCCCAGTACACGGCGCGGACCAGGCCCCGCAGGGCGGCGCGCTGGAAGTGCCAGGAGTCCTGCGCGAGGCAGTAGCCGTGGCAGAACACCACGGTCGCCGGGGCGGGGGCCTTGCGGCGCAGGCGGCGCCGCTTGCCCTCCTCGGGCAGCTCGTCGACCTCGTAGTAGAGCGAGGTGCCGTCATCGGCCCGCGCGGTGCCCGAAGTGCCGCGCAGGGAGCCGTAGTCCCCGGTCGCGTCGAGGGCGAGGCGCGCCCGCATGCGCATGCCGCGTCCGACGGTGATCCGTTCGACCGCGACACCGGCCGCGGCGCCCGCGGCTATCACGCCGATGGCCGCTCCGGCCCAGCCGGCCTTGCTGCGCCAGTTCTCGCTCACGCCGCCGTCCTCACTCAGCCGTTGCCGCTGCGCGCGTTGCGGTACACCCGGGGGACCCGGGCCCCGATACGGGTGACGATCTCATACGCGATGGTCTGCGCCGCTCGAGCCCAGTCCTCGGCGGAGGGCTCGCCGCGTTCGGCGTCCCCGAAGATGACGGCCTCGTCGCCGGGGAGGACCCGGTCCTCGGGGCCGATGTCCAGGACGAACTGGTCCATGGCGACGCGTCCGGCGACGTACCGGGTCCGGCCGGCGAGGAGCACCGGGCCGCTGCCGGAGGCGTGCCGCGGGACCCCGTCGGCGTAGCCGGCCGGGATCAGCGCGAGTCGGGTCTCCCGCTCGGTCACGTAGTGGTGCCCGTAGCTGACGCCGTGCCCGGCGGGTACGTCCTTGACCAGGGCCACGGAGGCCTTCAGGGCCATGGCGGGGCGCAGCCCGAGCTGGGCGGGGGTGCCGAGCTCGGGGGCGGGTGACACGCCGTAGACCGCGAGTCCGCAGCGGACGAGGTCGAAGTGGCTCTCCGGGAGGGTGAGGGTCGCGGGCGAGTTGGCGATGTGCCGTACCTCGGGCTCGAGGCCCTCCTTCTCGGCGTACGCGAGCATGTCGCGGAAGGAGGCCAGTTGCGGCTCGATCGAGGGGTGGCCGGGTTCGTCGGCGCAGGCGAAGTGCGACCAGAGCCCGGTGACGTGGACGGTCCCCTCGGCCTGGGCGGCGACGGCCGCGCCGACGAGCTCCGCCCAGTCGGCGGGCTGGCAGCCGCCCCGGCCCAGCCCGGTGTCGGCCTTGAGCTGGATGCGGGCGGTCCGCCCGGCGGCGCGCGCCGCCTCGCGTACCTCGTCCAGGGCCCACAGCGCGCTGACGGACACGTCCACGTCGGCCTCGACGGCCTCCCGCCACGGCCCGCCGGGGGTCCACAGCCAGCACAGGATCCGGCCGCCGATCCCGGCGGCGCGCAGCGCGAGCGCCTCGTCGGGCGTGGCGGTCCCGAGCCAGGTGGCACCGGCTTCCCGGGCGGCTTCGGCGCAGGCCACGGCTCCGTGCCCGTAGGCATTCGCCTTGACGACGGCCATCAGCTCCGACCGGGGCGCCCGCTCGCGCAGTGCGCGCACGTTCTCCCGTACGGCGTCAAGATCGATCTCGGCGTACACGCGCGTGGCTGTCTCGTTCATCCCCCCCAGTCTCGCAGAACCCCCACCCGCCGCTGGTGAGACCACTCCCGGACCCGCGCCACCGCTTCGGGGCTCCGCCCGTCGCCGCCGGGCCGCCGGGCCACACCGGGCCGCCACCGCCGGGCCGCCGAGCCGCCACGCCGCCGCGCCGCGAGCCGCCCCGGCGCCGCGCCCCCGGCGCCGCGCGCCTCAGCCGCGCGGCGAGCCGCCGACGTCCCGCCAGACCGCGGGCAGCGCCTGCGCCACCCCGTGCGCCAAGGCCGGCGCCCCCGCGGACGCCCGCCGCCCCGCCAGGCCGTGCAGGTACGCGGCCACCGCCGCCGCGTCCCACGCGGACAGCCCCGACGCCAGCAGCGAGCCGCCCAGCCCCGACAGCACGTCCCCGCTCCCGGCGGTCGCCAGCCACGCCGTGCCCGTCGGGTTGACCCGCACCGTCCCGCCCGACGGCGGGGACACCACCGTCGTCGAACCCTTCAGCAGCACCGTCGCCCCGTACCGCGCCGCCAGCCGCCGCGCCGCCTGGAGCCGTCCCGCCTCCACGGCCTCGCGCGCGACCCCCAGCAGCGCCGCCGCCTCCCCCGCGTGCGGGGTCAGCAGGGTCTGCGCCGTCCGCGCGCGCAGGACCTCGGGGTCCAGCCCGCGCAGCCCGTCCGCGTCCACCAGCACCGGTACCGGCTGGGAGAGCGGCTTCGACAGGACCTCCGGACCGCCCTCGTCCCCCAGCCCCGGACCGAGCACCCACGCCTGGACCCGGCCGGGCCCGATCAGCGTCTCCGGGTAGCGGGCCAGCACCGCTTCCGCGACGGCCTCCGGTCCCACGTACCGCACCGCTCCCGCGCCGCCCCGCAGGGCGCCCGCCACCGCGAGCACCGCCGCACCCGGGTAGCGCGCCGACCCGGCGACGATCCCGACCACGCCCCGCCGGTACTTGTCGCTGGCCTCCGTCGGCTCCGGCAGCAGCCGCGCCACGTCCGCGTGCTGCAAGGCCTCCGCGTCCGGCGGCCCGGGGAACTCCAGCCCGATGTCCACCAGGTGCACCACGCCGGCCCGCGAGGCCCCCGGGGCGATGAGCAGTCCCGGCTTGTACGCCCCGAAGGTGACGGTGACGTCGGCCCGTACGGCCGCTCCCGCCACCTCCCCGGTGTCCGCGTCCACCCCGCTCGGCAGGTCCACCGCGACCACCGCCGCGCCCGCCGGGATCCCCTGCGCGAGCGCCGCCGCGGCCGGCCGCAGCCCGCCCCGGCCGCCGATCCCGACGAGCCCGTCCACGACGAGGTCCGCCCGCGGGGGCACCTGCGGGTCGAGGCGTCCGCCGGCGGCCAGCAGCGCGGCCAGCCCGCCCGGGTGCACCCGGGCGGGATCCACGGCCACCGCCGTCACACCGGCCCCGCGCCGGGCCAGGCGCGCGCCCGCGTACAGCGCGTCGCCGCCGTTGTCCCCGGAGCCGACCAGCAGCACGACCCGCGCCCCGTAGACCCGGGGCAGCAACCGGGCGCAGACGGCGGCCAGTCCGGCCGCCGCCCGCTGCATCAGGGCGCCTTCGGGCAGCCTCGCCATCAGCTCCCGCTCGGCGGCCCGTACGGTCTCCACGCTGTAAGCAGTTCGCATGGAACCACCCTGCCCGCTATCCCTCGGCGATCACCACCGCGGAGGCGACACCGGCGTCGTGGCTGAGCGAGAGGTGCCAGGAGCGGACGCCGAGTTCCGCCGCCCGCGCCTGGACCGTCCCGGACACCCGCAGCCGCGGCTGCCCGCTCTCCTCCACGTACACCTCGGCGTCGGTCCACAGCAGTCCGCCGGGCGCACCGAGCGCCTTGGCGAGTGCCTCCTTGGCGGCGAAGCGGGCCGCGAGCGAGGCGGTACCGCGCCGCTCGCCGCTCGGCAGGGTCAGCTCGGCCTCGACGAAGAGCCGCTTCGCCAGTCCGGGCGTACGCTCCAGCGCGCCGCCGAACCGCTCGATCTCGGCGACGTCGATCCCCACACCAACAATCACAACGACCGGTCCTCTTCGCTCACTCCACGGTCACCGACTTGGCGAGATTACGCGGCTGGTCCACCTCGTTGCCCCGGGCCGTCGCCAGCTCGCACGCGAAGACCTGCAGCGGCACGGTCGCCACCAGCGGCTGGAGCAGCGTCGGGGTGGCCGGGATGCGGATCAGGTGGTCGGCGTAGGGGACCACCGCCTCGTCCCCCTCCTCGGCGATCACGATGGTCCGGGCCCCGCGCGCCCTGATCTCCTGGATGTTCGAAACGATCTTGTCGTGCAGCACCGAGCGCCCGCGCGGCGACGGGACGACGACGACCACCGGCAGGTCCTTCTCGATCAGCGCGATCGGCCCGTGCTTGAGCTCGCCCGCCGCGAAGCCCTCGGCGTGCATGTACGCCAGCTCCTTGAGCTTGAGCGCGCCCTCCAGCGCCACCGGGTAGCCGACGTGCCGCCCCAGGAACAGCACGGTGTCCTTGTCGGCCAGGGAGCGCGCGAGCGCCCGTACCGGCTCCATCGTGCCCAGTACGGTGTCCACCGCCGCGGCGATGTCCGACAGCTCCCGGATGACCGCGCGGATCTCGTCGCCCCACTTCGTGCCCCGGACCTGGCCGAGGTACAGGGCGACCAGGTAGCAGGCCACCAGCTGCGTCAGGAACGCCTTGGTCGAGGCGACGGCCACTTCCGGGCCGGCATGGGTGTAGAGCACGGCGTCCGATTCGCGCGGGATCGTCGACCCGTTCGTGTTGCAGACGGCCAGCACCTTGGCCCCCTGCTCGCGCGCGTGCCGCAGCGCCATGAGGGTGTCCATGGTCTCGCCGGACTGCGAGATCGCGATCACCAGCGTCCGCTGGTCCAGGATCGGGTCGCGGTAGCGGAACTCGCTGGCCAGCTCCGTCTCGCACGGGATGCGGGTCCAGTGCTCGATGGCCAGCTTCGCGATCATGCCCGCGTGGTACGCCGTGCCGCAGGCCACGATCACGACCTTGTCGACCTCGCGCAGCACCGAGTCGGGAATGCGCACCTCGTCGAGGGTCAGCCGGCCGCTCGCGTCGATCCGGCCCAGGAGGGTGTCGGCGACGGCCTTCGGCTGCTCGGCGATCTCCTTGAGCATGAAGTAGTCGTAGCCCCCCTTCTCGGCCGCCGAGGCGTCCCAGTCCACGTGGTAGGCCCGCACGGTCGCGGCCGAACCGTCGAAGTTGGTCACCGAGACGCCGTCGCGGCGGAGCTCGACCACCTGGTCCTGCCCCAGTTCGATCGCGGCCCGCGTGTGGGCGATGAACGCGGCCACGTCGGAGGCGAGGAAGTTCTCGCCTTCTCCGACGCCCACCACCAGCGGCGAGTTGCGGCGCGCGCCGACCACCACGTCCGGGTCGTCGGCGTGGATCGCGACCAGCGTGAAGGCGCCCTCCAGCAGCCGGCACACCTGCCGCATCGCCTCCGCGAGGTCACCGGTGGAGGAGAACCGCTCCGCCAGCAGGTGCGCCACGACCTCGGTGTCCGTCTCGGACTCCAGCCGGTGCCCGCGCTCGGTGAGCTCGGCGCGCAGCGCGGCGAAGTTCTCGATGATCCCGTTGTGGACGACGGCCACGCGCCCCGTGTTGTCGAGGTGCGGGTGGGCGTTGACGTCGGTGGGCCCGCCATGGGTGGCCCACCGGGTGTGTCCGAGTCCCGTGGACCCGGCCGGCATCGGGTGCCCGACCAGTTCCTTCTCCAGGTTGACCAGCTTGCCGGCCTTCTTGACGGCGGCGAGTTCTCCGTCGGCGAGCACGGCGACACCCGCCGAGTCGTAGCCGCGGTACTCCAGCCGCTTGAGTCCGGCAATGACCACATCGAGCGCCGACTGCGCTCCCACGTAACCCACGATTCCGCACATAAGCCGCAGGGTACGCCGTAGTTGGCTCCCTGCCCGGTACCTGAACAAGACGAAAACCCCGCCCCGGCGAAATCGCCGGGGCGGGGTCGACGCGTGTGCGAAGGGCCGTCGGGCAGCCCGTCGGGCACGCCGTCAGACAAGCCGTCAGCCGAGCTTCTTCACCTGCGCCGTGACGACGGCCGTCGGCTGTTCGGCGGTACCGGTCAGGCTCAGGGCCGAGAAGGTGGCGAGGGTGTTGCCCTTGCGCACGACCACGAGCTGCGTCGTGAAGGACTCGCCGTCCGCGTCGCCCTCGACGGTGTAGGCCAGCGCCTCGTCACCGGCGGTGACGGCGGCGGCCGGACCGACCTTGGTGACCTTGCCGGCCTCGCCCGCCTGGGTGACCGCGTAGCCCGTGGCACACGCCGTACCGGCGGCCTTGAGCGAGGCGAAGGCGTCCTCCGCGCCCTTGGCCTCGTACGACTCCAGGGTGACGGCGGTGGCGGTCGCTCCGAGGGCGTCCAGACCGGCCTTCAGCTTCTCCTCCGGGCTGGCGTCCGCGGCCGGCTCCTTGCCCTTCGCGACGGCCTTGACGCGCGCGGTGCCGGTGGCGGTGCCCTGCGCGGTCATGGACTGCGCCTTGACCAGCGGAAGGCACGCGGGCTTGTCGCTGGTGGCCCCGGCGGCGGCCTTCACCTCGTCCGCGGTGGCGGTCTTCAGGACGTGGTCGGGCAGGTCCGCCTGGACCAGGAGCACGCCGCCGAGCTCGGCGTCCGTCCGGCCCTTCGCGGCGGGGGCGGCCGGAGCCGAGGAAGAGGTGTCGGGCTTCGCGTCGTCCTTCTTCGCGTCGGCCTTGTCCGAGCTGCCGCACGCGGTGGCGAGCAGCGCCAGGGACAGGGCGGAAGCGGTCAGGACGGTACGACGGACAAGTGCGCTGCGCACGATGGTTCCCCCCACGGGACAGGTCGGAAAGCACGAGACGGTGGCGTGCGGGGGCGCCCCGGACAGCGCGTGAGCGCGCGGGAACGGCCTCGACGGCCACGTGATCACCACGGTACGCGGTGGTACCGACACCCGCGGCGATTTGATTGCAGCTCCCACGCATCGTGACGGCGCCGAGACCACAGAGCTCTCCGATCGAGACCGGCCCCGGCACAACCCGCCCTTCCCCGGCCATAAGGCCCCCCGCCACGTGACCGACCACACCACCCACAACGGCCCGCTAGCCCCGACAATGGCCCTGTGATCACTTCGCCGCCACGAAGGACGCCGCCGGACAGCGCGACGGAGCGCCCCGACGGACCGGAGCGCCCCGCGCACCCCGGACACGCCGCGCACCCCACGCGCCGCCGGGGCCACGAGGCCTCCCCCTACCTGGACCTCACCCGCGCCGAGTGGAGCGCCCTGCGCGAGCGGACCCCCCTCCCGCTCACCGCCGACGAGGTCGAGCGGCTGCGCGGGCTCGGCGACGTCATCGACCTCGACGAGGTCCGGGACGTCTACCTGCCGCTCTCCCGGCTGCTGAACCTGTACGTCGGGGCCACCAGCAACCTCCGCGGCACCCTGAACACCTTCCTCGGCGACGCCGGCAACGGCCACGGCGCCCAGCAGGGCACCCCCTTCGTCATAGGGGTCGCCGGCTCGGTGGCCGTCGGGAAGTCCACCGTGGCCCGCCTCCTCCAGGCCCTCCTCGCCCGCTGGCCCGAGCACCCGCGCGTGGAGCTGGTCACCACCGACGGCTTCCTCTACCCGATGAAGGAGCTCCAGCGGCGCGGGCTGACCGCCCGCAAGGGCTTCCCGGAGTCGTACGACCGCCGCGCGCTGACCCGCTTCGTCGCCGACATCAAGGCGGGCAAGGACGAGGTCACGGCCCCGGTCTACTCCCACCTGATCTACGACATCGTCCCCGGCGAGCAGCTCGTCGTGCGCCGCCCGGACATCCTGATCGTCGAGGGGCTCAACGTCCTCCAGCCGGCCATGCCCGGCAAGGACGGCCGCACCCGGGTGGGCCTCGCCGACTACTTCGACTTCAGCGTGTACGTGGACGCGCGCCCCGAGGACATCGAGCGCTGGTACCTCAACCGGTTCCGCAAACTGCGCGAGACGGCGTTCCAGAACCCCTTCTCCTACTTCCGCAAGTACACCCAGGTCTCCGAGGAGGAGGCGCTGGAGTACGCGCAGACGATGTGGCGGACGATCAACAAGCCCAACCTGCTGGAGAACGTGGCCCCCACCCGCGGCCGCGCCACCCTGGTCGTCCGCAAGGGCCCCGACCACAAGGTGCAGAAGCTGAGTCTGCGCAAGCTCTAGGGGAAGCTAGTGTGCGGCCATGCTGCACCTACGGATGATCACCCCGGCGGACCGGACGGATGCCGTGGTCCGCATCGTCGAGTCGACGGTCGGCACCACCCATCTGGTGGTACTGCCCGGAGCCGCCCGCATACCCCCGGGCGACATCGTCCTGTGCGACGTGGCGCGCGAGGCGGGCGACGAGCTCCTGCACGAGCTCCGGGAGCTCGGCATCGACCGGGACGGCTCGATCGCGCTCGAGAACATCGACCTCTCGTTGTCAGCGCGCGCCGAGCGGGCCGAGGAGGAGGCCCCGGGCGAGGGCGCCGACGCCGTCCTGTGGGAGCAGCTGAGCGGGGCCACCCACGAGGAGTCCACGCTCACCATCACCTACTGCGCCTTCATGATCATCGCGACGATGATCGCGGCCTGCGGCGTGGTCCTCGACAACGCCGTCCTGATCGTGGGCGCGATGGCCGTCGGCCCGGAGTTCGGCCCGCTCGCGGGCGTGTGCACCGGCCTGGTGCAGCGGGCCCCCCGGCTGGCCGCGCGCTCCCTGCTCGCCCTGCTGGTCGGCTTCGCGGCCGCGATGGCCGCCACCACCGTCTTCAGCCTGGCGATGGACGCCCTCGACCTGTTCGACCGGCACATGGTGGTCGACCCGCGCCCCAACACGGGCTTCATCTGGCAGCCGGACCTGTTCTCCTTCGTCGTGGCGCTGCTCGCCGGCGCGGCCGGGGTGCTCTCCCTGACCTCCGCGAAATCCGGCGCGCTGGTCGGCGTCGCGATCTCGGTGACCACCGTCCCGGCCGCCGCCAACGCCGCCGTGGCCCTGAGCTACGGAGACCTGGCCCAGACGTGGGGTTCGGCGGAGCAACTGCTCCTGAACCTGTTCGGGATCATCCTGGCCGGCGTACTGACCCTGCTGGGCCAGAAACTGCTGTGGCGCACGCAGCGCGGCCGCTGGACCCGCCGGCCGGTGCCGCAGGGGACGGTCCCGCCCGGAGCGGTCCCGCCCGGGGCGTGAGCCGGGGCGGGTCCGGCGTACGCGAACGGCCCCGCCGTACGAGGCTTCGTACGACGGGGCCGGTGCGAGAGGTCCGCGGGCTCTAGCCGAGCGCGGCCTTCACCACGTCCGCCAGCCGCCCCGCGACGGCGCGGGCCTGCTCGATGTCGGCGGCTTCCACCATCACCCGGACGAGCGGCTCCGTGCCCGAGGAGCGCAGCAGCACCCGCCCGGTCGTGCCCAGTTCCCGCTCCGCGTCGGCGACGGCGGCGGCCAGCTCGGCCGAGGTCGTGACCCGGGACTTGTCCACGTCGGGGACGTTGACCAGCACCTGCGGCAGCCGGTCCATGACGCCGGCCAGCTCCGCCAGCGGCTTGCCGGTGGCGACGAGGCGCGCGCCCAGCATCAGGCCGGTCAGCGTGCCGTCGCCGGTGGTGGCGTGGTCGAGGATGATCACGTGGCCGGACTGCTCGCCGCCCAGCGCGTACCCGTGCTCCTTCATCGACTCCAGGACGTACCGGTCGCCGACCCCGGTCTGCACGACGTGGATGCCCTCGGACTCCATGGCCAGCTTGAAGCCCAGGTTGGACATCACGGTGGCGACCACGGTGTTCTCGCGCAGGTGCCCGGACTCGCGCATGGCCAGGGCCAGCACCGCGAGGATCTGGTCGCCGTCGATCTCCGCGCCGTTCGCGTCCACCGCGAGGCAGCGGTCGGCGTCCCCGTCGTGCGCGATGCCGAGGTCGGCCCCGTGTTCGACGACGGCCTGCTTCAGCAGGCCGAGGTGGGTGGATCCGCAGCCGTCGTTGATGTTCAGGCCGTCGGGCTCGGCGCCGATGGTGACGATCTCCGCGCCGGCCCGGGCGAAGGCCTCGGGCGAGACGAAGGCCGCCGCGCCGTGCGCCTCGTCCAGGACGACCTTCAGGCCGTCGAGGCGGTTGGGCAGGACGCCCATGAGGTGGGCGACGTACTTGTCGAAGCCCTGGTCGTAGTCGGAGACGCGGCCGACGCCGGAACCCGTCGGCCGCTCCCAGGGAGCGCCCGTGCGGTGGTCCTCGTAGACGGACTCGATCCGGTCCTCCAGCTCGTCGGCGAGCTTGTGGCCGCCGCGCGCGAAGAACTTGATGCCGTTGTCCGGCATGGCGTTGTGACTGGCCGAGAGCATGACGCCGAGGTCGGCGCCCAGCGCACCGGTGAGATACGCCACCGCCGGGGTGGGCAGCACACCGACGCGCAGGACGTCCACGCCCGCGCTCGCGAGTCCCGCGACGACTGCGGCTTCCAGGAACTCACCGGAGGCGCGGGGGTCCCGGCCCACGACGGCGGTGGCCCGGTGGCCTTCGAAGGTTCCGGCCTCGGCCAGTACGTGTGCGGCCGCCACGGACAGGCCGAGCGCGAGCTCGGCCGTCAGATCCGCGTTGGCGACGCCCCGTACACCGTCCGTCCCGAAGAGTCGTCCCACTGTTGTCCTCCCGAGTTCGCACTTCGCTGTGAGCAGTTGTGCCAATTATTTGCCGCTTTTGGCGGTAAACGAACCGCCCCGGCAGCACACAGAGTGCTGCCGGGGCGGTTTCGGTGCAGAACAGCAGGCGCTGATTAACGCTTGCTGTACTGCGGAGCCTTACGGGCCTTCTTGAGACCGGCCTTCTTGCGCTCGACCGCACGGTCGTCGCGGGAAAGGAAGCCGGCCTTCTTGAGCGCGGCGCGATTGTTGTCCACGTCCGCCTCGTTCAGCGCACGGGCCACGCCGAGGCGCAGGGCGCCGGCCTGACCGGAAACGCCGCCACCCGAGATGCGGGCGATGACGTCGTAGCGGTTGTCCAGCTCGAGGAGCTTGAACGGCTCGTTGACTTCCTGCTGGTGCACCTTGTTGGGGAAGTAGTCCTCAAGGGTGCGACCGTTGATCTTCCACTTGCCGGTGCCCGGAACGATCCGGACGCGGGCGATGGCGTTCTTGCGACGGCCCAGGCCGGCGGCCGGCTGGGGGTCGCCGAAGCGGCCGGCAAGGGACTCCGAGGTGTAGTCGCCCTCGACTACGTCCGCGGACTCGGTGGTGTATTCCTCGACGTTGCCCTCGAACTCTTCTTCGACGACAGGGGTCTCGGCGGTGGTCTCGGCCACGATGCTCCTCAGAATTTTCTACGTCTTAGGGGGTGGCCGGAACTACTGCGCGACCTGGGTGATCTCGAACGGCACCGGCTGCTGGGCAGCGTGGGGGTGCACATCGCCCGAGTAGACCTTCAGCTTCGAGAGCATCTGACGGCCCAGGGTGTTCTTGGGGAGCATGCCCTTGATGGCCTTCTCGACGGCCTTCTCCGGGTTGTTCGCCAGGAGGTCGTCGTAGCGCACCGAGCGGAGACCACCCGGGAAACCGGAGTGGCGGTACGCCATCTTCTGGGTCGCCTTGTTGCCGGACAGGTGAACCTTGTCGGCGTTGACGATGATGACGAAGTCGCCCATGTCCATGTGGGGGGCGTAAGTCGGCTTGTGCTTGCCCCGAAGGAGGGCAGCGGCCTGGGTCGCCAGACGGCCGAGGACAACGTCCTGGGCGTCGATGACGAGCCACTGGCGCGAGATGTCGCCGGGCTTGGGGCTGAACGTACGCACGCGTATGCCTTCGCTTCTTCAGTGGTGGGTCATCCCCGGGGGGTGAGCCCGAAGGGACGGGTCCTGACATGGGTCACCACGGACGATCACGACAGCCCTGGTACACATCGGGGACGCAACCCGTGGGTACCGCTGGTCATCGGCCCGGTGGACCGGCGTAAGGCCAATTCACGTGAGAATGAGCAAGCCAATACGCATAACGAACCAGCAGGATACCCGTGAAGACCTGGAAGGGTCAAAACGCGGTCCGCGACCCCGCATCAACGGGGGCCGCGGTGCACTCCGGATCGGTCCTGGGTGGGGACCCCGCAGTTCGTACGACTTCCAGGATAACCCGGCCCGGCCGCACCGAACGCCACACGAGCAGTCCGGCGAGGGAGCACAGGGTCACCATGTCCCGAAATGCCCGCCTCTTGTGCTCGAGCTCCGAAGGCCACGGAATGCCCGCCGTCTGCGGCACCAGGGCCACCCAGAACCAGGGCGAGCGCGGCATCGAACCCGACCGCACCCCCGACGCCAGCAGCAGCGGGAGCACCACGAGCATGTAGTGGTCGAAGGACGGGCGCGACACCAGGAACGCGGAGAGCATCACCATGCAGGCCGTCTCCACCAGCCGCAGCTCTCCCCCGTCGCCGTCCAGGGCCACCGGACGGTGCCAGCGCCGCCAGACCGCCCAGAGTCCGCACCCGGCGCCGGCGAAGGAGAGCAGCACCGCCAGCGGCTCCGGCACGCCCAGCCTCGGCAGCGCCGCGATCGGCGAGGCGTCCCACGGCAGCGCGTAGGAGTCCTGGCCCTGCAGCAGGAACGGCAGCGTCTTGGTGAAGAACAGCATCGGGTGGGGCATCATCAGCGCCCCCGCCAGCGACAGCCCGACCGGCACGCCCACCGCCACGGCGAGGCCGCGCCACTGCCGGGCCAGGACGAAGAGCAGCGCGATCGGCACCAGCATCGGCTTGCACGCGATGGCCAGACCCACCACCAGCCCGGCGGCCCCCCAGGACCGCCGGTGCGCCAGCAGCAGCGCCACCGGCAGCGCCGCGACCGAGATCGCCGTCCAGTTCCCGATCAGCACGAGATTGGCGTACGGCTTGTAGGCCAGCGCGAACAGCCCGAAGCCGCCCACCGCGAGCCGCGAGCGCACCGGCACCGAGAACAGCCGCAGCGCCGCCCACCAGCCCAGCCCCACCAGCCCGGTCATCCCCAGCGGCAGCACGCAGCGCAGCAGGGGCGTCGGCAGCAGCGCCTCGGGGATCGCCATGATCACGGCGCTGGGCAGGTAGAGGAACCGCTTGTCCTCGTACGGGGACACCCCCGCGAGCAGGGCGTCCGCCGCCTTCACGACGAAGGCGTTGTCGGAGCCCCAGTTCACCCGCAGGCTCGCCGAGACCGCCACCGACAGCAGGATCACCAGGCCCACGGCCCGCCAGGACCGGGGCGCGGGCCGGAGCAGCCACTCCACCCGCCGGTCCCAGGAGGACGGGCTGTCCCACTTCATGACCCAGACACTAGGCCGCAGCCCCACAACCAGTCCCCTCGACCAAGCCGGGGGGAGGTCTCCCCCTAGCGCTTCCGCTCGACCCTACGTTCGTCCCAGACAGGCTCCGTAGTCTCCCTCACAACACCGTCCGAACCGAAGACCAGATAACGGTCAAAAGTGCGGGCGAACCACCGGTCGTGGGTGACGCACAACACAGTGCCGTCGTACGCCTCCAGCCCGTCCTGCAGTGCTTCCGCCGACTCCAGGTCCAGGTTGTCCGTCGGCTCGTCGAGCAGCAGCGCCGTCGTTCCCGCCAGCTCGAGCAGCAGGATCTGGAAGCGCGCCTGCTGGCCGCCCGAGAGCTTCTCGAAGGGCTGGTCACCCTGCCGCTCCAGCTCGTAGCGGCGCAGGGCGCCCATCGCCCCGCCGAGCGGCAGCGCCGCCTCCGTCCACAGGATGTCGACGAGCGTGCGGCCGAACAGCTCCGGGTGGGCATGGGTCTGCGCGAAGTGGCCGGGGACCACCCGGGCGCCGAGCTTCCACGTACCCGTGTGCTTGACGTCCTCGCCCGCCATCAGGCGCAGGAAGTGAGATTTCCCGGAGCCGTTCGAGCCGAGGACCGCGACCCGCTCCCCGTAGAAGACCTCCAGGGAGAACGGCTTCATCAGCCCGGTCAGCTCGAGGTTCTCCACGGTGAGGGCGCGCACGCCCGTACGTCCGCCCTTGAGGCGCATCCGGATGTCCTGCTCGCGCGGCGGCTCCGGCGGCGGGCCGGCCTCCTCGAACTTCTGGAAGCGGGTCTGCATCGCCCGGTAGCGGGAGGCCATGTCCGGGCTGCTCGCGGCCTGGTTGCGCAGCCGCAGCACCAGGGCCCGCAGCCGGGCGTGCTCCTCGTCCCAGCGCCGCTTGAGCTCCTCGAAGCGCGCGAAGCGCTCCTTGCGGGCGTCGTGGAACGTGGCGAAGCCCGAGCCGTGCACCCACACGTCCGAGCCGTTCGGGCTCGCCTCCAGGCTGATGATCTTCTCGGCGGCCTGGGTGAGCAGTTCGCGGTCGTGCGAGACGAAGAGCACCGTCTTGCGGGTGGCCTCCAGCTGCTCCTCCAGCCACCGCTTGCCGGGGACGTCGAGGTAGTTGTCCGGCTCGTCGAGCAGCAGCACCTCGTCCGGCCCGCGCAGCAGCGCCTCCAGGACGAGCCGCTTCTGCTCACCGCCCGACAGCGTGCGCACCTCGCGGAACTGCGCGGTGTCGTACGGGATCGCCAGCGCGGCCATCGTGCAGACGTCCCACAGCGTCTCCGCCTCGTACCCCTGCACGTCGGCCCAGTCGCTGAGCGCCTGCGCGTACGCCATCTGCGCGGCCTCGTCGTCCACCGTCAGGATCAGCTGCTCGGCGCGGTCCACGGCCTTCGCCGCCTCCCGGATCCGCGGCTGGGCCACCGAGACCAGCAGGTCCCGGACGGTCGTCTCGTCGCGGACCGAGCCCACGAACTGCGACATCACGCCCAGCCCACCGCTCACGGTGACCGCGCCGCCGTGCGGCTGGAGCTCGCCGGAGATCATCTTCAGGAGCGTGGTCTTGCCGGCCCCGTTCGCCCCCACCAGGGCGACGACCGACCCCTCCCCCACGCGGAAGGAGACGTCGGGGAGCAGGACCCGCCCGTCGGGAAGGTAGTACTCCAGGTGGCTGGCTTCGAGATGTCCCATGCCCGGCATTGTCCAGGTCCGGCGCCGATCCGCCCAAACGGATTAGCCGCCGCTCAGCAGCAGCCGGCCCCGGGCAGGGTGCGCAGGTTGCGCGCCTCCTTGCTGCGCGCGGCGAGCAGCTCGTCGGCCGGGTAGCCGACCTCCTCGAGCGTCAGCCCGTGCGGCTTGACCACGTGCACCGAGGAATCCCGCACGGCGGCCCCGAGCACCTTCCCCGGCCAGTCGGTCGGCCGGTGGCCGTCGCCGACGTGCAGCAGGGCGCCCACGAGCGAGCGGACCATGTTGTGGCAGAAGGCGTCGGCCCGGACGGTGGCGGTGACGATCCCGTCCTCGCCCCGCTCCCAGGAGAGCTGCTGGAGGGTACGGATCGTCGTGGCCCCCTCGCGCTTCTTGCAGTACGCGGCGAAGTCGTGCTCCCCCAGCAGCGCGGCGGCGGCCTCGTTCATGGCGTCCACGTCCAGGGGCCACTGGTGCCACAGCACGTGGCCGCGGCGCAGCGGGTCCACGCCGGCCTGGTGGTCGCCGACGCGGTAGGCGTAGCGGCGCCAGATCGCGGAGAACCGCGCGTTGAAGCCGGCCGGGGCCTGTGCGGCCTTCCACACCCGTACGTCGTGCGGCAGCCGGCCCGCGAGGCGGCGCAGCAGCTTGTCCTGGTGCTCGGCCCACACCTCGTCGCGCACGTCGAACTGCGCGACCTGCCCCCGGGCGTGCACGCCCGCGTCCGTACGCCCGGCCACGGTCAGCTCGACCGGGTCCGGCAGCCGCATCACGGTCTGCAGGGCCGACTCCAGCTCGCCCTGGACGGTCCGCAGCACCCGCTGCTTCGCCCAGCCGGAGAAGTCCTTGCCGTCATAGCTCAGGTCCAGCCTGACCCGGACGTGTCCGGGCTCCACCTCGTCACTCACGTGACCGATCCTCTCAGAAGCTCAAAGAAGCGCCGGAGCGCCTGGAACGCCGGGGAAACGCAGAACGGGCCCGCCCCCGGAAGGGGGCGGGCCCGTTCAGAGCCGATCAAGAAAGCTCGATCCCGGAGGATCAGGCCTCCTTGGTCTCCTCGGCGGCGGGAGCCTCGGCCACGGCCTCGGCGTCCTTCGCGGCGCGCTTGGTGGCGGCCTCGGCCTCACCAGTGGCCTGCTGGGCGACCGTAAGGGCCTCGACCAGCTCGATCACGGCCATCGGGGCGTTGTCGCCACGACGGTTGCCGATCTTGGTGATGCGCGTGTAACCACCGGGGCGGTTCTCGTAGCGCGGGGCGATCTCGGTGAAGAGCGTGTGCACGATGCTCTTGTCCGTGATCGTCTGCAGCACCAGGCGACGGTTGTGGATGTCGCCCTTCTTGGCCTTGGTCACCAGACGCTCGGCGTAGGGACGCAGGCGACGGGCCTTGGCCTCGGTGGTGGTGATGCGGCCGTGCTCGAAGAGCGCCTTCGCGAGGTTCGCGAGGAGGTGCTTCTCGTGCGCGGCGCTGCCGCCCAGACGGGCACCCTTTGCGGGACGCGGCATGGTCATACTCCTTCATATCTGCACCGGCCGTGTCAGGTACCGGTGTCAGTTCCCCCGAAGCGGACGCCCCGGGAAAGTTTCAGTCGCGCTGGTGGCGCTTAGTACTGCTCGGTCTCGACGAAACCGGCGTCCGCGTCATCGTCGGCGCCGAAGGCGTCGGCGGCGGCGGTCGGGTCGAATCCGGGCGGGCTGTCCTTGAGGGCCAGGCCCATGCCGGCCAGCTTCGCCTTGACCTCGTCGATCGACTTCGCACCGAAGTTGCGGATGTCGAGCAGGTCCGCCTCGGAGCGGGCGACGAGCTCACCCACGGAGTGGATGCCCTCGCGCTTGAGGCAGTTGTACGAACGGACCGTGAGCTCGAGCTCCTCGATCGGCAGCGCCAGATCGGCGGCCAGGGCCGCGTCGGTCGGGGACGGGCCCATGTCGATGCCCTCGGCGTCGATGTTGAGCTCACGCGCCAGGCCGAACAGCTCGACCAGGGTCTTGCCGGCGGACGCCATGGCGTCGCGCGGGCGCATGGCCTGCTTGGTCTCGACGTCGACGATCAGCTTGTCGAAGTCGGTGCGCTGCTCGACTCGGGTCGCCTCGACCTTGTAGGTGACCTTGAGGACGGGGCTGTAGATGGAGTCGATCGGGATGCGACCGATCTCCTGGCCGACCTGCTTGTTCTGGACGGCGGAGACGTAGCCGCGACCGCGCTCGACGGTCAGCTCCATCTCCAGCTTGCCCTTGCCGTTGAGCGTGGCGAGGACCAGGTCCGGGTTGTGCACCTCGACACCGGCCGGGGGCGCGATGTCGGCAGCGGTGACCAGGCCGGGACCCTGCTTGCGCAGGTACATCACGACCGGCTCGTCGTGCTCCGAGGAGACGACCAGCTGCTTGATGTTGAGGATGATGTCGGTGACGTCTTCCTTGACGCCCGGCACGGTGGTGAACTCGTGCAGGACGCCGTCCACGCGGATGCTGGTGACAGCGGCACCCGGGATCGAGGACAGGAGCGTGCGGCGGAGCGAGTTGCCGAGGGTGTAGCCGAAGCCCGGCTCCAGCGGCTCGATCACGAAGCGCGAGCGGTATTCGTCGACGACCTCTTCGGTCAGCGACGGACGCTGAGCGATAAGCATGTGTGTTCCTTCATTCGTGGACGCCCACTATTTGACGCCCGACGGACGCGGCACGGGGCCGCGGACTACAAGGGTACGGGCGGTACGTCCCCAGCGAGGGGTTCGTACCGCCCGGACACTCAAAAACGCACAGGTGCGGAACCTGAGCGCGCTGCGTCAGACGCGGCGGCGCTTCGGCGGACGGCAGCCGTTGTGCGGGGTGGGGGTGACGTCCTGGATCGAGCCGACCTCGAGGCCGGTGGCCTGGAGGGAGCGGATCGCGGTCTCACGGCCGGAGCCGGGACCCTTGACGAAGACGTCGACCTTGCGCATGCCGTGCTCCTGCGCGCGACGGGCGGCCGACTCGGCGGCCATCTGCGCGGCGAAGGGGGTGGACTTGCGCGAGCCCTTGAAGCCGACGTGGCCGGCGGAGGCCCAGGAGATCACGTTGCCCGCGGGGTCCGTGATCGAGACGATGGTGTTGTTGAACGTGCTCTTGATGTGGGCGTGCCCATGAGCGACGTTCTTCTTTTCCTTGCGGCGCACCTTCTTGGCAGCGCCCTGACGACCCTTGGGGGGCATCTAAATCTCCTACGGGAGGTGGTCGGTCCTACAGCGCAAGACCGCTGAACAGGACTACTTCTTGCCCGGCTTCTTCTTACCGGCGATCGCGCGACGCGGGCCCTTACGGGTACGCGCGTTCGTGCTGGTGCGCTGGCCGTGCACCGGGAGGCCGCGACGGTGGCGGATACCCTGGTAGCACTGGATCTCGACCTTGCGGCGGATGTCGGCCTGGATCTCGCGGCGGAGGTCACCCTCGGTGCGGAGGTTGGCGTCCACGTACTCGCGGATCTTGACCAGGTCCTCTTCGGCCAGGTCACGAACGCGGGTGTCGGGGTTCACACCGGTGGCCGCAAGGATTTCCTTGGACCGGGTGCGACCGACACCGAAGACGTAGGTAAGTGCGATCTCCACACGCTTTTCGCGCGGGATGTCAACACCGGAAACGCGTGCCATTCAATGGCTCCTGTGTGTTCGGGGGTCTTCCGCAGAACCAACCCCGACCGCCGACCACACCTGCTGGGTGGTGGTACGTCCGGGTCCCCGGCCCCCGCCGGAGGTGCCGCCGGTCCTGGTCAGGACTGGGCGGGTTCTGCGTATGTACGTTTTCTTACGTCGCGCGAAGAACTGCGGAGTGCAGGTCGGTCGGCGTGCGTCAGCCCTGGCGCTGCTTGTGGCGCAGGTTGTCGCAGATGACCATGACCCGACCGTGACGGCGGATCACCTTGCACTTGTCGCAGATCTTCTTGACGCTCGGCTTGACCTTCATGTGGGTGAGGTTCTCCGGGTCAGTGCCACCACCCGCGCCAGGACAAGCCGTCCGGACGGGAGTGAAGACAAGATCTACTTGTATCGGTAGACGATCCGGCCACGCGTCAGGTCGTACGGAGAGAGCTCCACGACGACCCGGTCATCAGGGAGGATGCGGATGTAGTGCATGCGCATCTTGCCGCTGATGTGCGCGAGGACCTTGTGACCGTTCTGGAGTTCCACCTTGAACATCGCGTTCGGGAGGGACTCGATCACGGTGCCCTCGATTTCGATGGCACCTTGCTTCTTGGCCACGCTTCGCCTTTCGAATCGGCTACCTTGATCAGCTCCCCGCCTTCGCATGCGGACATGCGGGTGCAAAGGAGCCGACGAGTCAGTCTACGTCAGGGCCCTCCGGAAAACTAATCCGGAAAGTGTGCCCTACAGGGTAGATCACCAACCCTTGCCCCGCGCGCGCCGCCGCGGGCGCCCCGGGCGGGCAGGGCCGCGCTCAGCCCAGCGGGTCCGGCGCGGTCGTGATGCCGTACTCCGCCAGCTTCGCCTTGCCGCAGTCCGGGGAGGTCAGCACGATCGGGCCCGCCTCGGTCAGGGCGATGGAGTGCTCCCAGTGCGAGGACCAGGTGCCGTCCGTGGTGATGACCGTCCAGTCGTCGGCCAGGACCTCCGTCTGGGCCGTGCCCAGGGAGACCATCGGCTCGATCGCCAGGCAGAGGCCCGGGACCAGCTTGATCCCCTTGCCCCGCTTGCGGGAGACGTAGTTCAGCAGGTGGGGGTCCATGTGCATCTCGGAGCCGATGCCGTGGCCGCCGTAGTCCTCGATGATCCCGAACTTGCCGAGGCTGTGCTCACCCGTGGTCGGACGCGGCTGGCGCTTGATGTACGTCTCGATCGCCTTGGAGATGTCCACGAGGCGGTTGCCGAGCTTCATGGCGGCGATGCCGGCCCACATGGACTCCTCGGTCACCCGGGAGAGCTCCAGGAGCTCAGGGGCGTGCCCGGTGCCCACGAAGGCGGTGTACGCGGCGTCGCCGTGCCAGCCGTCGATGATGGCGCCGGCGTCGATCGACATGATGTCGCCGTCCTTGAGGACCGTCTTGTCGTCCGGGATGCCGTGGACGACGACCTCGTTGACCGAGGTGCAGATGGTCGCGGGGAAGCCCCCGTAGCCGAGGAAGTTCGACTTGGCGCCGGCGTCGGCGATGACCTTGCGGGCCACCATGTCCAGATCCCGCGTCGTGGCGCCGGGCACGGCCGCCTCACGGGTCGCCGCGTGGATCGCGGCGACGACCAGTCCCGCCTCGCGCATCTTCACGATCTGCTCGGGGGTCTTGATCTGGACCATGGGAATTGCCTTCCACCTTCGGTTCGGGGTCGCGTCAACAGTACGGCCGCGGCGTCCTGGGGACACCGCGGCCGTGGCTGCACTGCAGGGAAACTACTTCTTGAGGGCGTCCATCGCGCGCTGCGTGACGTCCTTGACCTCACCCAGGGCCGGGATCGTCGACACGAGGCCCTGGGCCTTGTAGTAGTCGATGATCGGCTCGGTCTGGGTGTGGTAGACCTCCAGCCGGTTGCGGACCGCGTCCTCGGACTGGTCCTCGCGCACGTACAGCTCGCCGCCGCAGATGTCACAGACACCCTCGATCTTCGGCGGGGCGTACGCGACGTGGAAGACGTGCCCGCCGTCGTTGCGGCACGTGCGCCGGCCGGCGAGACGCTTCACGACCTCGTCCTCCTCGACCTCCAGGTCGAGGACGGCGTCGAGGTTCATGCCCTCGGTCTTCAGCATCACGTCGAGGGCCTCGGCCTGGGAGACGTTGCGCGGGAAGCCGTCGAGCAGGAAGCCGCCCGCGGCGTCCGCCTGCTCCATGCGGTCCTTGGCCATGCTGATGGTGACCTCGTCCGGGACGAGGTCGCCGGCGTCCATGAACGCCTTCGCGCGCCGGCCGAGCTCGGTGCCCTGGCTGATGTTGGCCCGGAACAGGTCGCCCGTGGAGATGTGCGGGATGGACAGGGTCTTGGCGAGCACGGCCGCCTGCGTTCCCTTGCCCGCACCGGGCGGTCCGACGAGGACGATTCGCATCAGCGGAGGAACCCTTCGTAATTACGCTGCTGGAGCTGGCTCTCGATCTGCTTCACGGTCTCCAGACCCACACCCACGATGATCAGGATGCTCGTCCCGCCGAACGGGAAGTTCTGGTTCGCGCCGAAGCCCGCCAACGCCATCGTCGGCACAAGAGCGATGAGACCCAGGTACAGCGACCCCGGCCAGGTGATCCGGTTGAGTACGTAGCTGAGGTACTCGGCGGTGGGCCGACCGGCGCGGATGCCCGGGATGAACCCACCATACTTCTTCATGTTGTCCGCAACTTCCTCGGGGTTGAACGAGATCGCCACGTAGAAGAACGCGAAGAAAACGATCAGGAGGAAGTAGGCGGCGATGTAGTACGGGTGATCGCCCTTGACGAAGTGCTTCTGGATCCACGTCGCCCAGCCGGCGGTCGAACCGCTGAACTGGACGATCAGTGCCGGGATGTACAGCAGCGACGAGGCGAAGATGACCGGGATGACACCGGCCTGGTTCACCTTGAGCGGGATGTACGTCGAGGTGCCGCCGTAAGCACGGCGGCCGATCATGCGCTTCGCGTACTGGACGGGGATCCGTCGCTGCGCCTGCTCGACGAAGACCACCAGGGCCACCATCGCGAGGCCGACCAGGATGACCACGCCGAACTCGACCCAGCCGTCCGCGATCTTGCCCTGGAGCTTGATCTGCCAGAGGGCGCCGACGAAGCCCGCGGCGATCGAGATGAACATCAGGATCGACATACCGTTGCCGATGCCGCGGTCGGTGATGAGCTCACCGAGCCACATGACCAGGCAGGTGCCCGCGGTCATGGTGAGCACCATGACGACGGTGGTGAAGATCGACCGGTCCGGAACGATCAGGTCTTTGACCGCGCAGCCCTGGAAGAGGGCGCCGCTGCGGGCGGTGGCGACGAGGCCGGTGCCCTGCAGGATCGCGAGCGCGACCGTCAGATAGCGCGTGTACTGAGTGATCTTCGAAGTACCGGCTTGACCCTCTTTTTTGAGGTTCTCCAGCTTCGGGATGACCACGGTCAGCAGCTGCAGAATGATGCTCGCCGTGATGTAGGGCATGATGCCGAGCGCGAAGATCGTGATCTGCAGCAGCGCACCGCCGCTGAACATGTTGACGAGACCGAAGAGGCTGTTGCTGCTCCCGGCCGAGTCGACACAGATCTGAACGTTCTTGTAGCTCACGCCGGGTACCGGTACATGGGACCCGAGCCGATACAGCACGATGATGCCGAGCGTGAAGAGCAGCTTCTTGCGCAGGTCGGGCGTCTTGAACGCCCGGGCGAACGCGGTGAGCACGGTGCCTCCTGCGACCCCCGCGCTACTGCGTCAGAGGTGACGGTCTGAGGGATCGACGAATACGTACAAGCAAAGGTGCAGGCCACCATACCGGCGACTGAGCCCCCCGTGGAACGACCAACCGGGGATGCCCCATATGTGAGGCACCCCCGGTCGGGTTTCTAGCTATTTGTCACTGAGTTCGTCTTAGACGAGCTCGGTCACGGTGCCACCAGCGGCGGCGATCTTCTCCTTGGCGGAGCCGGAAACGGCGTCAACCGAAACCTGCAGCGCCACGGAGATCTCGCCCTGGCCCAGGACCTTGACGAGGCTGTTCTTGCGAACCGCGCCCTTGGCGACCAGGTCGGCCACCGTGACTTCTCCACCCTCGGGGTAGAGAGCGCCGAGCTTGTCCAGGTTCACGACCTGGAACTCGGTGCGGAACGGGTTCTTGAAGCCCTTGAGCTTCGGCAGGCGCATGTGGAGGGGCATCTGCCCACCCTCGAAGCGCACCGGGATCTGGTAACGGGCCTTCTGGCCCTTGGTACCACGACCTGCCGTCTTACCCTTCGACGCCTCACCACGACCGACACGGGTCTTCGCGGTCTTGGCGCCGGGGGCGGGACGGAGGTTGTGGGCCTTCAGCGGGCTGTTTTCAGCCATGTTAGTCAACCTCCTCAACCGTCACGAGGTGGCGGACGGTGTGAACCATTCCGCGGAACTCGGGGCGGTCCTCCTTGACGACGACGTCGTTCAGGCGCTTGAGCCCGAGCGAACGCAGCGTGTCACGGTGGTTCTGCTTGCTGCCGATGTACGACTTGATCTGCGTGACCTTGAGGCGAGCCATTACGCACCCGCCCCGGCACGTGCGCGCAGCAGAGCCGCGGGAGCGACGTCCTCGAGGGGCAGACCACGGCGAGCCGCGATCTCCTCGGGACGCTGCAGGCCCTTGAGGGCCGCCACGGTCGCGTGCACGATGTTGATCGCGTTCGAAGAGCCGAGCGACTTCGACAGGATGTCGTGAACGCCGGCGCACTCGAGAACGGCGCGCACCGGGCCACCGGCGATAACGCCGGTACCGGGGGAAGCCGGCTTCAGGAGCACGACGCCGGCCGCACGCTCGCCCGTGATCGGGTGAGGGATCGTGCCCTGGATGCGCGGAACCTTGAAGAAGGACTTCTTGGCTTCCTCGACACCCTTGGCGATGGCCGCGGGAACTTCCTTGGCCTTGCCGTAACCGACACCTACGGTGCCGTCACCGTCGCCCACCACGACCAGCGCGGTGAAGCTGAAGCGGCGACCACCCTTGACAACCTTGGCGACGCGGTTGATCGCGACAACGCGCTCAACGTAAGCGGTCTTCTCGGCGGCAGGGCCACCGTCGCGACCCTTCCGGTCCCGCCGCTCGCCGCCACCGGCACCGCTTCCGCGGCGCTGGGGTCCAGCCATTGGATTACCTCTCTCTGTTACGTCCGTGAGTCCCGGAACCGGGGCTTAGAACTTCAGCCCGGCTTCGCGGGCGGCGTCAGCCAGAGCGGCAATGCGCCCGGCGTATCGGTTGCCACCGCGGTCGAACACGACGGTCTCGACACCCGCGGCCTTGGCACGCTCGGCGACGAGTGCGCCGACGGCCTGGGCCTGGGCGCTCTTGTCGCCTTCGCCACCGCGGATCGAGGTGTCCAGGGTCGACGCGGACGCCAGGGTGTGACCCTGGAGGTCGTCGATGACCTGAGCAACGATGTTGCGGTTGGAACGCGTCACGACGAGGCGCGGACGCTCCGCCGTACCCGACACGTTCTTGCGAATGCGGATGTGGCGGCGAGCCTTGGCAGCGCGCTTGTACGCGTCGCCCTTGGCGATCTTCACACCGTATGCCATGGCTACTTACCAGCCTTTCCGACCTTGCGGCGGATGACTTCGCCGGCGTACTTGACACCCTTGGCCTTGTACGGGTCGGGCTTCCGCAGCTTGCGGATGTTGGCGGCGACCTCGCCGACCTTCTGCTTGTCGATGCCCTCGACCGAGAACTTGGTGGGCGACTCGACCTTGAAGGAGATGCCCTCGGGCGCCTCGATCAGGATCGGGTGGCTGTAACCAAGCTGGAACTCCAGGTTGGAGCCCTTCGCGGCGACGCGGTAACCGACACCGCTGATCTCGAGCGCCTTGACGTAACCCGCGGTCACGCCGGTGATCATGTTCGCCACCAGCGTGCGGGACAGGCCGTGCAGGGCCTTGTTCTGACGCTCGTCGTTCGGGCGGATGACGTTCAGAACGCCGTCCTCACCCTTGACGATCTCGATGGGCGCAGCGACGGTGTGCGAGAGGGAACCCTTGGGGCCCTTCACCGCGACCGTGCGGCCATCGATGGTGACGTCCACACCGGCGGGAACCTGGATGGGGAGCTTGCCGATTCGCGACATTGCTTTTCCTCCGTTCCCGACTACCAGACGTAGGCGAGGACTTCCCCACCTACGCCCTTCTTGCCTGCCTGCTGGCCGGTCAGGAGACCGTGGGACGTGGAGATGATCGCCACGCCCAGGCCGCCGAGCACCTTCGGCAGGTTGGTGGACTTTGCGTACACGCGCAGACCGGGCTTCGAGATCCGCTTGATGCCCGCGATGGAGCGCTCACGGTTCGGCCCGAACTTCAGCTCGAGGACGAGGTTCTTGCCGACCTCGGCGTCCTCGACCTTCCAGCCGGTGATGAAACCCTCTTGCTTGAGGATCTCCGCGATGTGCGACTTGATCTTGCTGTGCGGCATCACCACGGTGTCGTGGTACGCCGAGTTAGCGTTACGCAGACGGGTCAGCATGTCTGCGATCGGGTCAGTCATGGTCATGAAGTGGCCTTCGGCCTCTCTCGCCGGGGTTTCCTGTATGCGCCATCCCTCTCCCCACTCAGTGGCGGGACGGGTGCGGTGCGGGGACCTACGGCGTAGTAAGTCGTTATGGGCGGCGGACGCCCAACCACACAAGCCTAAGGCATGCGCGGCCGGGCATCCGACGTCCAGATGCTTACCGAGAGTGCCTGGTACCGCTCAAGTCCTTGCGGACGAGAGGGATTACCAGGAGCTCTTGGTCACGCCCGGCAGCTCGCCACGGTGAGCCATCTCACGAAGGCAGACGCGGCACAGGCCGAACTTGCGGTACACGGAGTGGGGGCGACCGCAGCGCTGGCAGCGGGTGTACGCACGCACACCGAACTTGGGCTTGCGGGCAGCCTTCGCGATGAGAGCCTTCTTCGCCATCTCGCTTACGCCTCCTTGAAGGGGAAGCCGAGGTGACGAAGGAGGGCGCGGCCCTCATCGTCGTTGGTCGCCGTGGTGACCACGGTGATGTCCATACCCCGGGTACGGTCGATCTTGTCCTGGTCGATCTCGTGGAACATGACCTGCTCCGTGAGACCGAAGGTGTAGTTGCCACGGCCGTCGAACTGCTTCGGCGACAGACCACGGAAGTCACGGATACGCGGCAGCGCGAGCGACAGCGTACGGTCCAGGAACTCCCACATGCGGTCACCGCGGAGGGTGACGTGGCAGCCGATCGGCTGACCCTCACGCAGCTTGAACTGCGCGATGGACTTGCGGGCCTTCGTGACGGCCGGCTTCTGACCGGTGATCGTCGTCAGGTCCTTGATGGCGCCGTCGATCAGCTTGGAGTCGCGGGCGGCGTCGCCCACACCCATGTTGACCACGATCTTCACGAGGCCGGGGATCTGCATGACGTTCTCGTAGGAGAACTCCTCACGCAGCTTGCCCGCGATGTCCTCGCGGTACTTCGTCTTGAGTCGCGGAGTGGTAGCCATCAGATGTCCTCACCCGTCCGCTTGGCAACGCGGATCTTGTTGCCCTCGTCATCGAAGCGGAAACCGACGCGGGTAACGACCTTCTGGCCGTCCTTCTCCACAACCAGCTGAACGTTGCTGACGTGGATCGGCGCCTCGGTGATCACGATGCCACCGGTCTGCGAACCACCAGCGGTCTGACCGGCCTTGGTGTGCTTCTTGACCCGGTTGACACCCTCGACGAGGACGCGGTTCTCAGTAGGGATGGCCATGATGACCTTGCCCTGCTTGCCCTTGTCCTTACCGGTGATGACCTGAACCAGGTCGCCCTTCTTGATCTTCATGCTTACAGCACCTCCGGCGCGAGCGAGATGATCTTCATGAACTTCTTCTCGCGCAGCTCACGGCCCACCGGGCCGAAGATACGGGTGCCGCGAGGGTCGCCGTCGTTCTTCAGAATGACGGCGGCGTTCTCGTCGAAGCGGATGTACGAGCCGTCCTGGCGGCGGCGTTCCTTCACGGTGCGAACGATGACCGCCTTGACGACGTCACCCTTCTTCACGTTGCCACCGGGGATCGCGTCCTTGACGGTGGCAACGATGACGTCACCGATGCCCGCGTAGCGGCGACCGGAGCCACCGAGAACACGGATGCAAAGGATTTCCTTGGCACCAGTGTTGTCGGCGACACGCAGTCGCGACTCCTGCTGGATCACGTCTATCTCCTGTTTGTCTGCCGGTTCCCGGCGGGGGCATCACTCCGAAGAGCTACCGCCCCCACCGAGCCTGGCGGAACGAACCTGAGGGGCCCCTGGGCTGGTGCCCAGGGCCTCAGATGGTTACTTGGCCTTCTCGAGGATCTCGACGATGCGCCAGCGCTTGCTCGCCGACAGCGGACGCGTCTCCATGATGAGGACGCGGTCGCCGACGCCGGCAGCGTTCTGCTCGTCGTGAGCCTTGAGCTTGTTCGTACGGCGGATGACCTTGCCGTACAGCGCGTGCTTCACGCGGTCTTCGACAGCGACGACGACGGTCTTGTCCATCTTGTCGCTGACGACGAGACCCTCACGGGTCTTGCGGAAGCCGCGGTCAGTCGTCTCAGTCACGTTCTTCTCGCTCATCAGGCGCTCTCCACCGTCTCGATACCGAGCTCACGCTCGTGCATCAGGGTGTAGATGCGAGCGATGTCCTTACGGACGGACCTGAGCCGGCCGTTGTTCTCCAGCTGGCCCGTGGCCGCCTGGAAACGGAGCTTGAACAGCTCCTCCTTGGCCTCGCGCAGCTTGCCAACGAGCTCCTCGTTGCCGAGCTCACGCAGCTCGGACGCCTTGGTTCCCGTCGCCATCACGACTCACCTGCCTCGCGCCGAACAATCCGGCACTTCATCGGAAGCTTGTGAGCAGCGCGGGTGAGCGCCTCACGAGCAATCTTCTCGTTCGGGTAGGACAGCTCGAACATGACCCGGCCCGGGTGCACGTTCGCGATCCACCACTCGGGAGAACCCTTACCGGAACCCATGCGGGTCTCGGCAGGCTTCTTCGTCAGGGGACGGTCCGGGTAGATGTTGATCCAGACCTTGCCGCCACGCTTGATGTGGCGGGTCATCGCGATACGAGCCGCCTCGATCTGGCGGTTCGTCACGTAGGCGGGGGTAAGCGCCTGGATGCCGTACTCGCCGAACGAGACCTCAGTACCGCCCTTGGCCATACCACGGCGCTTCGGGTGGTGCTGCTTGCGGTGCTTGACCCTACGAGGGATCAGCATGTCGGTCAGGCCTCCGTTCCGGTGCTCTCGGCCGGAGCGGCGGCGGGAGCGTCGGCCTTGGGGGCCTCGGCACCAGCAGCCTGCTGCGGCTTGCGGCCACCACGGCCGCCGCGCTCGCCACCACGGCCACCACGGCCGGCGGGACGGTCGCCAGCGCCTGCGGCACCACGGGCCGGGCGGTTACCCGCACGGGCCGCAGCGTTCTCGGCGCGAACCTCGGCGATGTTCTTGACGTCGCCCTTGTAGATCCAGACCTTCACACCGATACGGCCGAAGGTGGTCTTGGCCTCGAAGAAGCCGTAGTCCACGTTCGCGCGCAGGGTGTGCAGCGGCACACGGCCTTCGCGGTAGAACTCGGAGCGGGACATCTCGGCGCCGCCGAGGCGACCGCCACACTGGATCTTGATGCCCTTGGCGCCGGCCTTCATCGTGCCCTGCATGCTCTTACGCATGGCGCGACGGAAGGAGACGCGGGAGGAGAGCTGCTCGGCAACGGCCTGGGCAACCAGCTGAGCGTCAAGCTCGGGGTTCTTGACCTCGAGGATGTTCAGCTGGACCTGCTTGCCCGTGAGCTTCTCGAGGTCACCGCGGATGCGGTCGGCCTCGGCGCCACGGCGACCGATGACGATGCCCGGACGAGCGGTGTGGATGTCCACACGCACGCGGTCACGGGTGCGCTCGATCTCAACCTTCGAGATGCCGGCGCGCTCCATGCCGGACGTCATCATCCTGCGGATGGCGACGTCTTCCTTGACGTAGTCCTTGTACAGCTTGTCGGCGTACCAACGCGACTTGAAGTCGGTGGTGATGCCGAGCCGGAACCCGTGCGGGTTTACCTTCTGGCCCATTACCGGGAACCTTCCTTGCTGCTGACGACCACGGTGATGTGGCTGGTCCGCTTGCGGATCCGGTAGGCACGGCCCTGTGCACGCGGACGGAACCGCTTCAGGGTCGGGCCCTCGTCCACGTACGCCTCGCTGATGACCAGCGTGGTGGCGTCCGGGTGGTTGTAGTTGTGTGCGGCATTGGCAATGGCGCTGTCGAGCACCTTGCCAACCGGCACGCTCGCGGCCTGCGGGGCGAAACGCAGGACCGCCTGAGCCTCCGTGGCATCCATGCCACGGATAAGGTCCACCACTCGGCGGGCCTTCATGGGCGTGACGCGGATGTACCGCGCCTGGGCCCTGGCTTCCATGGTTGTCCCTTCGGTGTAAGTCATAGTCGTAACCACCCCGCCTTTAGCGGCGCTTCGACTTCCGGTCGTCCTTGACGTGGCCGCGGAAGGTGCGAGTCGGCGAGAACTCGCCGAGCTTGTGGCCGACCATCGACTCGGTGACGAACACCGGGACGTGGATCTTGCCGTTGTGCACCGCGATGGTGTGACCCAGCATGGCCGGGATGATCATCGAGCGACGGGACCAGGTCTTAATGACGGTCTTGGTACCGGCTTCGTTCTGTACGTCCACCTTCTTGATGAGGTGTCCGTCGACGAAGGGTCCCTTCTTGAGACTGCGCGGCATCTAAACCCGCTCCTAGCGCTTCTTGTTCGTCTTGCGGCGGCGGACGATGTACTTGCTCGAAGCCTTCTTCGGCGAGCGAGTACGACCCTCCTTCTGACCCCACGGGGAGACCGGGTGGCGACCACCGCTGGTCTTACCCTCACCACCACCGTGCGGGTGGTCGACCGGGTTCATCGCGACACCGCGGACGGAGGGGCGAACGCCCTTCCAGCGCATACGGCCGGCCTTGCCCCAGTTGATGTTCGACTGCTCGGCGTTGCCGACCTCACCGACGGTGGCGCGGCAGCGGGCGTCGACGAGACGGATCTCGCCGGACGGCATACGAAGGTGGGCCATGGTGCCCTCCTTCGCCAGCAGCTGCACGGAGGCACCAGCGGAGCGGGCGAACTTCGCGCCACCACCGGGACGGAGCTCGATCGCGTGGATCGTGGTACCGACCGGGATGTTGCGGAGCGCCAGGTTGTTACCGGGCTTGATGTCGGCCGTGGGGCCGTTCTCAATCCGGTCACCCTGCTTCAGGTTCTTCGGCGCGATGATGTAGCGCTTCTCACCGTCGGCGTAGTGCAGGAGCGCGATGCGCGCAGTGCGGTTCGGGTCGTACTCGATGTGCGCGACCTTGGCCGGCACGCCGTCCTTGTCGTGACGACGGAAGTCGATCACGCGGTAGGCGCGCTTGTGTCCACCACCCTGGTGGCGAACAGTGATCCGGCCGGTGTTGTTACGGCCACCCTTGCTGTGCAGAGGGCGAACCAGCGACTTCTCCGGCGTGGACCGCGTGATCTCGACAAAGTCGGCGACGCTGGAGCCACGACGGCCCGGGGTCGTCGGCTTGTACTTGCGGATACCCATTTCTCAGTCCTCGTCCGATTCCGGACGACTAGACCTCCGTTAGGAGGCCTGGCCGCCGAAGATGTCGATTCGGTCGCCTTCAGCGAGGGTCACGATGGCGCGCTTGGTGTCAGCGCGCTTGCCGAAACCGGTCTTGGTGCGCTTGCGCTTACCCTGACGGTTGATCGTGTTGACCCCGGTGACCTTGACCGAGAAGACCGCTTCCACGGCCTGCTTGATCTGGGTCTTGTTCGAGCCGGGCGCGACGATGAACGTGTACTTGTTCTCGTCGAGCAGCGCGTAGCTCTTCTCCGAGACAACCGGCTTGATCAGCAGGTCGCGCGGGTCGGTGAAGGTCTTGCTGGTAACGGTCGCCTCAGACATCAGGCGTCGCTCCCTTCGGTCTCATCGGCCTTGGGGCCAGACACGAAGGACTCGAAAGCGGCCTGAGTGAAGACCACGTCGTCAGAGACGATCACGTCGTACGTGTTCAGCTGGCCCGGCTCCAGGATGTGCACCTGGGGCAGGTTGCGGGCGGACAGCCACGAGGCCTCGTCGGCGCGGTCGACGACCAGGAGCAGGTTCTTGCGCTCCGAGATCTTGCCGAACAGCGTCTTGGCGGCCTTCGTGGAGGCGGCACCCTCGACCACACCGGTGACGATGTGGATGCGGGAGTGACGCGCGCGGTCCGACAGGGCACCGCGGAGAGCGGCGGCCTTCATCTTCTTCGGGGTCCGCTGCGAGTAGTCACGCGGCTGCGGGCCGTGGACGACGCCACCGCCGACGAACTGCGGAGCGCGGGTCGAACCCTGGCGCGCGCGGCCGGTGCCCTTCTGGCGGTACGGCTTGCGGCCACCACCACGGACTTCGCCACGACGCTTGGTCTTGTGCGTGCCCTGACGGGCAGCAGCCAGCTGAGCGACAACGACCTGGTGGATCAGCGGAATGCTGGTCTTCGCGTCGAAGATCTCCGAGGGGAGCTCGACGGTACCGGCCTTGTCGCCTGCCGGCGAAAGGATGTCAATGGTGCTCATTACCTCAAGCCCCCTTGGCCGCGGTACGGACCAGGACGAGGCCGCCGTTCGGACCGGGGACCGCGCCCTTGATGAGGAGCAGACCCTTCTCCGCGTCAACCGCGTGGATGGTCAGGTTCTGGGTGGTGACGCGCTCGTTACCCATACGACCGGCCATGCGCATGCCCTTGAAGACACGCCCAGGGGTGGCGCAGCCACCGATCGAACCGGGGGAGCGGTGCTTGCGCTGCACGCCGTGGCCGGCGCCGAGGCCCTTGAAGTTGTGACGCTTCATGACACCGGCGAAGCCCTTGCCCTTGCTGTTGCCCGTGACGTCAACCTTGACGCCGGACTCGAACACAGCGGCGGTGATCTCCTGGCCGAGCGTGTACTCGCTGGCGTCAGAGGTCCGGAGCTCCACCAGGTGGCGGCGCGGGGTTACATCGGCCTTGGCGAAGTGACCCTTGAGGGGCTTGTTCACCTTGCGCGGGTCGATCTCGCCGAAGGCGATCTGGACCGACTCGTAGCCATCGATATCGTTCTTGCGGACCTGGGTAACGACGCAGGGCCCGGCCTTGACGACGGTCACCGGGACGACACGGTTGTTCTCGTCCCAGACCTGGGTCATGCCGAGCTTCTCGCCCAGGACGCCCTTGATCTGCTTTGCCATCTTCTCCGTGCCTCTCAGAGCTTGATCTCGATGTCAACGCCGGCCGGAAGGTCCAGGCGCATCAGCGAGTCAACGGTCTTGGGCGTCGGGTCGAGGATGTCGATCAGGCGCTTGTGCGTGCGCATCTCGAAGTGCTCGCGCGAGTCCTTGTACTTGTGCGGCGACTTGATGACGCAGTACACGTTCTTCTCAGTGGGCAGCGGCACCGGGCCCGCGACCGACGCACCAGTGCGCGTCACCGTCTCGACGATCTTCTTCGCCGACGAATCGATGACCTCGTGGTCGTAGGCCTTGAGCCGGATGCGGATCTTCTGTCCCGCCATGGCTACTCCGTAGTCCTGTCTGTTGTGGAAACGCTCTGGCTCTCGGTCGGCTGCGGATCGCTCCGCCGCTTTCCTCCGACCCACGCGGTCGGGCGTGTCGCACTCCCTCTACAGAAAATTCCCATACGGAAATTCCCTCGTCCAAGGGGGTGCGGTCCCAAGACCGCAGATCGGGGGCAAACACCCACCGAGTGCCTGGAAGGCACCGTGCTGACACTTCCCAGAAGATTCCCGTACGTCCGCCCCATTGCTGCCCCGAAAGGCAGATAAGGCGACGAGTACTGTGGGACTCGCTTCCGGTCCTCCCGGCGGGAGGCGCGCAGCATCGGCACTCAGCCGAGCAACTTGAGTAGTCTGCCATACGAGACACGTACCTGGCCAATCGGGCGGAAGACAATACCCCGCCACGCTGAGTGGTCAAACCGCGCCACGCAGCGGGGGTCCCCGGGACCATGTCCCGGGGACCCCCGTCGTTCTCCCCGCGACCGGGGGATGCGCTCAGATGCCGGGCGGGGCCTTGCGGCCGCAGACCACGGGCCACTTGGCGGGATGGATGCCGCCGCACCAGATCTTGCCGTCGTCGCCGTTCTGCTTCCAGAACCTGATGTTGATGTCGGCGCAGTTCTTGACCGGCGCGTAGCGCGGGCAGGTGCCGTCGGCCTTCTTCACGCTGTGCGCCCGGTAGGCGTCGATGCCCATCTGGTCGCTCTCGGGCGAGGGCATGTACCGGTTGATGGACCAGGACGCGCCCATCGTGCCGAACAGCGCCAGCGCGCAGATCATGCCGGCCGAGACCTGCTGGACCACGCGCCGCGGCAGGACCCGCGCCGAGGGTCCCTCGCCGCTCGGCCGCAGGGAGCGCTCGGCCCAGCGGGAACCCCGCTGGACCGTCGCCATCAGACCGAGCACGGCCAGGATCATCAGGCAGTACATGATGATCCAGGTGGTCCGCGGGAAGAGCATGACCGCCTTGTCGTGCGCCATGTGCGAGGCGAACCACATGCGGGCGAGCCACGCTCCGGCCAGCGTGGCCGCAGCGGTCCGGACCATCATGCTGCGCAGGCCGAGGCCCATGGCGAGGGCCACACCGAAGAGCAGCAGCAGGGAGACGCCGGTCTGCCCCGCCATCTCGCCCGCCACCGGCCAGTTCTGGTAGGTCAGCCCGCCGGACCGGTCGGAGGACCAGCCCAGCACGTAGGCCGGGTCCACGTAGACGGAGAGGTAGGCGTAGCGGTCCGGGGACTGGGAGCCGAGCCGGGCCATCTGGTAGAGCAGCGGGGCGCCGACCACGCCGGCCGTCACCAGGAGGGATCCGATGTACAGCGCCGCCCGCTTGCGGGCCGCCCCGCCCTTGCGCCAGGGGAAGACGAACAGGGCGAGCAGGCCCGCGCCGGGCGCGGCCCACACGTACCAGCCGGAGTACCAGAGGAAGAGCAGGCCGAAGATCAGGCCGAAGCCCGCGCCGCGCAGCAGCAGCGACCTCACGGAGCGCTCGCCGGCCCGGCTCATCTCGCGCAGGCAGTAGCCGAGCAGCGGGAGCAGGACGAGCATGACGACGTGGCTGTAGGGGCGGATCGGGTCGACGAAGAGGACCGACGCCGGAACCGCGATCAGCAGCGCCCAGAAGGGGCGCAGCAGCAGCCGCCAGGACAGGTAGGCCATCGGGCCGACCAGGGCGGTGAAGAAGATCTGCATGTCGTGCAGGGCGAAGCCGCCCCCGCCGAGGCCGCCATAGCGGACCTTCGCCCAGAGCGCCATCAGGGCCGGGAAGCCGGGCGGGTAGATGCCCGACATGCCCTCGCCGTGCAGGAAGGAGTTGGCCATCTCCACGAGGACGCTCGGGTCGCCCTCCTGGCCGCCGAGCGGCGAGGGGGTGCCCCGCAGGGCGACGACGATGCCGCCGGCCACGATGCCGGTGGCCAGGCCGGCCAGGGCGGCGCAGACCAGGCGCTTCACCTGCTGGTGATGGCGCAGCGTGCTCCGGTACGCGGTGTAGAGGAGCAGCGCGAGCACCGGCAGGCCGATGACGGCCGCGTACTGCTGCATCTTGGCGAGGCCGCTGACCTGGCCGATGCGGTTGAGGGGGTTCACGCTGATGTGCTTGCACAGCAGCGTGTAGCCGAGTGCCATCACCACGCTGACCACGACCTCGGCGACGGGGAGCACCCACCGCCTCGACGTCCACGGGCGCCGGCTCGGTGACGTGGACGAGACCGTCTCGCCGTCCGCGGTTCCGGTGCCGGTCCGGCGGGGCGCCGTGCCGGATGTTCCGGCCGCCCCGGGGGCCAGTTCTGTCATCTCAGTCCACTTTCCTCCGCGGGGTGTCACCGCGGGTACGGCCCGGCGCTGCGTCCGGCCAGGGTTTCCGGGTCGGGAGGGCCGGGGCGCACAGGCCCGGAACAGCCAAGGCGCGTCTTCGAACGACCTTCACATCCCCCACCGCGCTCCACCGTACAAGGGGTCGCGCCCTTACCGGTCCGGCGGTCCCGGCCCAGATCGCACCGTGGAGGTACGGGCCGGTAGGGTCCCCGACATGATAGACATCGCCGCTTCGCCCGCACCAGGCACCGATCTCCGGGCCTCGCACCGCGCGGGCGCCGGGCCCGCGCGCAAGGCAGCCGTCACCGCGGCCGAGGCGGCCACGTCTGTCATCGCCGCGGTGCTGCTCACCGGACTGGCCTGGCGCCTGCGGGTGGATCCGGTGGAGCGCATCGGTCAGGTGAGCGGTCTGGCGGCGATCCAGCTGCGCCTGCTGTTCCTGCTGGCCGCGACCGTGCTGCTGTACGCCTTCTTCGCCCGGATGTGGCCGGGAGCCGCCGTCCGGCTGGCCTCGGCGGCCGTGGCGGGCCTCGCCACCGGGGTGATCGCGGCGGGCAACGTGGTGGCCCTGCGCGGCACCGACTGGCCGATGTACGCGAACTGGGCCGACGCCGGGAACCTCCAGCAGTGGGCCTTCAACATCATCGACGGGGTGGCGCTCCCCAAGGAGTACCCGCCCGGCTTCCCGCACCTGCTCGCGAGCACCGCGCAGCTCTTCTTCGACGGCGACGTCCCGAAGGCCATGAAGTGGCTGATGATCGGCTTCGCCGCGATCGCCGGGCCCGCCGCGTACCTGGCCTGGCGGATGCTGCTGCCGCCGCTGTGGGCGCTGGGCGTCGGGGTGACCTCGACCCTGCCGCTGATGGACCTGTACAAGCCGTACTCCGCGCTCGTCCTGATCGTCGTGATCCCGGTCTTCGCCAAGCTGGCCGACGTGGTGCAGCGCTCCGCCGAGCTGGGACGCAAGCGCGCGACGGCCGCGGGCGCCGGGCTCGGGGTGCTGCTCGCCGCGATGTTCCTGCTGTACTCGGGCTGGTTCCTCTGGTCCGCGGTCGGCATGGTCGTGCTGTTCGCCCTCCTGCTGGTACGGCTCGCCCGCTCGGGCGGAAAGCGCGCCCTGGCGGACGGGCTGCTGGCGCTGGGCGCCGCCACCGCGGCCTTCCTCCTGCTGGCCGGCAGCTACCTGGTGAACCTGCTCGCCACGGGCGGTTCCACCAAGGACGGGTACTTCTACTTCGACACCTACAGCGACCCCGCCTACTTCGCCATGTGGGGCGGCGCGTTCCCGGGCCGTCAGCGCATGGCGGGCTGGGCGCCGCTGGGTGAGCTCGGCGGCGTCCAGCTGTTCAGCATCGTGCTGGTGATCGGGCTGGGCGTGGCCCTCACCCTCGGTCTGCGGCGCCCGGCCGTGCTGACCCTGGCCGCCTGCACGGGGAGCGCCTTCCTGCTGCGCTACTGGTACGCCTCGCACATGGAGCGGGACAGTGCCGTGCAGCTGTACCCGCGCACCAGCGTGCAGATCACGTACTGCCTGATCGCGCTGACGGGTCTGGCGGTGTACCTCACCGTGCAGCGGGTCCGGGACTGGTCCCGCGCCCACGAGGGCGCCGCGGGCGCCGGGAGGCGGCGCGGGGCCGCGGGCACGCCCCGGGCCATGGTCATCGGCGCGCTGTGCGCGCTGGGGCTGCTCTTCGGGATGGCCGGGTCGGCCACCGCCAACGCCTACATGCCGGCGAGCCCGGGCGAGAGCTCCAACGGGCAGCTGACCTGGACCGCGCACAACGTGCGGCAGTCGAACGGGGAGTGCCCGATGTTCGCCGAGCACGGCAGGTGCGCTCCGTACAACCCCCCGCAGCGCGTCGGGAAGCACTGAGCCGGGGCGCCGGGCGGACCCGCGCGCGGGGGTGTGCGGGAACGGAACGGAAACGTCCGCGGCGCCCGCCCGTGAATTCGTTCACAATCCCCGGGGCCGCTGCCGTACGGAGGCTGTAATTCCGCTGCTCCGGGGGCTCTGGAGGCCTTATCGCCGTCACACCACGGGGGCGGGGGCCGGTAAGGTCACAGGCCATGATAGACATCGCCCTCAAACCAACACCGGGCGCGGAGCGCCGGGCTGATCGGCCGAAGCCGTACCGCCGGATGTCCCGCTCGCTGGTACTCATCGGCGCCGAGGTGGGCACCTCGCTCTTCTTCGCAGGGCTGCTCACGTTCCTGGGCTGGCGCCTGCGGGTCAACCCGATGGAACGGATCGGTCAGGTCAGCGGCCTGGCGGCGATCCAGCTCCGGCTGTTGGTGCTGCTGGGGGCGACCGTACTCCTCTATCTCCTCCTCGCCAGGATGGTGCCCGCCGTCGCCGTGCGGGTCGGCGCGGCCGCCGTGGCCGGTCTGGCCACCGGTGTGACGGCAGCCGGCCACGTGGTGGCGCTGCGCGGCGCCGACTGGCCGCTGAACGGCCTCGGCGGTGACATCGGCTACCTCCAGCAGTGGGGGCTCAACATCATCGACGGGGTGCCGCTGCCGTCGATGTACCCGCCCGGGTTCCCGTACCTGCTCGCCGGAGCGTACGAGGTGTTCGGCGGTGACATGGGCAAGGCCACGAAGTGGATGATGATCGGCTTCGTCGCCATCTCCGGGCCCGTCGCCTACCTGGTGTGGCGCATGCTGCTGCCCCCGCTGTGGGCGCTCGGCGTCGGAGTCACCGCCATGCTGCCGCTGGTGGACCTGTACAAGCCGTACTCGGCGCTCGTGCTCGTCGTCGTGATCCCGGTCCTCGCCAAGCTGCTCGACGTGGTGCAGCGCTCCAGTCTGCTGGGACGCAAGAGGTCGATGCTGATGGGCGGCGGGCTCGGGGCCGTCCTCGCCCTGATATTCCTGCTGTACTCGGGCTGGTTCGTCTGGTCCGCGGTCGGTGTGGCCGTGCTGTTCACGATCGTCCTGGCGCTGAAGTACCGCGAGGGCGGCAAGCGGACGCTGGTGGACGCCGTGCTCCCGCTGGGCGCGTCCCTGGTCGTGTTCCTCGCGCTGGCCGGCAAGTACATGGTGAGCCTGCTGCGTTCGCGGGGCACCAAGGACACCTTCTTCTACTTCGACACCTCCACCGACCCGGCGTACTTCGCGATGTGGGGCAACAACGCCCCCGGCGCGCAGCGCACGATCGGCCTGCCGCCGCTCGGCGAGCTCGGCGGTGTCCAGCTGTTCAGCGTCGTCCTGGTGATCGGCCTGGCCACGGCCCTCGGCCTGGCCATGCGCAAGCCGGCGGTGATCACCCTCGCCGCGTGCACGGCCAGCGCGTTCCTGCTGCGCTACTGGTACGCCTCGCACATGGAGCAGGACGGGGTCGTGCAGCTGTACCCGCGCACCAGCCACCAGATCACGTACTGCCTGATCGCCCTCACGGGACTGGCGGCGTACTACGCGTCCCAGCGCGTCCGGGACTGGATGCGGGCGAACGAGACGCGCCTGCCGAACCGGCTCACCCAGCGGTCCCCCGCGGGTGTCATCGGCGCGCTGTGCGCGATGGCGCTGCTCTTCGGGATGGCGGGCTCCGCCACCGCGAACCAGTACATGCCCGGGTCCCCCGATGACAACGCCCTCTCCCAGCTCGCCTGGAACTCGCACAACCTGCGGCAGGGGAACGGCCGGTGCCCGATGTTCGCGATCAACCACGAGTGCGGCAGCTACTCCCTGGAGCGTGCCAAGAAGTAGTGCGCGGGCGATGCGCAACGGCCTGCGGCCGGTCCTGGGACCGGCCGCAGGCCGTTTCTCGTGCCGTGTCACGCGGCGTCGGTGCTACCGGGGGACGCCCGAGGTGAAGGCGTGCCGGGCCAGGTTGCGGACGCCCTCGCGCCGGCCGTGACGCAGGGCGCCCGGCAGCATCGAGAGGGCGTGGAAGCGGGAGCCGCTGTGGATGCGGGCGGCGCGGGCCGCCCTGGACCAGCCGCGGGCGTCCATCCGGCCGGCGACCGCGTCGAAGTAGCGCGCGGCCTCGGTGAAGCGGGTGCCGGTGAAGGCCTGGACCGAGGACTCGCTGACGGCGTGCCGGCGGTACTGGAAGACGGGGGCCGCGTGGTCGATCACCATCTCCTCGCCGAGTTCGAGGAGGTCGACCACGAGCGCGAGGTCCTGGATCACCGAGTACTCGGCCTGGAAGCTCACCCGGCGCAGGGCCTCGCCCCGCCAGGCGATGGACGGGAAGTACAGCCAGTTCCCGCGCAGGACGCTGACGGCGAGCTCCTCCCCCGCCATCGTGCGCCGGCCCTTGACCCGCGGGGCGTAGACCATGCGCTTGACCTTGTCCACCAGTCCGGCGGTGACCCGGCCTTCGGAGTCGATGATCTCGACCCCGGGCTGGATCATGCCGATGCCCGGCTGGGCCCGCGCGAGGTCCCGTACGGTCCTCACGTAGTGCCGGTCGAGGACGTCGTCGCAGCCCATGATGACGACGTAGTCGGCCTCCGAGAGGCGCACGCACTTCCTGAAGTTCTCGGTGATGCCGAGGTTCCGCTCGTTGCGGGTGTAGGTGACCCGCTCGTCGCCGAGCGCCGCGAACCAGCCGGGGACCTCCGGCTCCTGGCCGTCGTCGACGACGACGAGCCGGAAGTCCGGATCCGTCTGGGCCAGGACGCTGCGCACGGCGCCCTGCATCAACCGGACGTCCCCGTAGTAGGGGATCAGGAAGTCTAAGGTCACCATCGCGGTCCCCCGGTTCCTCAGGCCTTGACGGAGTCCGACGGAGCCTCGGCCGTCACGGTCGCCGCGAGCTCGGCGGACGGTGCGGACCCGGTCGGAACGATCGGGGAGACCGCGTCCTGGCCGAGGCGCTCCCCGTTGTGGCGCACGCCCTCGCTGAGGGCCACCGTCCGGGCCAGGTCGGTGATCTTCTTCTCCAGCGAGCGGAAGCGCAGGAAGGTGTTGAGGGTGAGGAAGCCCATGGCCAGGACCATCACGTACAGCACCAGGTCGGTGCCCCGGCCGACGCCGAGCGCGTGGGCGAGCCAGGTGACGTCCGTCGGGCGCAGCACGGCGTAGACGTTGACGACGACGAAGACGGAGAAGGCGATGCGCTTCCAGGCCCGCGTCTTCGCCTGGTCCCAGTTGCGTATGAACATCAGGGCCAACGAGACGGAGCCCAGGATGAGCACCAGCTGGATCCAGAAGTACTTCATCGGCGGCCACGCTCCCGCAGGGTGATGTCGAAGAGGATGTTGACGCCGTTGATCAGGGACTGACCCTTGGCGCGCGAGTAGTCGGTGTAGAGGATGTTCACGGGGACCTCGACGACGCGCAGTCCGGAGCCGGCCAGGTAGCCGACGATCTCGGAGGCGTGGGCCATGCCGTTGTGCGTGATCTGCACCTGCTCCGCCGCCTTGCGGCCCAGTACGCGCAGGCCGTTGTGCGAGTCGGTGAGGTTGAGCTTGCGGGCGGTCGGGCTGACGGCCGCGGCCGTGCGCAGCACGACCCGCTTGATCCACGGCACTTGGCCGTTCTGCTCGATGAAGCGCGAGCCGAGCACGACGTCGGCCTCGCCGCCGCGCAGTACCGCGACCATCTTCTCGACGTCGTCGGTCTGGTGCTGGCCGTCCGCGTCGAAGGTGGCGAAGTAGCGGGCACCCGGCTGGGAGAGCGCGTACTTGAGACCGGTCTGGAGGGCGGCACCCTGGCCGAGGTTGACCGGGTGCTGCACCAGGTGGGCCCCGGTGGTCGCGATGTGCTGGGCCGAGTCGTCCGAGCTGCCGTCGTCGACGACGACTATGTTCGGAAAGGTCTTGCGCGCTCCCTCGACGACGTCGGCGATCACCTGCCCCTCGTTATAGGCCGGGATGACCAGCCAGACATCGTCGTATTGGGACACGCTAACTCCAGCAATATGTGGCACGGACAAGTGCGCGGGGATCGGTGGGACTTCGGGGGCGGACACGGTCATTTCCCGCCCGCGCCGGCGCCCAGCGGGCTCGCGACGCCTGTCTTTCCGGGGCCTTGGACGGCTTCCGGAGCCGTAGAGGGGACACCGGGCCTCAGTGCGATCAGCATAGCGAGCACTGCGGCGGCGGAGCCGGGAGGATGGGTCAGGATCACAGGGTGAGCCGCCTCACCCGGGGCGAGGGCGACGGTGAGCAGGGCGAGGGCTCCGGCGGCTCCGACGGTCCGGCACGGCCGGCCCGCTGGGGAGCTCATCCGACGCCCCCGTCGCGGTCCGCGCCGTTGCGCACCGCGAAGGCCGGGAGGGCCAGGGCTTCGGCCAGCTGTTCGCGCCAGTCCGCGAGCGGGGCCAGGCCGACCTCGGTCCAGCGGCCGTGGGCGAGGACGCTGAAGGCGGGACGGACTGCGGGGCGGACGAACGTGGCGGAGTCCGTCGGCCGGATCCGCTCGGGGTCCAGGCCGCTGAGCCGGTAGGTCTCGCGGGCGAGTCCGAACCAGGTGGTCCGGCCGCTCGCGGTGCCGTGGTACACCCCGCCGGGGGCTCGGCCGTCGAGAGCCGCTCGGCCGAGCTCGGCTAATCGCCGGGCGAGCGCGTACGACCAGGTGGGCTGGCCGTGCTGGTCGTCGACCACGTCGACGGTGTCCCGCTGGGTGGCGAGCTTGAGCATGGTGGAGACGAAGTTCGGACCGTGCTCTCCGTACATCCAGGCGGTGCGGACGATGTAGCCGTCCCGCGGCAGCAGTTCGGCGATGGCCCGCTCGCCGACCAGCTTGGAGCGGCCGTAGGCGTTGACCGGGCCGGTCGGGGCGGACTCGGGGTACGGCTGCGAGGCGTCGCCCGGCAGCACGTAGTCGCTGGAGACGTGCAGCAGCCGGGCCCCGGCCACGGCGCAGGCCGCGGCGAGGTTCCGTACACCCGTGCCGTTGACGGCGGTGGCGGCCTCCTCGGCCGTCTCCGCGCCGTCGACGTCGGTCCAGCCGGCGCAGTTCACGACCACGGCCGCACCGTCCACGGCCGCCTGGACGGCGGCCGGGTCGGTGATGTCGAGGTCGCCGCGGCTCAGCCCCGCGGACTCGATCCCGGCGCCTTCGAGCACGGCCAGGACGTCCTGGCCGAGCATGCCGGCGGCGCCGGTGACGAGCCAGCGCGCGCCGGCTGGATTCACGGTCACTTCTGCAGCGCTGCCTTCGCCTTCAGAGGCTCCCACCAGGCGCGGTTCTCGCGGTACCAGTCGATGGTCGACGCGATGCCGTCCTCGAAGGTGACCTGCGGGGCGTAGCCGAGCTCCGAGCCGATCTTGCTGATGTCGATGGAGTAGCGCAGGTCGTGGCCCTTGCGGTCCTCGACGCGCTCGACCATGTCCCAGCCGAGGCCGGCGGCCTCGAGCAGGACGCCGGTGAGCTCCTTGTTGGTGAGCTCGACGCCGCCGCCGATGTTGTAGACCTCGCCGCCGCGGCCCTTGCGCATCGCCAGGTCGATGCCGCGGCAGTGGTCGGAGACGTGCAGCCAGTCGCGGACGTTGCCGCCGTGGCCGTACAGCGGGACCTTCTTGCCGTCCATCAGGTTCGAGACGAACAGCGGGATGACCTTCTCCGGGAACTGGTAGTGCCCGTAGTTGTTGGAGCAGCGCGTGACGACGACGTCCATGCCGTGCGTCCGGGCGTAGGCCAGCGCGAGCAGGTCGGAGGAGGCCTTCGAGGCGGAGTACGGGGAGTTGGGCACCAGCGGCCACTCCTCGGTCCAGGAACCCTCGGAGATCGAGCCGTACACCTCGTCGGTGGAGATGTGGACGAAGCGGCCGACACCGTGCTTGCGGGCGGCGTCCAGGAGGACCTGGGTGCCCACGACGTTGGTCATCACGAAGGGTCCGGCGCCGGCGATCGAGCGGTCCACGTGGGACTCCGCGGCGAAGTGCACGACGACGTCGTGGCCGGGCATCACCTGGTCGACGGCCTCGGCGTCGCAGATGTCACCCTTGACGAAGGCGTAGCCGGGGTGGTCCGCGACGGGAGCGAGGTTGGCTTCGACGCCTGAGTACGTCAGCTTGTCGAAGACGGTGATCTGGGCCGAGGGGTCCGAACCGAGCTGCTGGCGGACGAATTCTGAACCGATGAAGCCGGCGCCGCCGGTCACGAGGATGCGCATAATACAAACAGTCTAGCCGCTCGCCTACTCCGCCACGGGGCCCCGTCCATTCCGTTATGTACCCAGACCCCGCGCCCCCGTTGCTCTCGCATAGGGTTGGGCCATGCGTGGAATTCTCTTGGCCGGCGGCACCGGATCCCGACTCTGGCCTCTGACGCGGGCAGTCTCGAAGCAGCTGCTGCCCGTCTTCGACAAGCCGATGATCTACTACCCGCTCTCGACGCTGGTCATGGCCGGGATCAGCGAGATCCTCGTCATCACCACCCCGGACGACCGCGACCAGTTCGAGCGCCTGCTCGGCGACGGCTCGCAGTTCGGCATCCGTCTGGAGTACGCCGTCCAGGAGCGCCCCGAGGGCATCGCCCAGGCCTTCGTGCTCGGCGCCGACTTCATCGGTGACGACTCGGTCGCCCTGATCCTCGGCGACAACATCTTCCACGGCAGTGGCCTCGGCACGCGTCTGGCCGAGCACACCGACTCCAAGGGCGGCCGGGTCTTCGCGTACCCGGTGGCGGACCCGACGGCGTACGGCGTGGTCGAGTTCGACGCGAACGGCCAGGCCATCTCCATCGAGGAGAAGCCGGTCAAGCCCAAGTCGCGCTACGCCGTGCCGGGCCTCTACTTCTACGACAACCGCGTCGTGGAGATAGCCCGCGGCCTGAAGCCCAGCGCCCGCGGCGAGCTGGAGATCACGGCCGTCAACGACGCGTACCTCCAGGCCGGTGAGCTGAATGTCACCATCCTCGACCGCGGCACCGCCTGGCTCGACACCGGCACCTTCGTGTCGATGGTGCAGGCCTCGGAGTTCGTGCGCGTGATCGAGGAGCGTCAGGGCTTCAAGATCGGCTGCATCGAGGAGGCCGCCTGGCGGGCGGGCCTGATCGACTCCGCGCAGCTGCGCGCGCTGGCCGAGCCCCTCCTCAAGAGCGGCTACGGGGACTACCTGATCGGTCTGCTCGAAGAGGAGGCCTCCCGGTGAAGTTCCGCGAACTCTCCCTCGGGGGCGTCTTCGAGATCACCCCTCAGCAGCACGGCGACCCGCGCGGCATGTTCATGGAGTGGTACCGCTTCGACCGTCTCGCCGAGGTCGTCGGCCACCCGCTGAACCTGGCGCAGGCGAACCTCTCCGTCTCCCAGCGCGGTGTGGTGCGCGGCATCCACTTCGCCGACGTCCCGCGCGGCCAGGCCAAGTACGTCACCTGCGTGCGCGGCGCCGTGCTCGACGTCATCGTGGACCTGCGGGTCGGCTCCCCGACCTTCGGCCGCTGGGAGGGCGTCCGGCTGGACGACGTGGACCGCCGTGCGGTCTACATCCCCGAAGGCATGGGCCACGGCTTCTGCGCGCTGAGCGACGACGCCACGCTGTCCTACCTCTGCTCGGAGACGTACAACCCGACGGGCGAGCACTCGGTGCACCCGCTGGACCCGGACCTGGGCATCGACTGGCCGGCGGAGGTCCCGCTGCTGTCCGCCCGCGACGAGGCCGCGCCGTCGCTGGCCGACGCCCTCGCGACGGGCCTGCTGCCCGACCACGCGGCGTGCCTCGAGTTCACCGAGTCCCTGCGCGTGAACTGACCGCCGCCGCGCACGGCACGGCGTAGCGAAGAGGGCCGCACCCCCCCCCGGGGGGCCGGCGTCGCGGGGGCCCCGGGGGTGGACCGCGCGGCGGGGGCCCCGGGGGCCCGCGCCCCGGGGGGGGTGGGGCCCGGGGGGCGCGCCGAGGCGCGCCCCCGCCCGGGGGGGGTCCGCCCGGGGGCGCCCCGCCCCGGGGCCCGCTCCCCCGGCGGGCGGGGGCGGGGGAAGGGGCCCTCCTGTCAAACGTGGTGCCCGCTCGCGCGAGCTACCAGGTCAGAACACGAATTACTTCGTGATCTTGGTGACCTGGCCGGCGCCCACGGTACGACCACCCTCACGGATGGCGAACTTGAGGCCTTCCTCCATGGCGACCGGCTGGATCAGCGCGACCGTCATCTCGGTGTTGTCGCCCGGCATGACCATCTCCGTGCCGGCCGGCAGGGTGACGACACCCGTGACGTCCGTGGTACGGAAGTAGAACTGCGGACGGTAGTTGTTGAAGAAGGGGGTGTGACGGCCACCCTCGTCCTTCGACAGGATGTAGGCCTGGGCCTCGAACTCGGTGTGCGGGGTGACCGAACCGGGCTTGATGATGACCTGGCCGCGCTCGACGTCCTCGCGCTTGATGCCACGGAGGAGCAGACCGACGTTCTCGCCCGCCTGGCCCTCGTCGAGGAGCTTGCGGAACATCTCGATACCGGTGACCGTGGTGGTGGTCTTGGTCTCCTTGATACCGATGATGTCGACGGTCTCGTTGACCTTCAGGACACCACGCTCGATACGGCCGGTGACGACGGTACCGCGACCGGTGATCGTGAAGACGTCCTCGACGGGCATGAGGAACGGCAGCTCGGTGTCACGCGGCGGGGTCGGGATGGCCTCGTCGACGGCGGTCATGAGGCCGAGAAGCTTCTCGCCCCACTCCTTGTCGCCCTCGAGCGCCTTCAGCGCGGAGACGCGGACGACCGGAAGGTCGTCGCCCGGGAACTCGTAGTCGGAGAGGAGCTCGCGCACCTCGAGCTCGACGAGCTCCAGGATCTCCTCGTCGTCCACCATGTCGGCCTTGTTCAGGGCGACGACGATGTAGGGGACGCCGACCTGGCGGGCCAGGAGCACGTGCTCCTTGGTCTGCGGCATCGGGCCGTCGGTGGCGGCGACCACGAGGATCGCGCCGTCCATCTGCGCGGCACCGGTGATCATGTTCTTGATGTAGTCCGCGTGACCCGGGCAGTCGACGTGGGCGTAGTGACGCGCCTCGGTCTGGTACTCGACGTGCGCGATGGAGATGGTGATACCGCGCTGGCGCTCTTCGGGAGCCTTGTCGATCTGGTCGAAGGCCGAGGCCTCGTTCAGGTCCGGGTACGCGTCGTGCAGCACCTTGGTAATGGCGGCCGTGAGGGTCGTCTTACCGTGGTCAATGTGACCGATGGTGCCGATGTTGACGTGCGGCTTAGTCCGCTCGAACTTCGCCTTCGCCACGGGGTCCTCCTGGAGAGTGGTTCTGTACGCCTTGCTCATCGGCGCCAGGTGATCTTTGCTGGATAGCCGGTACCCCCGGGGCAACGGGAGGGTTGCTCCTGTTGCCCCTGAGGCTCCGGTGACAAGCCTAAAGCGTGTACTCGGAAGAGTTACTCGCCCTTGGCCTTCGCGATGATCTCCTCGGCGACGTTCCGGGGAACCTCGGCGTAGGAGTCGAACTGCATCGAGTAGCTGGCGCGACCCGAGGTCTTGCTGCGGAGGTCTCCGACGTAGCCGAACATCTCCGAGAGGGGCACGAGGCCCTTCACGAGGCGAGCACCGTGACGCTCCTCCATGGCCTGGATCTGGCCACGACGGGAGTTGATGTCACCGATGACGTCACCCATGGACTCCTCCGGCGTGGTGACCTCGACGGCCATCATCGGCTCGAGGAGCACGGGAGAAGCCTTGCGCGCGGCCTCCTTGAAGGCCTGCGAACCGGCGATCTTGAAGGCGAGCTCGGAGGAGTCGACCTCGTGGTAGCCACCGTCGAGAAGGATGACGCGGACGCCGGTCATCTCGTAGCCGGCGAGGATGCCGAACTTCATGGCTTCCTGCGCACCCGCGTCGACCGAGGGGATGTACTCCCTCGGGATGCGGCCACCGGTGACCTTGTTCACGAACTCGTACGCGGGACCGTCGGCCTCGAGGATCGGCTCGATCGCGATCTGCACCTTGGCGAACTGACCGGTACCACCGGTCTGCTTCTTGTGGGTGTAGTCGTGACGCTCCACCGTCTGGCGGATCGTCTCGCGGTAAGCGACCTGCGGCTTGCCGACGTTGGCCTCGACCTTGAACTCGCGCTTCATACGGTCGACCAGCACCTCGAGGTGCAGCTCGCCCATACCACCGAGGATGGTCTGGCCGGTCTCTTCGTCCGAGTGAACGTGGAAGGAGGGGTCCTCCTCCGCGAGAGACTGGATGGCGACACCCAGCTTCTCCTGGTCACCCTTGGACTTGGGCTCGATGGCGACCTGGATGACCGGAGCCGGGAAGTCCATGGACTCCAGGATCACGGGGTTCTTGTCGTCACACAGCGTCTCACCGGTGGTGGTCTGCTTCAGGCCCATGACGGCGACGATGTCACCGGCGCCCACCGACTCGATCTCTTCACGCTTGTTGGCGTGCATGCGGTAGATCTTGCCGATGCGCTCCTTCTTGCCCTTGACGGAGTTCAGCACCGCAGTGCCGGCCTCCAGGCGGCCCGAGTAAACCCGGACGAAGGTGAGCTTGCCGAGGTGCGGGTCGCGCATGATCTTGAACGCGAGCGCCGCGAGGGGCTCGTCGTCAGACGGCTTGCGCTTCACGACGACCTCGGCGTCCCGGACGTCGTGGCCTTCGATGGCCTCGATGTCCAGGGGCGACGGGAGGTAGCGGACGACGGCGTCGAGCAGGGGCTGAACGCCCTTGTTCTTGAACGCCGTGCCACAGAACACGGCGGTAACCGTGGCGCCGTTGTCACCCTTGGAGCCGATGATGATGCGACGCACAGCGGCGTGCAGCTGCTCGACGGTGGGCTCGACGCCCTCGAGGAACAGCTCCATGATCTGGTCGTCGTTCTCGGCGACCGTCTCGACCAGCTTGGCGTGCCACTCTTCAGCGGCTTCCTTGTGGGTGTCCGGGATGTCGACGATGTCGTACATCTCGCCCTTGGTCGCCTCGGCGGACCAGACGAACGCCTTCATGGTGACCAGGTCGACAACGCCCTGGAAGTCCATCTCGGCGCCGATGGGGAGCTGCATGACGATCGGAACCGCACCGAGGCGGTCCTTGATCATGTCGACACAGCGGTGGAACTCGGCGCCGGTGCGGTCCAGCTTGTTGACGAAGCAGATGCGCGGCACGCCGTAGCGGTCCGCCTGACGCCAAACGGTCTCGGACTGCGGCTCCACACCGGCGACACCGTCGAACACGGTGACGGCACCGTCGAGGACGCGGAGCGAACGCTCCACCTCGACCGTGAAGTCAACGTGACCCGGGGTGTCGATGATGTTGATGGTGTGGTCGACGTCTTCGAGCGGCCAGTGGCAGGTCGTCGCGGCAGACGTGATCGTGATGCCGCGCTCCTGCTCCTGCTCCATCCAGTCCATCGTGGCAGCGCCGTCGTGGACTTCACCGATCTTGTACGACACACCGGTGTAGAACAGGATGCGCTCGGTGGTGGTCGTCTTGCCCGCGTCGATGTGAGCCATGATGCCGATGTTGCGCACCTTGGCCAGGTCAAGCGAAGTGGTAGCCATATCGGCTCAGTCTTCTCTCGGTCTCGATGTGGGTTGGGACTACCAGCGGTAGTGCGCGAAGGCCTTGTTGGACTCGGCCATCTTGTGCGTGTCCTCACGCTTCTTGACGGCAGCGCCAAGACCGTTCGAGGCGTCGAGCAGCTCGTTCATGAGGCGCTCGGTCATCGTCTTCTCGCGGCGGGCGCGGGAGTAACCCACGAGCCAGCGCAGCGCGAGGGTCGACTGACGGCCCGGCTTGACCTCGATCGGCACCTGGTAGGTGGCGCCACCGACACGACGGGACTTGACCTCGAGGGACGGCTTGACGTTCTCGAGCGCGCGCTTCAGCGTGATGACCGGGTCGTTGCCGGTCTTCTCGCGGAGGCCTTCCATGGCGCCGTAAACGATGCGCTCGGCGGTGGAGCGCTTGCCGTTCAGGAGGATCTTGTTGATGAGCGACGTCACCAGAGGAGATGCATAGACCGGGTCGATGATGACCGGGCGCTTCGGGGCGGGGCCCTTACGAGGCATTTCTACTTCTCCTTCTTGGCGCCGTAGCGGCTGCGGGCCTGCTTGCGGTTCTTGACAGCCTGGGTGTCAAGCGCACCGCGGATGATCTTGTAACGAACACCCGGCAGGTCCTTCACACGGCCACCACGCACGAGCACGATCGAGTGCTCCTGCAGGTTGTGTCCCTCGCCCGGAATGTAGGCCGTGACCTCGATACCGGAGGTCAGACGCACACGCGCGACCTTACGGAGGGCCGAGTTCGGCTTCTTCGGGGTGGTCGTGAACACACGCGTGCAGACGCCGCGGCGCTGGGGCGAAGCCTCAAGCGCGGGGGTCTTGGTCTTCTCGACCTTGTCCTGCCGGCCCTTCCGGACCAGCTGCTGGATCGTAGGCACTACTTCTCCGGTTTCTGTGTGCCGTGTAGTGAAACTAACCTGGAACATTTGCCGACCCACGCGGTCGGGTGTGTCGGATCCGGCGGACTCCCGCGCAAGCACGGAAACGCATGGATCGCAGTGGCCCGATACGGCTCGAGTGCGGTTGATGGACACGCACAGGAGCCCAGGCACACCCCAGGCACAAGGTCTGAGCGTACCTACCGCATCCACTCCGGTCAAAACAAAAGCCCCCGGCCCGGCCGCCCGGAGTACCCGCAGGCCAGTAGCCGCACGGCCGGGACGGGGGTGCGGCCCCTCCGATGTGCGGACGGGGTGCGCGTGTGCTAGGGGCCGGCGCCGCCGGGGACCGCTCGAACATGCGCGCCGCACCCCCCGTCCCGGCCGGGCGCGGACCGCCCGGCAACTAAACTGCCCAGCGATTCGGCGCAAACGGCACGACCGGGCACCATCACACCAGGGAGCGGGACATTGGGGACGGCCACGATCGAGCCGGCGACGACCGACGGCCCGCCCGACCCGCCCGCACCGGACCGGGCCCCCGCCAGGCGCGCGCGCCGGCGCCTGCGGCGGCTCTCCGCCCCCCTGCTGGCCTTCCTCGTCACCGCGGGCGCCTTCTGCGCCTCCTGGGCGGCCCGCGGCACCTTCCCCTTCGGGAACACCGGCCGCGCCGTCAACGACCAGGCCAACCAGTACGTGCCCTTCCACCGGGCGCTGTGGGACCTGGTCCACGGGCAGGCCGCGGGCGACCTCCTGTTCACCTGGCGCGGCGGCTTCGGCCAGCAGTTCCTCTCCGACGCCTACACGTACCTGGGCAACCCCTTCTCCTGGCTGGTCGTCCTCGTCCCCCGCGCACACGTGGACCTCGCCGTCTTCGCGCTCACCCCCCTCACCATGGGCGCCGCGGCCGCCGTGATGGCCGTCTACCTCGGCAAGCTGCACCCCGGCCCCTGGTGGCAGCGGGGCGTGCTCGGAGCCGTGTACGGCCTGTGCGGCTGGGCGCTGAGCGACGCCTCGTACATCCCCATGTGGCTCTGGGGCCTGGTCGCCCTCCCCCTCCTCGGCATCGCCGTCGAATGGTGCCTGGAGGAACGCCGCTGGCCCGGCGTGGCCCTGCTGGTCGCGCTCGCCTGGTTCGGGAACTTCTACACCGCGATGATGGCCACGATGGCCGCGTGCGTCCTGCTCGGCATCCGCCTGGTCGTCCTGGACCTGACCGCCCGGCAGCGGCTGCGCGCCGTGTGGCGGGCCGCGACGGCCTCCGCGACGGGCATCCTGCTCACCCTCCCCCTCCTGCTGCCGTCGTTCCTGTCCAGCGGGGCCGCGCAGCCCACCAAGGCGGCCGCCTTCGATCCCGTACGGCTCGAGGTCTTCCTGACGGGCATGCTCCCCGGCACCTACCTGTGGGGCGGCCGGCCCCGGCTGTACGTGGCCTCGCTCGGCCTGATCCTGGCCGGGTCTTTCCTCCTGAACTCCTCCGTCGCGCGGAAGACCCGCCTGGTGTGGGCGGCGGCGACCCTGCTGGTCCTCCTCTCCTTCCAGTTCCCGCCCACCCAGTACGTGTGGCACGGGCTGGCGGTGCCCAACGGCAACCCCTACCGGGAGGCGTTCGTCTTCAGCGGGATGGTCGTGGTCGTCGCCTGGCTGTCGCTGGCCCACCGGCCGCGCCCGCTCCACCTGGCCCTGACCGCGGCCCTGCTGGTGGCCGCCACCTTCGCGCTCCGCCACACCGACGACTTCGGCGGCACCACCTGGCCCGCCGTCCTCGGGGGCGGCGCGGTCTCGCTGCTGGCCCTGGTCCTGCTGGCGCTGGGCGAGAAGCGCCGCTTCCTGATCCCCGTGGCCGCGGTGCTGATGATCGGCGTCGTCTTCGCCGAGTCCACGGCGGCCGCCCACAACGCGGACGTCCGCCGCTCGCGGGAGCGCTGGGCGAAGCCGGTCGCCACCTCGAACGAGTCGATCACCCGCCACGCCGAGGCCGTCCGGTCCGTGGCCGGCTGGCCCGCCCACCGCACCGACTCGGGTGCGCCGCAGACCTCGTACAACGACGCGCTCGCGCTCCAGGCGGAGGGCCCGCAGTACTACAGCAGCTACCTGCCCGAGGCCACCTACCGGGCCCTCGAACCCCTCGGCTACGGCTACAAGAACGACGGCCGGACCTTCTTCGGCGCCGACAACCCCGTCCTGGACGCGATCTTCTCGATCGGCGCCCGGGTCCGGCCCGGCGACGGCCCCGGCACCTGGACCGGCTCGACGTTCCCCGCCCCGCCCCTGGTCACCGTGCGCAGCGGCCCGTACGCCTCCCCCAACCCGGCGGACAGCGTCTACGCCCGCCAGGAGAACGTGCTCGGCGCCACCGTCTACCGGGTCCCGGACGTCCACGCCGGCGGCACCGCCACGGAGCAGACCTACGCCGCCCGCTGCACGCCCGGCTCCGAGGCCTTCTGGTACTCCCCCGAGCTCTACGGCACCCTCGCCTCCGGCGGCGCCGAGAAGCCCCTGGAAGACCGGATGGCGGGCGTCCTGCCGCTCGGCGAGGTCCCCGCGGACGGCGCGGTCGCGGTCACGGTCAGGACGCGGACCCAGGGCGCGACCGCCGGGCAGCACCCCATCGGCTGCCTGGACCGCGCGGCGCTCACCGAGGCCGTCGGCCGGCTGACGGCCACGGGCGCCACGCGGGTCACCGCCGGCGGCCACACCATCGAGGCCACCCTCCCGAAGGGCACCACGGGCACCGCCGTCTTCGCGATGACGGACGTCCCCGGCTGGCAGTGCACGGCCCCGGTGAAGAGCTTCCACGGCCTGGTCTCCATGGACGTCCCCACCGGCACCGACACGCTCTCCTGCACCTTCACCCCCAAGGGCCTCACCCCGGGCCTGGCAGGCGCCGCCCTCTCCCTCCTGGCCCTGGCCTCGGTCACGGTCACGGGCCTGCGGCGGCGCAACCGCTCCTGATCCGGCCCGCCCCCGGAGGCACCCGGACACGAAGAAGCCCCCCGCCGCTCCTCTCGGAGCCGCGGGGGGCTTTCCCGGTACTACCTGCTACTCAGGCGACCTCAGCCGTTGTACGGGCCGTAGTCGTAGTCCTCCAGCGGGACGGCCTGGCCGGAGCCGGTGCCGAAGGGCGAGTAGTCGATGTCGTCGTAGCCGACGGCCGAGTACATCGCGGCCTTGGCTTCCTCGGTCGGCTCGACCCGGATGTTGCGGTAGCGGGCGAGGCCCGTACCGGCCGGGATGAGCTTACCGATGATGACGTTCTCCTTGAGGCCGATCAGGGAGTCGGACTTGGCGTTGATCGCCGCGTCCGTCAGAACCCTGGTCGTCTCCTGGAAGGACGCCGCCGACAGCCACGACTCGGTGGCGAGCGAGGCCTTGGTGATACCCATCAGCTGCGGACGGCCGGAGGCGGGGTGACCGCCCTCGGTGACCACGCGACGGTTCTCGGTCTCGAACTTCGACCGCTCGACGAGCTCGCCCGGCAGGAGCTCCGCGTCGCCGGACTCGATGATCGTCACGCGGCGGAGCATCTGCCGGATGATGATCTCGATGTGCTTGTCGTGGATCGACACGCCCTGCGAGTTGTAGACCTTCTGGACTTCGCCGACCAGGTGGACCTGGACCGCACGCTGGCCGAGGATGCGCAGCACGTCGTGCGGGTTGGTCGCACCCATGGTGAGCTTCTGGCCGACCTCGACGTGGTCGCCCTCGCCGACGATGACCTTGGCGCGCTTGGAGATCGGGAAGGCCGTCTCCTCGCTGCCGTCGTCCGGCATGATGACGATCTTCTTGGTCTTCTCGGTCTCCTCGATCCGCACGCGGCCGGCGGCCTCGGAGATCGGGGCGACACCCTTCGGGGTACGGGCCTCGAAGAGCTCGACGACACGCGGCAGACCCTGCGTGATGTCGTCACCGGCCACACCACCGGTGTGGAAGGTACGCATCGTCAGCTGGGTACCGGGCTCACCGATGGACTGGGCGGCGATGATGCCGACCGCCTCACCGATGTCGACCAGCTTGCCGGTGGCGAGCGAGCGTCCGTAGCAGAAGGCACAGGTGCCGACCGCGGACTCACAGGTCAGGACCGAGCGGGTCTTGACCTCCTCGACGCCGTTCGCGATGAGGGCGTCGATGAGCACGTCACCGAGGTCCACGTTCGCCGGCGCGATGACCTTGCCGTCGATGACGACGTCCTCGGCCAGCATGCGGGCGTAGATGGAGGTCTCGACGTCGTCGGCCTTGCGCAGAACGCCGGCCTCGTCCTTGACACCGATCTTGAGCTTGAGGCCGCGCTCGGTGCCGCAGTCCTCCTCGCGGATGATGACGTCCTGCGAGACGTCCACCAGACGACGGGTGAGGTAACCCGAGTCGGCGGTACGCAGGGCGGTGTCCGCCAGACCCTTACGGGCACCGTGCGTGGAGATGAAGTACTCCAGAACGGTGAGGCCCTCACGGAAGGACGCCTTGATCGGACGCGGGATGGTCTCGTTCTTCGCGTTCGACACCAGACCACGCATACCGGCGATCTGCCGCATCTGCATCATGTTTCCTCGGGCACCCGAGTCAACCATCATGAAGATGGGGTTCGTCTTGGGGAAGTTCGCGTTCATCGCCTCGGCAACCTCGTTGGTCGCCTTGGTCCAGATCGCGATGAGCTCCTGCGTGCGCTCGTCCTTGGTGATCAGACCGCGCTCGTACTGCTTCTGGACCTTCTCGTCCAGGTCCTCGTAGCCCTTGACGATGGCCTTCTTGGCCTCGGGCACGACGACGTCGGAGATGGCCACGGTGACGCCCGAACGGGTCGCCCAGTGGAAGCCGGCCGCCTTCAGGTTGTCGAGCGTCGCCGCCACGATGACCTTGGGGTAGCGCTCCGCCAGGTCGTTGACGATCTCGGAGAGCTGCTTCTTGCCCACCGAGTAGTCGACGAACGGGTAGTCCTCGGGCAGCAGCTCGTTGAAGAGCGCGCGGCCCAGGGTGGTGCGCAGACGGAAGCTGTCGCCCGGCTGGAACTCCTGCTCGCCCTCTTCGCGGACCGGGGGCACCCAGCCGCGCGGCGGGATGGTGCCCACCGGGAAGCGGATGTCGACGGCCGACTGGAGCGCCAGCTCACCGTTGTCGAACGCCATGGTCGCCTCGGCCGTGGAGCCGAACGCGCGGCCCTCGCCCTTGACGTTGCGGAGCTCGCCGTCGGTGGTGAGGAAGAACAGACCCAGCACCATGTCCTGGGTCGGCATGGTGACGGGACGACCGTCGGCCGGCTTCAGGATGTTGTTCGAGGACAGCATCAGGATGCGGGCCTCGGCCTGCGCCTCTGCCGAAAGCGGCAGGTGCACGGCCATCTGGTCACCGTCGAAGTCCGCGTTGAACGCGGTGCAGACGAGCGGGTGGATCTGGATGGCCTTGCCTTCGACCAGCTGGGGCTCGAAGGCCTGGATGCCGAGGCGGTGCAGCGTGGGCGCACGGTTCAGCAGAACCGGGTGCTCGGCGATGACCTCTTCGAGCACGTCGTAGACGACCGTGCGGCCGCGCTCGACCATGCGCTTCGCCGACTTGATGTTCTGCGCGTGGTTCAGGTCCACCAGGCGCTTCATCACGAACGGCTTGAAGAGCTCCAGCGCCATGGCCTTGGGCAGGCCGCACTGGTGCAGCTTCAGCTGCGGGCCGACGACGATCACGGAACGCGCGGAGTAGTCCACGCGCTTGCCGAGGAGGTTCTGACGGAATCGACCCTGCTTGCCCTTGAGCATGTCGCTCAGGGACTTCAGCGGACGGTTACCGGGACCGGTCACCGGACGGCCACGACGACCGTTGTCGAAGAGGGCGTCGACGGCCTCCTGGAGCATGCGCTTCTCGTTGTTCACGATGATCTCGGGGGCACCGAGGTCGAGAAGGCGCTTCAGGCGGTTGTTGCGGTTGATCACGCGGCGGTACAGGTCGTTCAGGTCGGAGGTCGCGAAGCGGCCACCGTCCAGCTGCACCATCGGACGCAGGTCCGGCGGGATCACCGGGACGCAGTCCAGAACCATGCCCTTGGGCTTGTTGCTGGTCTGCAGGAACGCGGAGACGACCTTGAGGCGCTTGAGCGCACGGGTCTTCTTCTGGCCCTTGCCGGTACGGATGATCTCGCGGAGGCGCTCGGCCTCCTCGTCGAGGTCGAAGGACTCCAGGCGCTTCTGCAGCGCCGCGGCGCCCATGCAGCCGTCGAAGTACGTACCGAAGCGGTCGCGCAGCTCGCGGTAGAGCAGCTCGTCGCCCTCGAGGTCCTGGACCTTGAGGTTCTTGAAGCGGGCCCACACCTCGTCGAGGCGGTCGATCTCGCGCTGGGCGCGGTCACGGAGCTGCTTCATCTCGCGCTCGGCACCTTCGCGCACCTTGCGGCGTACGTCGGCCTTCGCGCCCTCGGCCTCGAGCTCGGCCAGGTCGGTCTCGAGCTTCTTGGCACGGCCTTCGAGGTCCGAGTCGCGACGGTTCTCGATCTGCTGGCGCTCGATGGAGACGTGCGCCTCCAGGGACGGGAGGTCGCGGGTGCGGCGCTCGTCGTCCACGAACGTGATCATGTACGCGGCGAAGTAGATGACCTTCTCGAGGTCCTTCGGCGCGAGGTCCAGCAGGTATCCGAGGCGCGACGGGACGCCCTTGAAGTACCAGATGTGGGTGACGGGAGCGGCAAGCTCGATGTGGCCCATCCGCTCGCGGCGCACCTTGGCGCGCGTGACTTCGACGCCACAACGCTCACAGATGATGCCCTTGAAGCGGACACGCTTGTACTTGCCGCAGTAGCACTCCCAGTCCCGGGTCGGACCGAAGATCTTCTCGCAGAAGAGTCCGTCCTTCTCGGGCTTGAGCGTGCGGTAGTTGATGGTCTCCGGCTTCTTGACCTCGCCGTGGGACCAGGTTCGGATGTCGTCCGCGGTGGCAAGGCCGATCCGCAGCTCGTCGAAGAAGTTGACGTCGAGCACTGTGCGTCAATCCCTCTTTCGGGGTCGAGTCTCAATCATGGTCTGAACGGTCCCGGGGATGACGGGGGGCTCTTGAGCGAGCCCCCCGTCAGGCCCGTCAGACCTCTTCGACGCTGCTCGGCTCACGCCGGGACAGGTCGATACCGAGCTCCTCCGCCGCGCGGAAGACGTCCTCGTCGGTGTCGCGCATCTCGATGGACATGCCGTCCGAGGACAGCACCTCCACGTTGAGGCAGAGCGACTGCATTTCCTTGATGAGCACCTTGAAGGACTCGGGAATGCCCGGCTCGGGGATGTTCTCGCCCTTGACGATGGCCTCGTAGACCTTCACGCGGCCGGTGACGTCATCGGACTTGATGGTCAGCAGCTCCTGGAGGGCGTAAGCGGCGCCATAAGCCTCGAGCGCCCACACCTCCATCTCACCGAAGCGCTGGCCACCGAACTGCGCCTTACCACCCAGCGGCTGCTGCGTGATCATCGAGTACGGACCGGTCGACCGAGCGTGGAGCTTGTCGTCGACCAGGTGGTGGAGCTTGAGGATGTACATGTAGCCGATCGAGACCGGCTCCGGGAACGGCTCGCCGGAGCGGCCGTCGAACAGGTGCGCCTTGCCGGTCGGGAGGACCAGGCGGTCCCCGTCGCGGTTCGGGATCGTGTGCTCGAACAGGCCGGCGAGTTCGTCCTCGCGGGCACCGTCGAACACGGGGGTGGCGACGTTGGTGCCGGGCTCGACGCGGTCGGCGCCGATGACCTTCAGCCGCTCGGCCCACTCCTCGGCCACGCCGGAGACGTCCCAGCCGCGGCTGGCGAGCCAGCCGAGGTGGATCTCCAGGACCTGTCCCGGGTTCATTCGGGACGGGACACCCAGCGGGTTGAGGATGATGTCGACCGGCGTGCCGTCCTCAAGGAAGGGCATGTCCTCGATCGGAAGGATCTTGGAGATGACACCCTTGTTGCCGTGGCGGCCGGCGAGCTTGTCACCGTCGGTGATCTTGCGCTTCTGGGCGACGTAGACGCGGACCAGCTGGTTCACGCCCGGGGGAAGCTCGTCGCCCTCTTCGCGGTCGAAGACGCGGACGCCGATGACCTTGCCGATCTCACCGTGAGGAACCTTGAGCGAGGTGTCACGCACCTCGCGGGCCTTCTCACCGAAGATCGCGCGGAGCAGGCGCTCTTCCGGGGTCAGCTCGGTCTCGCCCTTGGGCGTGACCTTTCCGACCAGGATGTCGCCGGCGACCACGTCGGCGCCGATGCGGATGATGCCGCGCTCGTCGAGGTCCGCGAGGACCTCTTCGGAGACGTTCGGGATGTCCCGGGTGATCTCCTCCGGGCCCAGCTTGGTGTCACGGGCGTCGACCTCGTGCTCCTCGATGTGGATCGAGGAGAGGACGTCGTCCTGCACGAGGCGCTGCGACAGGATGATCGCGTCCTCGTAGTTGTGACCTTCCCAGGGCATGAACGCGACGAGCAGGTTCTTGCCGAGGGCCATTTCGCCCTCTTCGGTCGCAGGACCGTCGGCGAGGACCTGGGCCTCGATGATGCGGTCACCCTCGTTGACGATGACCTTCTGGTTGACCGAGGTGCCCTGGTTCGAGCGGGAGAACTTCGCGACGCGGTACGTGGTGTACGTGCCGTCGTCGTTGGCGACGGTGATGTAGTCGGCCGAGACCTCCTGGACGACACCGTCCTTCTCCGCCTTGATCGAGTCACCGGCGTCGACCGCACAGCGGTACTCCATGCCGGTGCCGACGAGCGGCGCCTCCGCCTTGATCAGCGGAACGGCCTGGCGCATCATGTTCGCGCCCATGAGGGCGCGGTTGGCGTCGTCGTGCTCGAGGAAGGGGATCATCGCGGTCGCGACGGACACCATCTGGCGCGGGGAGACGTCCATGTAGTCGACGTCGTCGCCGGCGATGTAGTCGATCTCGCCGCCACGACGGCGGACCAGCACGCGGTTCTCGGTGAAGCGCATCTCGTCGTTCAGGCCGGCGTTGGCCTGGGCGATGACGAAGCGGTCTTCCTCGTCGGCCGTCAGGTAGTCGACGTCGTCCGTGACGACACCGTCGATGACCTTGCGGTACGGGGTCTCGACGAAACCGAACGCGTTGACGCGGCCGTAGGACGCGAGCGAGCCGATCAGACCGATGTTCGGGCCTTCGGGGGTCTCGATCGGGCACATGCGGCCGTAGTGCGACGGGTGGACGTCTCGGACCTCGAAGCCGGCCCGCTCACGGGACAGACCACCGGGACCCAGAGCCGAGAGACGACGCTTGTGCGTCAGACCCGACAGCGGGTTGTTCTGGTCCATGAACTGCGACAGCTGGCTGGTGCCGAAGAACTCCTTGATGGAGGCGACGACCGGCCGGATGTTGATCAGGGTCTGCGGCGTGATCGCCTCGACGTCCTGGGTGGTCATCCGCTCGCGGACGACGCGCTCCATACGAGCCAGACCCGTGCGGACCTGGTTCTGGATGAGCTCGCCGACGTTGCGCAGACGACGGTTGCCGAAGTGGTCGATGTCGTCGGTCTCGACGACGATCGAACGGCCCGACTCACCGGTGGTCTCGGTCTCGCCCGCGTGGAGCTTCACGAGGTACTTGATGGTCGCGGTGATGTCGTCGGTGGTGAGCACACCGGCGTCCAGCGGCTCATCCGCGCCGAGCTTCTTGTTCACCTTGTAGCGGCCGACCTTCGCGAGGTCGTAGCGCTTCGGGTTGAAGTAGAGGTTCTCGAGCAGCGTCTGAGCGGCCTCGCGGGTCGGCGGTTCGCCCGGACGCAGCTTGCGGTAGATGTCGAGCAGCGCGTCGTCCTGGCCCTGGGTGTGGTCCTTCTCCAGGGTGGCGCGCATGGACTCGTACTCGCCGAACTCCTCGAGGATCTGCTCGGTGGTCCAGCCGAGAGCCTTCAGGAGAACGGTGACGGACTGCTTGCGCTTGCGGTCGATGCGAACACCGACCATGTCGCGCTTGTCGATCTCCATCTCGAGCCAGGCACCCCGGGAAGGGATGATCTTGGCGGCGAAGATGTCCTTGTCGGACGTCTTGTCGATGGAGGAGTCGAAGTAGACACCGGGGGAACGGACGAGCTGCGACACGACGACACGCTCGGTGCCGTTGATGACGAAGGTGCCCTTGTTGGTCATGAGCGGGAAATCGCCCATGAAGACCGTCTGAGACTTGATCTCTCCGGTCTCGTTGTTCGTGAACTCGGCGGTGACGAAAAGCGGCGCCGCGAACGTGAAGTCGCGGTCCTTGCACTCGTCGACCGAGTTCTTCGCCGGCTCGAAACGGTGGTCGCGGAACGTCAGCGACATCGACCCGGAGAAGTCCTCGATCGGCGAGATCTCCTCGAAGATCTCTTCCAGACCGGACTTGGTGGGAACGTCCTGTCCGCTCTCAAGCGCCGACTCGACGCGAGACTTCCAGGCGGCGTTGCCGAGCAGCCAGTCAAAGCTCTCGGTCTGCAGCGCCAGGAGGTTCGGAACCTCGAGGGGCTCCTTGATCTTTGCAAAGGAGATGCGCAGCGGGGCGGTGCTGGCACCGTTGTTCGTATTGGTCGAGGCGTTGCGCGAGGCGGCCAAGAGGGGGTCCTTCCGAGGGCTCGGACTCACTACGCGCGTACCGGTCCCAGCTGACACAGAAGACAAGCGCCCCCCATCTGGTCAAAGGACCAGCTCAGGGCCGTTCAATCAAGTGTGCTCATGCGTGGGCATGCCCCTGGCGACGGGCAGGGGGCAGCTAACAGGCAGCGCAAAGGGTCAGTGTAGCCACTTGGCTCACTGATGTCCAGACCAGGTTTCCGGAAACCGGCAACAGGCCTTCCCCATGTCGTTTCAACTGCGTCCAACGGTTCGGCTCTCGCACACAGAGCGCGTAACAGTACTGCCCTCTTCGTAGTCGATCCATGCCCGATGTGGGCCCGATCCATGCCTCGGATCTCGGATCGAACCGGCCCATCTCGCGACGGCTCTGAGAATTGCGCGCCGCGTGCCGTTCGTCAAGGCCCCCTGCTCCGTGCGGATCATCCAAGGACCCTGCCGCGGAGCAACGAAGATCACCCTACTCCCCAACGAGACGGGGGCAAATCAGGCGCTCCGGGTACGCCAAAGGGCGACCACCCTTACGGGTGATCGCCCTTCGGTTGGGGCCCTGAAGGGCCCCAGAGGTGTTACTTGACCTCGACAGCCGCGCCGGCAGCCTTGAGGGACTCGGCGGCCTTGTCAGCGGCCTCCTTGGCGACCTTCTCGAGGACCGGCTTCGGAGCGCCGTCGACGAGGTCCTTGGCCTCCTTGAGGCCCAGGGAGGTCAGCTCGCGGACGACCTTGATGACCTGGATCTTCTTGTCGCCGGCGCCGGTGAGGATGACGTCGAACTCGTCCTGCTCCTCGGCAACGTCGGCGGCGGGGCCACCGGCGGCGGGACCGGCAACGGCGACGGCCGCGGCGGCGGTGACGTCGAACTTGTCCTCGAACGCCTTCACGAACTCAGAGAGCTCGATGAGGGTCATCTCCTCGAACTGGGCGAGGAGGTCGTCCTGAGAGAGCTTCGCCATGATGGGCGATCCTTCCACTAAATCGGCAGGTGCCGGATGTATATAGAGGCGGGCGTAACGGCCCGCTTTGACCCGCGCGCTAGGCGGCGCGGATCAGTGCGCGAGCCGAATTACTCGGCACCGCCCTGCTCGGCGAGCTTGACGCGAAGCGCTTCCGCAGTGCGGACGAACTTCGACGGCAGCGCCTGGAAGAGCGAGGCAGCCTGAGACTGCTTGCCCTTGAACGCGCCGGCCAGCTTGCTGAGCAGAACCTCGCGGGACTCGAGGTCCGCAAGCTTCTTGATCTCATCCGCGGTGAGCGCCTTACCATCAAGGACACCCGCCTTGATGATGAGGTTCGGGTTTTCCTTGGCGAAGTCACGCAGGCTCTTCGCCGACTCCACCGGGTCACCGGTGATGAAGGCGACCGCGGTGGGACCAGCGAAGTGCTCGTCCAGCGCGGTGATCCCGGCCTGGTTGGCCGCAATCTTGGTCAGCGTGTTCTTCACCACGGCGTACTGGGCGTTCTCACCGAGAGAGCGACGCAGCGTCTTGAGCTGCGCGACGGTGAGACCCCGGTACTCGGTCAGCACGGCGGCGTTCGAGTCGCGGAACTGGTCCGTGAGCTCGGCTACCGCGGCAGCCTTGTTGGGCGTCGGCATAGTGCGTCGGCCTCCTTCCGGGTGATGAGGACCGCTCAGAAGGGGCACACATACGAAACGCCCCGGCGCAGGCGCCAGGGCGTAGCTCAACCGGAACGAGTCCGGGAACTTTCCAAGGTCACCTGCGCAGGACGTCCGCGGTATACGGATCCTTCGGCCACCGCACCCTTGCGGGCACGGCAACGACCAGCGGTCTTTGGCTTCTCCCGAAGAGTACGCGAACGGTGCCGCGCAGAGCAAATCGGTCACCCGGCGCCCTCCGGGATGCCCCGGCGGCGGACCCGGGATCAGTACCCCAGGTCCTTCAGCTTCTCGTTGGTGTCCTTCAGGCTCTTCTCGGTCTCCTTCAGGCTCGCGTCGACGTCCTTGAGGGTGTCGTCGACGCCCTTCATGACGTCCTCGAAGGCCACCGTGTCCTCGGCCGGCGGAGCCTGGACCGCGGGGGTCGTCGCGAAGCCGGAGAACTTCGCCGTGGTCTTGGCCGGTCCCTCGTTCCCGCTGACCGCGACGGTGTCGACCCGGAGCGGGTAGCCGTCCCCGCCGATCCACAGGTCGATCTCCAGCGACGTGACCTGCTGGAGCGACTCGTGGAGGTACTGGCGGTCCTTGTCCTGCATGACCTTGGTGGACTCGTCCGCCTTGATCAGGTCCGCGTGGGTGAGGACGGCCTTGTAGTGCTCGGTGTCCACGCCGTCGGTCTTCTCCGCCGCGACGTGCTTGAGGCCCTCCTGGCCCAGCGTCATCGCGAGGTACTCGGCCGGGTCGTCGTTCAGCCGGACGCCGGGCTTCCCGTCCTTCGACAGGTTCAGCTTCATCCAGGACTTGCCGTGCACGGGCTCGGCCATCTGGGTGTAGATGAGGTCACCGATCATGATCGACCGGGCGGCGGGCTCCTCGGCCTTGATCATGAGGTCGTGGCTGGACGGGTACCAGCCCTTGGAGCCGGACTGGGTCGAGGTCTTGCCGTCGGCCTCGACCGTCGACAGCTCCGCCTTGGCGAACTTGGCCGCCACCGTCTTGAGGTAGGCCGCCTTCACCGCCTCCCCGGGCGTCGGGGGCTCGGCGGCCTCCTGCTTCGACCCGGCGGCCCCGCCCCGGCCCCCGTCGGCCTTGTCCCCGCCACATGCCGTGAGGCCACCCACGAGCAGCGCCGTGCCCGCGAGGGCGGCACCGGTTCGGGTCCAGACAGCCTTGTTCATCGCGTACTCCCCCATGAAAAGAAAAATCTCGTGCTTCGTGCGTCATGCGTCGTGCGTCGTACGTGCTCTGCCGGGCCGGGCCCGGCCGGCGATCAGCTCTCGCCGGCGCCCTTCATCATTTCGGCGAGGTCGACGACCTGGCCGGCGGGCGGCGCGGCCACCTCGACCGGCTGGTTGTACTCGTGGAACGTGATGGTGGTGTCCACCGGCCCGCTCGCCGCGTCACCGCGGGTACGGACCTGCTTGGTGTGGTCCGACTCGTCGATCCACATGTCCACGGTCAGGCTCTTGACGCCCTGCGCCTCGAGGCCCTTGACGGACTCCTCCTGGCGCTTCTTGGCCTCGGGGTCCGCCGAGGCCAGCGCGGCCCGCATCTCGTCGAGGGTGACCGTGCCGCTGAGGTGCTTGGTCTTCACACCGTCGACGGTCTCGTCACCGACGAGCTTCAGGTCCTTGGCCTTGAGCAGCTCGCCCGCCCGGTCGCCCGGGTTCTCGCCGGCCTTGTTCGCCGAGCCGCCCGCGCTGTTCAGCTTCTCCGCGGTGGCCGGGTCCAGGCTCTTCATGTCGAACTTGATCCACTTGCCCTCGGTCCCGATGAACATGGCCTCGTCGAGGACGCGGATCTCGGCCGCCCGGCCGCCCTCGCCGGAGGTGCTCATCTTCATGGCCATCGCCACCGACGGCTTGAGCCGCATGGAGACGTCGCCCGAGAACTGCTCGCCCTTCGCCGTACCCGTCATCGAATAGCGCAGCGAGGTGATCTCCTGCGACTTCGCCTTGACCTTCTCCAGGTAGGCGGCGGGGACGACCTCCACGGCGCCCTTCCCGGCGCCCGGGGAGGACGGCGCGGCAGAGGAGCCCGCGGCCTTCCCGGCGGCGTCCTCGTCCCCGCTCTCGCACGCCGTGGCCCCGCCCACGAGCAGGACGGCGGCCAGCACGGCCCCGGCGGTCTTGTGGCGGCTGCCCGCACGGTTGGCGATGCGGTTGCGGTACACGGACAAGAGTCCCCACCCCTGATGTGATCGTTTGATTGAATTTTTACCCTACTCGTCGGTCAGTCGATCACTGCGCGATTTTCCGGGCGGAACACGAGAACGGGCCCTTCGTCCCCCAGTGGGGGACGAAGGGCCCGTTCGGGCAACTCAGCGAGCCGTGAGGCCCGGGCCTGATCAGACCGCGGCCGGGTCTTCCTCGACGAGGAGGTTCCGGGTGCGGTTCTGGTCCAGGATGATGCCGGGGCCCATCGTGGTGCTCAGGGCGGCCTTCTTGATGTAGCGGCCCTTCGCGGCGGACGGCTTCAGACGAAGGATCTCGTCCAGGGCCGCGCCGTAGTTCTCGACCAGCTGCTCATCGGTGAAGGAGACCTTGCCGATGATGAAGTGCAGGTTCGAGTGCTTGTCGACGCGGAACTCGATCTTGCCACCCTTGATCTCGGTGACAGCCTTGGCGACGTCCATCGTGACGGTGCCGGTCTTCGGGTTCGGCATCAGGCCACGGGGACCGAGCACGCGGCCGAGGCGGCCGACCTTGCCCATGAGGTCCGGGGTGGCCACAACGGCGTCGAACTCGTTCAGGCGGTTGCCCTTGGCGATCTCGTTGATGAGCTCGTCATCGCCGACGATGTCGGCGCCGGCGGCTTCCGCGGCCGCAGCACGGTCACCGGTCGCGAAGACCAGGACCCGGGCGGTCTTGCCGGTGCCGTGCGGGAGGTTCACGGTGCCGCGGACCATCTGGTCGGCCTTGCGCGGGTCTACACCCAGGCGGAAGGCGACCTCGACGGTGCTGTCGAACTTGGTGGAGGAGGTCTCCTTGGCGAGACGGACGGCCTCGAGCGGGGCGTAGAGCTTGTCCCGGTCGACCTTGGCGTCCGCAGCGCGGAGAGTCTTGCTGCGCTTCACTTCTGCTCCTGTGTAGTGACTTCAGGCGTGGAGTCGTGGTGCGGACCAGCGCTTGGTCCTACCACTGTGGTGCTGGGGGGTGGCTGAATCAGCCTTCGACCGTGATGCCCATCGAACGCGCGGTGCCGGCGATGATCTTCTCGGCCGCGTCGATGTCGTTGGCGTTCAGGTCAGGCATCTTGAGCGTGGCGATCTCGCGGACCTGGTCACGGGTGAGCTTCGCGACCTTGGTCTTGTGCGGCTCGCCGGAGCCCTTCTCCACGCCCGCGCTCTTCAGGATGAGACGCGCGGCCGGCGGAGTCTTGGTGATGAAGGTGAAGGAGCGGTCGTCGTAGACCGTGATCTCCACCGGCACGACCATGCCACGCTGCGACTCGGTCGCGGCGTTGTAGGCCTTGCAGAACTCCATGATGTTGACGCCGTGCTGACCGAGCGCGGGGCCGACCGGCGGAGCCGGGTTGGCCGCACCGGCCTTGATCTGGAGCTTGATGAGCCCCGTGATCTTCTTCTTCTTGGGAGGCATTGCTCTCTCCGGGTCCTAGTGAGAGTTTTCGCCGCCAATCCGGTCATCCGGATGGAGGCATACCGCACCACGATAACGGGTATCGGCACGGGGCTAAAAACCGAGCAGGTCAGACCACCCGTAAGCGGGCAATCTGACCTGTCCGGAAGCGTGAGTCAGAAGACTGTGGATCAGTTCTTCTGGATCTGGTCGAAGCTCAGCTCGACCGGGGTCTCGCGGCCGAAGATCTCGACGAGGCCCTTGACCTTCTTCGAGTCCGGGTTGATCTCGTTGATGGTCGCCTGCAGCGTCGCGAACGGGCCGTCGGTGACGGTGACCGAGTCGCCGACCTCGAAGTCCAGGACCTCGATGGTGCGCCGGACGGAGGGCGCGGGCAGGCCGGCCTCTTCCGCCGCGAGCTTGGCGGCCTTCTCCTGAGCCTCGGGAGCGAGCATCTTGACGATCTCGTCCAGGGTCAGCGGGTACGGGTCGTACGCGTTGCCGACGAAGCCGGTGACGCCAGGCGTGTTGCGGACGACGCCCCAGGACTCGTTCGTCAGATCCATGCGGACGAGAACGTAGCCGGGCAGCTTGTTCTGCCGGACGTTCTTGCGCTCGCCGTTCTTGATCTGGACGATCTCTTCCTCGGGCACCTCGGCCTGGTAGATGAAGTCCTCGACGTTGAGCGAGACGGCGCGCTGCTCGAGGTTCGCCTTCACGCGCTTCTCGTAGCCGGCGTACGTGTGGATGACGTACCACTCGCCGGGCAGGAGGCGCAGCTCGTCGCGCAGGGCCTGGATGGGGTCGACGGGCTCGGCCGGCTCGGCGTCGGCCTCCTCGGCCTCCACGTCGGCCTCGGCCTGCGCGGAGTCGTCCTCGTCGTCGGCCTCGTCGGCCTCGTCCTCGTCGGAAGCCTCGTCGGCCTCGTCCTCGTCGGCGGCCTCTTCGACCTCGGCGTCGTCCTCAGCCGCGGCGTCGACCTCGTCCTCGACGTGCAGCGCGGCCTCCTCGGCGGCGACACCCGCCTCGGCGTCGGCGAGCTCGGCCTCGTCGGGGTCCACAGCGTCTGCAGCCTCGACGATGTCGAGCGCGTCCTCGACGGACTCGACGGAGTCGGGGCTCGCGTTCAGGTTCGGGTCAGACACGGTGGCTGCTTCTTCCTGGATACAAAAGGTGGTCGAACATGCGAAAACGGGCGGCACCCATCAAGGCGCCGCCCTCCGCGGGGATCAGCCGAAGACGAACTTGATGGCTTCCTGGAACCCATAGTCAATCACGGTCACCAGACCGATCATGATGACGACGAAGACGATCACCACAGTGGTGTACGTCGTCAGCTGGTTGCGAGTGGGCCAAACAACCTTGCGGAGTTCCGCGACGATCTGGCGGTAGAACAGCGCGAGCCGGCCCAGGGGGCCCTTCTTGCCGCGCTTGCCGCCCTTGCGGGCCTTCTTCTCGCGAGTGTCATCCTCGGCGTCAGGCATGTCGATGGAGCCCAGGGCGTCCGTCACGTCTCTCACCTGAATCCGGGTCGTGGCCGTTGCCGCGCCCGGTTGCGCCGCACGGCGTTGCATCGAAGTACGTACCTGCGCACACATCCGAGAGGAGTGTGGAGCAGGGCCGGAGGGACTCGAACCCCCAACCGCTGGTTTTGGAGACCAGTGCTCTACCAATTGAGCTACGACCCTTTGCGTTCCCCAACCTACCGCATCCAGACGAGTGCACGGAGTGCTCACGCTCTGCAGCGTTCGGCGAGGGCCAACGACGGTTGAGTGTACGTGGTCCGGGCCCTGACGTCGAACAGCACCGTCCCGAGCTCCTCCGAGCCCCTTCCGTCCGGTAACTGAAACGGCGTGCGGCGGTTCTCGACCGTCTGGGACGATTGGCCGCATGACCTCTGAAACGCCTTCCGCCGAACGTCGCGTGTCCGCCCGTATCGGCGCCATCTCCGAGTCCGCCACCCTCGCCGTCGACGCCAAGGCCAAGGCCCTCAAGGCCGCCGGGCGCCCGGTGATCGGTTTCGGAGCGGGCGAGCCCGACTTCCCGACCCCGGACTACATCGTCGACGCCGCCGTCGAGGCCTGCCGCAACCCCAAGTACCACCGCTACACGCCGGCCGGCGGGCTGCCCGAGCTGAAGGCCGCCATCGCCGCGAAGACGCTGCGCGACTCCGGCTACGAGGTCGACGCGTCGCAGGTCCTGGTGACCAACGGCGGCAAGCAGGCGATCTACGAGGCGTTCGCGGCCATCCTGGACCCGGGTGACGAGGTCATCGTCCCGGCTCCTTACTGGACCACCTACCCCGAGTCGATCCGTCTCGCCGGAGGCGTCCCGGTCGAGGTCGTCGCCGACGAGACCACCGGATACCGGGTCTCCGTCGAGCAGCTCGAGGCCGCCCGCACCGAGCGCACGAAGGTCGTCCTCTTCGTCTCCCCGTCCAACCCGACGGGCGCCGTCTACTCCGAGGCCGACGCCGAGGCGATCGGCCGCTGGGCCGTCGAGCACGGCCTGTGGGTCCTGACCGACGAGATCTACGAGCACCTGGTCTACGGCGACGCGAAGTTCGTCTCGCTCCCGGCGATCGTCCCCGAGCTGGCCGACAAGTGCATCATCGTCAACGGCGTCGCCAAGACGTACGCCATGACCGGCTGGCGCGTGGGCTGGATCGTCGGCCCGAAGGACGTGGTCAAGGCCGCGACCAACCTCCAGTCGCACGCCACCTCCAACGTCTCCAACGTGGCCCAGGTCGCGGCACTGGCCGCCGTCTCCGGCAACCTGGAGGCCGTCCACGCGATGCGCACCGCCTTCGACCGCCGCCGCCAGACCATGGTGCGGATGCTGAACGAGATCGACGGCGTCTTCTGCCCGACCCCCGAGGGCGCGTTCTACGTCTACCCCGCGGTCAAGGACGTGCTCGGCAAGGAGATCCGCGGCAAGCGCCCGCAGACCTCCGTCGAGCTCGCGGCCCTGATCCTGGACGAGGCCGAGGTCGCGGTCGTTCCCGGCGAGGCCTTCGGCACCCCCGGCTACCTCCGCCTCTCCTACGCCCTGGGCGACGAGGACCTGGTCGAGGGCGTCTCCCGCATCCAGAAGCTCCTCGCGGAGGCCAAGGCCTAGGCCTCCGGCGGTTCCGCGAGACCCCGAGCGGCGGTTCCCCTGACGGGGGCCGCCGCTCGGGCATGTGCGTCCAGGGACAACCCGGCCCCGCCGGCGTTCGAGACCCGGGTCCGGGCAGCGCCCGCAAGGGCCCCGCACGGCGGACCCGCCCCGCTCATCCGTACGGACGAGCCCCCGATCGGTAAAACCCCCTCCCGCCGAGCGCTGCGGTACGGCAGGATCACCGGATGGAGCACGTACGCGATCTTTCGCTTCTGCCGAAAGCCCACCTCCACCTGCACTTCACCGGTTCGATGCGCCCGTCGACCCTTCTGGAGCTGGCCGACAAGTACGGTGTCCGCCTCCCGGACGCCCTGACCGCCGGCGAGCCCCCGAAGCTCCGCGCCACCGACGAGCGCGGCTGGTTCCGCTTCCAGCGGCTCTACGATGCCGCGCGCTCCTGTCTGCGCGAGCCCGACGACATCCGCCGGCTGGTCCGCGAGGCCGCCGAGGAGGACGTGCGGGACGGCAGCGGCTGGCTGGAGATCCAGGTGGATCCCACTTCCTACGCCCCCCTGCTCGGCGGGATGATCCCGGCCGTCGAGATCATCCTCGACGCCGTCGACGCCGCCTCCCGCGAGACCGGCCTGGGCATGCGCGTCCTGATCGCCGCCAACCGCATGAAGCACCCCCTCGACGCCCGTACGCTCGCCCGGCTCGCCGTCCGCTACGCCGACCGCGGCATCGTCGGCTTCGGCCTCTCCAACGACGAGCGCCGCGGCATGGCCCGCGACTTCGACCGGGCCTTCGCGATCGCCCGCGAAGGCGGCCTCCTCGCCGCCCCCCACGGCGGCGAACTGACCGGCCCGGCCTCCGTCCGCGACTGCCTCGACGATCTGCACGCCTCCCGCATCGGGCACGGCGTACGGGCCGCCGAGGACCCCCGGCTGCTCAAGCGGCTCGCCGACCGGCAGATCACCTGCGAGGTCTGCCCGGCGTCCAACGTGGCCCTGGGGGTCTACGAGCGCCCCGAGGACGTCCCGCTGCGCACCCTGTTCGAGGCCGGGGTCCCGATGGCCCTCGGAGCGGACGACCCGCTGCTGTTCGGCTCCCGGCTCGCGGCACAGTACGAGTTCGCCCGTGAGCACCACGCCTTCACGGACGAGGAGCTCGCCGAGCTGGCCCGCCAGTCGGTGCGCGGTTCGGCCGCGCCCGCCGACGTACAGGAGAAGCTGCTGGCCGGGATCGACCACTGGCTCACTTCGTGAGGCGCAGATCGCCCTCGTAGCAGTCGGCCCGCACCCGCGCGCCGTCCGGGAAGCCGATCTCCAGGTGGGTGCGTCCCCGCGCGGGCAGCGCGTACTCGGCCACCGATTCGACGCTCTCGCCGAGGTGGCGCAGGAAGGGGTGGTCGCCGAGGTCCTCGCCCACCTCGACGCGGCCCCACTCCCCCATGTCGTACGGCGCGTGCGGCGCGGCGGATTCCACGATGAGGCAGGCGTCGGACCCGGTGGTGATCCGGGTGGATTCGCCGGCGCTGTCGAAGAGCCAGACGTCGAGGGGCGCCTCGGAGCGTTCTCCGTCGCTGATGTGCCAGGACGCGACGACTCTCCTGAGCGTGCGTCCCACCAGCCGGGTGGGGTCCGTACCGGCCCCGTGCAGGGGACAGAGCATGGGCGGGCCGGGACTCCTCAGATGCTGACGCCGACCGTTACCGGCTCGTTGACGAGGGTGACGCCGAAGGCGGCGTGGACGCCCGCGACGACCTCGCGGGCCAGGGCGAGGAGGTCTTCGGTGGTGGCCCCGCCGCGGTTGGTGAGGGCGAGGGTGTGCTTGGTGGAGATGCGGGCCGGGCCGTCGCCGTAGCCCTTGGTGAAGCCGGCCTTGTCGATGAGCCAGGCCGCGCTGGTCTTCGTACGGCCCTCGCCGGCCGGGTACGCGGGCGGGGCCGCGTCGGGGCCGAGGCGGTCCTGCGCGCGGGCCAGGAAGGCGGCGTAGGCCTCGTCGCCGAGGATCGGGTTGTGGAAGAAGGAGCCGGCGGACCAGGTGTCGTGGTCGGCCGGGTCCAGGACCATGCCCTTGCCGGCGCGCAGCCGCAGGACGGTCTCGCGCACCTGCGCCGCCGGGACCCGGTCGCCGGCCTCGACGCCGAGGGCGCGGGCCGTCTCGGGGTACTTGACCGGCGCGGACAGCCCGCCCGCGTCCTCCAGGGCGAAGCGGACGCGCAGGACGACGTACCGCTCCGGCTCGTGCTTGAAGAGGCTGTCGCGGTAGGTGAACGCGCACTCGGCGGCCGACAGCGTGACCGTCTCGCCGCGCGTGCGGTCGTAGGCGACGACCTCGGTGATCGTGTCGCAGACCTCCTGGCCGTACGCCCCCACGTTCTGGATCGGGGTGGCGCCCGCGGACCCGGGGATCCCGGCCAGGCATTCGACGCCCGCCAGTCCCGCCTCGACGGTCCGGGCGACGGCCTCGCTCCAGTTCTCGCCGGCGGCCAGCTCCAGGCGCGTCCCGTCGAGCGTGAAGCCGGTGGTCGCGATGCGCAGGGCGGTGCCCGCGAAGCCGCGGTCGCCGATGACCAGGTTGCTGCCGCCGCCGATGACCAGGAGCGGGGTGCCGCTCTCGTCCGCGGCGCGCACGGCGGCGACGACCTCGGCGTCGGTGGTCGCGGTGACCAGCCGGGCGGCGGGGCCGCCGAGCCGGAAGGTGGTCAGCGGGGCGAGGGGGGCGTCGTGGATTTCCTGCACGTGGACAAGAGTACGGTCCGTGTCCCCCCAACCCGGCGGGGCCACGGACCGCGGTCTCACAGCAGTCGTTCCTTGTGGCGTTCCTTCTCGCGTTCCTTCTCGCGTTCCTCTCGCGTCCGCTTCCGCGCGCGTACCCCCCTACGGGGCTTCGCGCGGTGCGGCCGCCGTGGTGCTCCCCGGCTCAGCTCGCCGCGGGCACCTTCTCGACGGCGGGGGCCACGGCCGCGGCCGCCGCCTGGCCCTGCTTCTCCTTCGTGCGGCCGGGCAGCAGCAGCGCCATGGCGGCCGCCACGGCGACGACCGAGGCGCCGATCCACAGGGCGGGGACGGTGCCGTCGGCGAAGGACTGGCCGCTCTCGTAGCCGCCCTGGGCGGAGAAGACGGAGGCCAGGACCGCGACGCCGAGGGCTCCGCCGACCTCGCGCAGCGCGCTGTTGGCTCCGGCCGCCTTGCCCTGGTCGGCGGGGGCGACGGTGGACATGAGGGCGTTGGAGGCCGGGGCGAAGAACATGCCCATGCCGAGCCCGCTGATGATCAGCGGCGGGAGCTGGGCGGCGTAGGAGAGGTCGGTGTTCACGATCGCGGCGAACCAGCCGAGGCCGACGGCCTGGAGCGCCAGCCCGGCGGCGACGACGGGGCGGCTGCCGATGCGGTCGGAGAGGATGCCGGAGACCGGCGCGACGATCATGGGCATGCCGGTCCAGGGGAGCATGCGCAGCCCGGCCTCGGTGGGCGAGTAGCCGAGTACGCCCTGGAGGAACTGGCTCAGCAGGAAGATCGAGCCGAACATCCCGGCGAACATCAGCAGGCTGGCCATGTTGATGCCGAAGAAGCCCCGGTCGCGGAAGAGCCTCATGGGCAGCACCGGGTTGGCGCTGCGGAAGCCGTGGAGGATGAACGCACCGACCAGGAGGGACCCGAGCACGAGGCAGGTCAGCACGGAAGCGCTGGTCCAGCCGTCCGCGTTGGCGTTGACCAGCCCGTAGACGATCCCGAAGAGGCCGAGGCTGATCAGCGCCGTTCCCGGGACGTCCAGCTTGGCCCGGGGGGCGGTGGACTCGGCGAGCCGCAGCCGGGAGAGCGGGATGAGCGCGAGCCCGATCGGGACGTTCAGCCAGAAGATCCACTGCCAGGAGATGTGCTCGGTCAGGCTGCCGCCGATGAGCGGTCCGCTGGCGACGGCGAGGCCGCTGAGGGCTCCGTAGATGCCGAGGGCCATGCCGCGGCGGGCGGCCGGGACGGCGACGGTCAGCAGGGTGAGCGAAAGCGGCATCATGACCGCCGCGCCCACGCCCTGGACGGCCCGGGCGGCGATGAGCTCGTTGATGCCGGGCGAGAGGGCTGCGGCGGCGGAGGCGCCGGTGAAGACGACCATGCCCGCGATGAAGAGGCGCCGCCGCCCGAAACGGTCACCGAGGGCCGCGCCGAACATAAGGAGGACGGCGAAGGTGAGCGTGTACGCGTTCACCGTCCACTCCAGGTCCTCCAGCTTCCCGCCGAGGTCCTCGCGGATGGAGGGGAGCGCGGTGGTGACGACGAGGTTGTCGAGCGCGGCCATGAAGCCGGCGGCCCCGGTGATGACGAGCGCCCATATCGCGGGCGCTCGAAGCTTGGCGTCTTGCATGAATCCCCCAAAACTAGTTATTGCTCACTAACTTCACTGGGCAGAACTCCGCACCACCGCACCGCGCGCACGGGCGGACGGACGGGCGGGCGGATGGCGGGCCGGGCACCAAGGGAGCCGATGGAGCTGGTGAACGGCTGGAACCGAAGGAACCGAAGGAACAGAGGGAACGGAAGGAACGGCTGGAACCGAGGAAACCCAAGGGACCGAGGGAACGGAACCGAAGAAGCCGACGGCCGGCGGGCAGGATCGCCGACTCCTGGAGCGACGGGATCCAACGGGTCTCCGGGATCCGGGGGATCCCGCGGACCTACTGGGGCCGGATCCCGGGGTAGCAGCCGTCCCAGACCCGGTGTCCGGCCGGGAACCCCATGGCGGACAAGGTATTGATCAGCATTCCGTAGGCGAGGAACGTGGTCGTCTCCTTCACGTCCGCCCCGAGCGGCACGTGGACGGTGTCCCACAGCTCCATCCAGGCGGCCCGCACCATCTCCCCGAAGGCCGGCTCCCCGGCGGCTTCGGCGGCGGCGACCGTCACGTACGTCTGGAGCTGCATCTGCAGCTTGTCCGGCTGCTCGGCGATCAGCCGCATGTACGCCGCGCCCATGGCCTCGACCGCGTCGTCGCCCTCGTGACCCTTGACGGCTTCCTCGAAGACGACGCGGATGTCCTCCATGCAGCGCGCGGCGGCGGCGAGGAAGATGGCCTGCTTGTTCGGGAAGAGCCGGAACAGGTAGGGCTGCGAGACCCCGACCCGCTTCGCGATCGCCTCGGTGGACGTCCCGTAGTACCCGCCCCGGGCGAACTCGCTCATCGCCGCCCGGATGACGCTCTCACGCCGCTCGTCCGCACTCATCCTTGCCATGCGTTCTAAGTTAGTGGCCAATCACTAACTACGCAACCCCGGGGATGGCGGTGTGCATTCGACGGCCGGGGGGGGCGGGACCCCGGGACGGCCCACGGCGGGCCCGCACCGCGCGCGGGGCGCGGGGGGTGGCGGCGAGGCGCCCGCCCCTCCCCCACCCCCCGCGCGTCGGGACTACGCGAGCGCGACCACCGCGCGCGACATCCCCAGCACCTTCTGCCCGGCGCTCTTCGCGATCAGGTCGACCCGTACGCGGTTGTCGTCCAGCTTCGCCGCGACCTTCGCCGTGACCTCGATCAGCGCGCCCTGCCCGTCGTCCGGGACGACGACCGGCTTCGTGAACCGCACCCCGTACTCGACGACGGCGCCCGGGTCGCCCACCCAGTCCGTGACCACGCGGACCGCCTCGGCCATGGTGAACATGCCGTGCGCGATCACGTCCGGCAGCCCGACCTCGACGGCGAACTTCTCGTTCCAGTGGATCGGGTTGAAGTCACCCGACGCGCCCGCGTACCGGACGAGCGCCGCCCGGGTCACGGGGAAGGACGCCGCCGGCAGCTCGGTGCCGACCTCGACGTCGTCGTACTGAACCTTCGCGGCCATCTCAGACCTCCTCGGTGACGGAAGCGGGAGCGGAAGCGGCATCCGCGGCGGCATCGGGAGCCTGCGCGGCAGCGGCCGGCTCGGCGGCCGGCTCGGGGGCCCGGGAGACGAGCTTCGTCCAGGCCGTCACCACGTGCTCGCCGCTCTCGTCGTGCACCTCGCCGCGGATGTCGATGACGTCGTTGCCCGCGAGGGACTTCACGGACTCGATGGTCGACGTCACCGTCAGCCGGTCACCGGCCCGCACGGGGCGGGAGTACGCGAACTTCTGGTCGCCGTGCACGACGCGGCTGTAGTCCAGACCCAGCGCGGGGTCCTCGACCACCAGGCCGGCCGCCGCGAACGTGATGGCAAACACAAAGGTCGGCGGGGCGATCACGTCCAGGTGACCGAAAGCCTTGGCCGCGTCGGGATCGGTGTAGACGGGATTCTCGTCCCCCACCGCCACCGCGAATTCGCGGATCTTCTCCCGGCCGACCTCGTACGGATCGGTGGGCGGGTAGCTCCGCCCGACGAAGGACTGGTCGAGCGCCATGACCCACTACCTCCTAGTGAAACGACACGAGGCCGCCCCCAAATGAAGGGGACGACCTCGTGACTGTGCCTGTTATTCGAGACTTCGCTGGGGTCAGCGGGTCTCGCGGTGCGCGGTGTGCGAGTTGCAGCGCGGGCAGTGCTTCTTCATCTCAAGACGGTCCGGGTTGTTACGCCGGTTCTTCTTGGTGATGTAGTTCCGCTCCTTGCACTCCACGCAGGCCAGCGTGATCTTCGGGCGGACGTCGGTGGCAGCCACGTGAGTGCTCCTTGACGGACAATAGGACGGATGAACGCATAAAAGAGTAGCCGATCGGGAGACCGACCCCGCAATCGGCTACTGTGTGTAGCGGCGACCGGACTTGAACCGGTGACACAGCGATTATGAGCCGCTTGCTCTACCGACTGAGCTACGCCGCTTTGATGAGATCCGTTCCCTGCCCGAGGACAGGGAACCTCTCTCACCAGAGCCCCAATGCGGAATCGAACCGCAGACCTTCTCCTTACCATGGAGACGCTCTACCGACTGAGCTATTGGGGCGAGCGAGGAAGACATTACACGGTGGTCCGCCGATCGCCCAAATCCTTTGCGGGGCCTGGCCTCGGAGCTCTGCCGCCGCGTTTCTTGATCGCCTCGGAATGAGCCTCCGGCGCCCCTCGGAGGGCTTTCCGCCCCTAAAAGTGTCCGAGGTCACAGCCCGGTCCACGGGCTCGGGCTCGGGCCGCGGCCGTGACCTCCGGCCGGCCGGGACGCGCACGGCGGTCCGGGCGGAGGCCGGGCACCGGCGCGGGCCCCGGCGCGGGCGCCGTCCGCGCAGCCGTGCGAGCGGCCGTCCCCGTAGCGGTGCGAGCGCCGTCCCCGCAGCCGTGCGAGCGGCCGTGCGCCCGGACGGCGCCCGCACCGGTACGACTATTTCTCTCCTCCTCGAAGCGAGGGCCCCCGCCCCCTAGGCTCTGAGCACGCTGCGTGATCTTGGGCCGCGGGCCGCGGTCACGGGCCCAGGAAACCGCCCGAGCCACCGCAGGAGTGCGATGTCCGACAGCCAGCCGCAGCAGCCGTCCCACTCCCCGCGCAATCGCCCGGCCGACGGCGGGAGCACCCCCGGCGGCTCCGGGGCCGAATCCACCACCCTGCTCCTCACCGGTGCCCGCCTCACCGACGGCCGCACCGTCGACCTCCGCCTCGGCGCCGGCCGGATCCAGGCCGTCGGCACGGCCGGCAGCCTCCCCGCCCCGGCGGGCTCCCGCGTCGACCTCACCGGCTACCTCCTGCTCCCCGCCCCCGCCGAGCCCCACGCCCACGGGGACACCGCCCTGACCGCCGACGGCGAGGGGCCCGTCTCCTACGCACCCGACGAGGTCCAGCGCCGCGCCACCGAGGCCGCCCTGCTCCAGCTGGGCCACGGCGCGACGGCCGTACGGTCCCACGTGCGCATCGGGGACGTGCACGGCCTCGGCCCCCTGGAGGCCGTCCTCCAGGCGCGCCGCTCCCTGCGCGGCCTCACCGACCTCACCGCCGTGGCCGTCCCCCGGCTGCTGACCGGGGTGGCGGGCGCCGACGGGCTCGCCATGCTCCGGGACGCCGTGAAGATGGGTGCCTCCGTCATCGGCGGCTGCCCCGACCTCGACCCCGACCCGACGGGCTTCCTCGAAGCCGTACTGGAGCTCGCCGCCGAGCACGGCTGCCCGGTGGACCTGCACACCGACGGGGACGACCCCGCCCGTCTGTCCCGGCTCGCCGCCATGGCCGGCGGGCTGCGGCCCGGCGTCTCCATCGGCCCCTGCGGCGGCCTGGCCCGGCTCCCGCTGGACGTGGCCGGCCGGGCCGCCGACCAGCTGGCGGCCGCCGGCGTACAGGTCACCTGCCTCCCGCAGGGCGACTGCGCCGCCCTCGAACGGCGTGGTCTGCGCACCGCCCCCGTACGGCTGCTGCGCGCCGCCGGGGTCCGCGTCGCCGCCGGCAGCGGGGCCCTGCGGGACGCCGGCAACCCGGTCGGCCGCGGCGACCCGCTCGAAGCCGCGTACCTCCTGGCCTCCCAGGGCGGACTGCGCGCCGCCGAGGCCTACCACGCGGTCAGCGCCGCCGCCCGCGAGGCGATGGCGCTGCCGGAGGTGCGGGTGGAGGCCGGCTTCCCGGCCGAACTGCTCGCCGTGCGCGGGGACCGGATCGCCGGTGTGCTGTCCCTCGCCTACAGCCGGATCGTGATCCACCGCGGGCGGGTGGTAGCCCGGACGAGTGCCGTACGGGAGTACTGCGACTCCGCCGTCGCCGTGGCGCTGGACCTGCCCCGGCAGGGCCGCACGGAGCCCGGTCCCTGACCGTTCGCCGTGCGTTCGCGGGCGCGCGGGCCCGGCTCGTCGTACGGTCGGGACATGCGCATCGTCATCGCGGGTGGACACGGTCAGATCGCGCTGCGGCTGGAGCGCCTGCTCGCCGCGCGCGGGTACGAGGTCGCGGGGATCATCCGCGACCTGGAACAGGGCGACGACCTCAGGGAGGCGGGCGCCGAACCGGTGCTGTGCGACCTGGAATCGGCCACGGTCGAACACGTGGCGGGCATCCTGCAGGGCGCGGACGCCGCGGTGTTCGCGGCCGGCGCCGGTCCCGGCAGCGGCGTCGGACGCAAGGACTCGGTGGACCGGGGCGCGGCGATGCTCTTCGCGGACGCGGCCGAACGGGTCGGAGTCCGCCGCTTCCTGATGGTCTCTTCGATGGGCGCGGACAGCCGCCGCGAGGGCGACGAGGTCTTCGACGCCTACCTCCGCGCCAAGGGCGCGGCGGACGAGTACCTCCGTACGCGCCTCGGCCTGGAGTGGACCGTCCTGCGCCCCGGCGCGCTGCTCGACGACGCGGGGACGGGCCTGGTCCGGCTGGAGGCGCAAACGGGCCGTGGACCGGTTCCGCGCGACGACGTGGCGGCGGTGCTCGCCGAACTGCTCGAAACCCCCGCGACCGCGGGCCTCACCCTGGAGCTGATCTCCGGCTCGACCCCGGTCGCGGTGGCGGTCAAGGACGTGGCGGGCAACTGACCGGCGCCCCGCCCCACCGGCGCCCCCCGCGGGCCCCTGCGGGGCGGGGCGCCGGTGGCGGTCGCCGCCGGGGCGGGGCGCCGGCCGGTCAGAACTCGGCGGTCAGCTGGTCGTCGGACCGCCCGACGGAGTCCTGCTGGAACCGCTGCTCGTACGCCCGCCGGATCCGCTCGACGCGCACGCCGCGCTCGCCCGCCTCCTTCTCGGGGTAGAGCAGGATCACCTCGTACGAGACCTCGTGGACGATCGCCCCGTTGCTCCCCCGCCACTGGCCGTGTCCGTCCTGGACGGTGAGCCCGTCGGGGAAGGCCGGGGTGATCTCCTGGTCGACGAAGCCCATGAACTCCCGCTCCCCGACCGCCGGCCGTCCGTCCGGACGTTCGGTGCCGAAGTAGAGCCGGGTCTCCTGGTAGGGCTCCCCCACGTCGGTGTGCAGTGCCGCCCCGACCAAGGCGGGGATCCCGGCGCCGAGCAGGGCGATGAGCACCCCGCCTCCGACCTTTCCGCGCGTGTCAAAAGTCAATTTCACCCCCGATGAACGACGCGCCCCCGACATCGGCACGCCCCACCCGCCCGATTGGGTCACGCCGCCGCCGGACGGCCCCCGGCCGGTGCCCTGCTCCGCGCCCCGCCTCGCGGGCCCCCCGGACCGGTGCCGCCGGGTCCCCGACGGCATACGAGAAAACCCCCGTTCATCGCGTTTCCGCAATGAACGGGGGTCTCACTCGCGTGGCGGCGCCAGGGTTCGAACCTGGGTAGGCTGAGCCGGCAGATTTACAGTCTGCTCCCTTTGGCCACTCGGGCACACCGCCATGATCGCTGCCGTCTTTCCGCCTTTCGGCGGCGCTCCGTGGCAACGACGTAAACAATACCCGATGGCCGGGGGTGCTTCGCCACGTGATTGATCTGCGCCGCACGTGGGCGCGGTGGCTAGGCTTTACGGCGCGGGCCGGGGATGTCCGGCCGCGCCCCCCAGGGGCCGTCACAGCCGACTTCAAGGAGCCACAGCACATGGCCGACTCCAGTTTCGACATCGTCTCGAAGGTCGAGCGGCAGGAGGTCGACAACGCCCTCAACCAGGCCGCCAAGGAGCTTTCGCAGCGCTACGACTTCAAGGGCACCGGCGCCACCATCGCCTGGTCGGGCGAGAAGATCCTCATGGAGGCGAACTCCGAGGAGCGCGTCAAGGCCGTTCTCGACGTCTTCGAGACCAAGCTGGTCAAGCGCGGGATCTCCCTCAAGGCGCTCGACGCCGGTGAGCCGCAACTGTCCGGCAAGGAGTACAAGATCTTCGCCACGATCGAGGAAGGCATCTCCCAGGAGAACGCCAAGAAGGTCGCGAAGATCATCCGGGACGAGGGCCCCAAGGCCGTCAAGGCCCAGGTCCAGGGCGAAGAGCTGCGCGTCAGCTCCAAGAGCCGCGACGACCTCCAGGCCATCCAGGCCCTCCTCAAGGGCAAGGACCTGGACTTCGCGATCCAGTTCGTCAACTACCGCTGACCAGCGCCTCCGGCCCCCGTGCGCGGGGGACGACGGGGGCCGGCGGGGGGGGGGGGGGGCCGGGCCGCGGGGGGGGGGGCGGCGGCGGGGGGGGGGGGGGGCGCGGGGGGGGGGGGGGCGCGGGGGGGTGTCGGGGGGCCCGCCGAATGTAGCGCGCTGGGGGCCTCAACCCGGGGGGCCCCCGCCCTCCCCCCCCCCCCCGTCGCGTTCCGGGCCCCGGTCCGTCAGTGGCCCGTCAGTGGCCCGCGGGCCGGTGGCCTTCGCGGAGCCGGTCGACGACGCTGAGGAACAGGAAGAAGTTGGGGATCTTCGCGACCGGGGTGTTCGACCACGCCAGCATCTTGCCCGCCTTCGCCACGAAGACGGTGCCGTTCTTGACCTCGATCTTCTGGATGTCGCCCCAGTGCGCCCCGCCGCGCCTGGGGGTGGCGATGCCGCCCAGCGTCATCGAGATGTCGCCGAAGCCGAGGGTGGCCCCGTTCTCCAGCGCGGTGATCACGCCCGGCAGCTGGGCCCGGGTGATCTCGTGCTGGATGGCCGCGCCCCAGCGTTCCGGGTCGGCGTAGAAGTTGGTCAGCTTGACCGCGGAGCCGTCCTGCCTGAACAGCGTGTACAGGTAGCTGGTCCCGACGTAGACGCCGTTGGCGTACCGCTGGGTGATCTGCTGGAGCACCGTCATCGAGTCCCACCGGAACGCGCTGACCGGACCGGTGCCGTCGGCGACGATCAGCCCTTCCTCGAACAGGTGGATGCGCTTCGCCGCCTGCTTGCGGGAGAGGTTCGGGCTCTGCGCGAGGAGCCAGACGAACATCAGGCCGGGCAGGACGAAGCACGCCAGACCGAGGATCGCGAACAGGAACAGTCCGGCCATCCGCCAGGCGCCCAGGCGCTGGGGCAGGAAGGTCTCGCGGTGACGTCCCAGACCCTGGGCCGTCGCGAGGGCGGTGACCTCGTCGGATATCCGCTCAGGGACCGAGGGGGCGGCGGCTGACGCCATGGTGCCTCTTTCATAACACCCGCGGTGTCCTCCGCGGGCGAGTGCGATGGGAGCAGGCGGAGCCTAACCAGCCAATCAAAACCAGCCACCGCCGGGCCGTCCGCCACGTCCCCGGCCCCGATCGCGCGCGGCGGACGCGGGTGGCACGTACCGGGCGTGAACGGCGTACGCGCCTGCGGCGCTCCCGATGCGGACTGGGGTGACCGGGAGTGCGCCCAGCACGCTGAGGACTGTTCACCCGTCCTGACAGAGGGGTTTGCCCATGCCTGGGACCGGCACGTTCCGCGAGGACCTCGGCGCGTCCGTCGTCGTCGCACTGGTCGCGCTACCGCTCTGCGTCGGGGTGGCCGTCGCCTCCGGGGTACCGGCCGAACTGGGGATCGTCACCGGGGTGGTGGGCGGGCTCGTCACGGGATGGTTCACGGGCAGCTCGCTCCAGGTCAGCGGGCCGGCCGCCGGGCTCACCGTGCTCGTCTACGAGGCCGTACGGACGTACGGGCCGGCCGCGCTCGGCGTACTCGTCCTCGCCGCGGGCCTGGTGCAGCTGGGCATGGGGGCGCTGCGTCTCGGGCGGTGGTTCCGGGCCATCTCCGTGGCCGTCGTGCACGGGATGCTCGCCGGGATCGGACCGGTCCTGATCGCCGGTCAGACCTACGCCCTGGCCGACGCGCGGGCCCCCGCGGGAACCCTGGGGAAGCTGGCCGGGGCGGCGGAGCTCGGCGGGCGGGCCGACTGGACCGCCGTGGCCCTCGGGGCCGGGACCATCGCGGTCCTGGTGGCCTGGCGCCGGATGCCGGACCGGCTGCGGCGGGTGCCGGGGGCGCTCGTCGGGGTGGCGGCCGCGACCGCCGCGGCCGTGCTGCTGCGGCTGCCGGTGGAGCGGGTCAGCGTGACGGGGGTCCTCCGGGCCGTGGCGCCGCCCGGCTGGGAGGAGTTCGGGGTACTGGCCTCCGCGGGGGCCGTCGGGACAGTGATCGCGCTCGCGCTGATCGCCTCCGCCGAGACCCTGTTCAGCGCGGCCGCCGTGGACCGGATGCACGACGGGGACCGGACCGACTACGACCGCGAACTGGTCGCCCAGGGCTTCGGGAACACCCTCTGCGGGCTGCTCGGAGCACTGCCGATGACCGCCGTCATCGTCCGCAGCGCCGCCAACGTCGAGGCCGGCGCCCGCACTCGGGCGGCCCGGATCCTGCACGGCGGCTGGCTCCTGGTGTTCGCCGTGGCGCTGCCGGGCCTGCTGGAGGCCGTCCCGCTCGCCGCGCTGGCCGGGGTGCTGCTGCACGCCGGCTGGAAACTGCTGCCGGCCCGGCAGGTGGCCGCCCTGTGGCGCACGCACCGGGGCGAGGCGGTCGTGCTCGTGGCGACGGCCTCGGCGATCGTGGCCACCAACCTCTTCGAGGGGGTGCTCGTCGGGCTGGGTCTCGCCGTCGCCAAGGCGGCCTGGGAGACCTCCCACGTCCACCTCGAGCAGGTGTGGGACGGCCAGGAGCTGCGCGTGCGGATCGTGGGCAACGCCAGCTTCCTGCGCCTGCCCAAACTCCTCGACGAGCTGGACGCGCTGCCGCGCGGCGGCGCCGTGCACCTCGACCTGAGCGGGCTGCGCCACCTCGACCACGCCTGCCTGACCGCGCTCGACGGCTGGGAACGCGACCGCACGCCACTTCCCGGCAGGGAAGGCGTCATCTGACGCGGTTACCCTCCAGCGGTGAAAGACGAGATGAAGCGCACCCTGGGCGTCGGCGACGCGGTCGTCGTCGGGCTCGGCGCGATGGTCGGTGCCGGGATCTTCTCCGCGCTCGCCCCGGCGGCGCGCGCGGCCGGCGGAGTGCTCCTCGCGGCGCTCGCGCTCGCCGCCGTGGTGGCCTGGTGCAACGCGCACTCCTCGGCGCGGCTGGCCGCCCGGTACCCGGCCTCGGGCGGCACCTACGTGTACGGGCGCGAGCGGCTCGGGCCCTTCTGGGGGCATCTGGCCGGCTGGGGCTTCGTGGTCGGCAAGACCGCCTCCTGCGCGGCGATGGCCCTCACCGTCGGGGCCTACGTGTGGCCCGGCCACCAGCGCGCGGTGGCCGTGGCGGCGGTGGTGGCGCTGACCGCCGCGAGCTACGGCGGGGTGCGCAAGTCCGCCCGGATCTCCCGGGTGATCGTGGCGGCCGTGCTGGCCGTGCTGGCCGCGGTCGTGGTGGCGTGTCTGTCCGGCGGCGCGGCCGACGCCGGCCGGCTCGGCGGCGGGGACTGGGACGGCCTGGGCCTGTTGCGGGGGGCCGGGCTGCTGTTCTTCGCCTTCGCGGGCTACGCCCGGATCACCACGCTGGGCGAGGAGGTGCGCGACCCGGAGCGCACGATCCCGCGCGCGGTGCCCCTGGCCCTGGGGATCGCCCTGCTCGTGTACGCCGCGGTCACGGTGGCGGCGCTCTCGGTGCTCGGCTCCGACGGGCTGGCCCGGTCGGCGGCTCCCCTGGCCGACGCCGTGCGCGCGGCGGGGTGGCCCGGACTGACTCCCGTCGTCCGGGCGGGTGCGGCCCTGGCCGCGCTGGGCTCGCTGCTGGCCCTCGTGCTCGGGGTGTCGCGGACCACCCTGGCGATGGCACGGGACGGCCATCTCCCGCGCGCGCTGGCCGCCGTACATCCCCGGCACCAGGTGCCGCGCCATGCCGAGCTGGCGGTGGGGACGGTCGTGGCGGTGCTCGCCGCGACCACCGATCTGCGGGGTGCGATCGGTTTCTCTTCCTTCGGCGTGCTGGTGTACTACGCGATCGCGAACGCCTCCGCGTGGACACTCGATTCAGGTGTCAAGGACCGGGCCGTGGCAGCGGCGGGGCTGTCCGGCTGTGTGGTGCTGGCCTGCGCGCTGCCCCCCGCTTCGGCGCTCACGGGGGCGGTCGTGCTGGCACTGGGCGCGGCGGCCTTCGGCGCGCGCCGAAGGCTCACGCGCGGGGTAGCGGGACCGTCCGGGGGGGGGCGGCCCCCCCGCGCCCCCCGGCTTTTTATGCCCGGGGGCTTTACAAAATGACGGGCCCGCGGGAAAGTGTGGGGTTTTA
>NZ_JBSGWY010000009.1:37963-62917 GCF_053609145.1 Streptomyces sp. NPDC054961 | reverse complement strand
ACACCGACCCCGCCGCGCGCCGGGCGCCGGGGCGGCCCGGGCCGCCCCCGCGGCCGCCGGGGGGGGGCCGGGGGGCGGGGGGGGGCGCCGGCCCCCCCCCCCCCGCCCGGGATATGAGTCCGCCCCGGCGGACCGGCTGCGGAGTCCGTCCGGCCCCGCGTGCGGCGACCGGTCGCGGCACCTGCATGTCTTCATCCATGCACACACAGTGACACCCCCCACTGACAATCGCCCTGACCTGGCCTTTCAGGCGCCTTTCCGCCCCGGCTCCCGGCCCGGGCCGGTCCCCGGCTCCACATCCGGCCCCGCCCCGCTCCCGGCCTCGCGCGCCGAGTCGTAGCCGACGAAGAAGGTGGGCCGGCGCTGCACCGCCGTGTAGATGCGGCCGATGTACTCGCCGAGCAGGCCGACGCAGATCAGCTGCACGCCGCCGAGGAACAGCATCATGATGAACAGCGAGGTCCAGCCGGGTACGGTCTCGCCGCCCAGGTAGATCGCCAGGGTGGCGGCCACCATCAGCAGGCAGCCGAAGAAGCTGGCCACGCCCAGCCAGGTCGCCAGGCGCAGCGGCGCGGCGGAGAAGTTGATGACGCTGTCGATGCCGAGACGGATCATCTTGCTCAGCGGGTACTTGGTCTCCCCCGCCACCCGTTCCTCGCGGTGGTAGGTGACCTGACCGCTCGGGAAGCCGAGCCACGGCACCAGCAGGCGGTACACCTGGTGCTGGTCGGGCATGGCCTTGACCGCCTCGACGGCCGCCCGGCTCAGCAGCCGGAAGTCGCCCGCCTGCGCGGGCACCTGCTTGCCGACCAGGCGGCGCACCAGCCAGTAGTAGGCGCCGGCCGAGCGCCGCTTGAACCCGGTGTCGGTGCTCCGGTCGCCGCGGACCCCGTAGACGATGTCCAGGCGGTCCTGGCGGGCCAGGTCGAGCATCTCCGCGATCTTCTCCGGGGGGTCCTGGAGGTCCGCGTCGATGCTGGCGACGTAGGCGCCCAGGGCGCTGTGCAGTCCGGCGGTGAGGGCGGCCTGGTGGCCCGAGTTCCCGCGCAGCCGCACGACGCGCAGCTCGGGCCACTTCACCTGGAACTCGGTGAGGAGCGCCGCGGTGCGGTCCGCGCTGCCGTCGTCGACGGCGACGACCTCGTACGCGACGGCCAGGGCGTCGAGCGCGGGGCGCAGTCTGGCGACGAGGGCCGGGAGCGCGTCCTCCTCGTTGTACATCGGCACGACGACCGAGAGGGTCGTGGAGGGCTCAGTCGACATCGGTTCTTCCTTGCCCGTTGTGCGTGCCGCTCGTTCGCGTCATCGTCCGCAATCCGGAACTTTAATACGAGCGGACAAACCGGTTCCGGGCTCAGCGCGAGGCGAACGGCGCGTCCGTGGGAACGATTTCGCGGCCCAGCGGGAGCAGTGAGAGCGGAACCATCTTGAAGTTCGCGATGCCGAACGGGATGCCGATGATCGTGACGCACAGCGCGATGCCGGTGACGATGTGGCCGAGGGCCAGCCACCAGCCCGCCAGCACCAGCCACAGCACGTTGCCGACGCAGGAGGCGGCGCCCGCGTCGTGCCGCTCCACGGTGGTGTAGCCGAAGGGCCACAGGGCGTACACGGCGATCCGGAAGGCCGCTACGCCGAAGGGGATCCCGATGATCGTGATGCAGAGGATCACGCCGGCCAGGCAGTAGCCCAGGAACAGCCAGATTCCGCTGAGCACGAGCCAAATGACATTCAGGATGGTCTTCACCGGCTGTGTCCTGCCATCTGTTCGAGCCGGGCGATGCGCTCGGCCATCGGGGGGTGCGTGGAAAACATTCTGGACAATCCCTCGCCGGGGCGGAAGGGATTGGCGATCATCATGTGGCTCGCGGCCTCCAGCCTGGGTTCGGCCGGCAGCGGCAGCTGCTTGGTGCCGGCGTCCAGCTTGCGCAGAGCGCTCGCGAGGGCGAGCGGGTCGCCGGTGAGCTGGGCTCCGGAGGCGTCCGCCTCGTACTCGCGCGAGCGGCTGATGGCCAGCTGGATCACGGACGCGGCCACCGGGCCCAGGATCATGATCAGCAGCATGCCGAAGAGCCCGGGGCCCTCGTCGTCGTTGGAGCGGCCGACCGGGATGAGCCACGCGAAGTTGACCAGGAACATGATCACCGAGGCGAGGGCTCCGGCCACCGACGAGATGAGGATGTCGCGGTTGTAGACGTGGCTCAGCTCGTGGCCGATGACCCCGCGCAGTTCGCGCTCGTCGAGGATGCGCAGGATGCCCTCGGTGCAGCAGACGGCGGCGTTGCGCGGGTTGCGCCCGGTGGCGAAGGCGTTGGGGGCCTCGGTGGGCGAGATGTAGAGCCGGGGCATGGGCTGGCGCGCGGACGTCGAGAGCTCGCGCACCATGCGGTAGAGCTCGGGGGCCTCGAACTCGCTGACGGGGCGGGCGCGCATCGCGCGGAGGGCCAGCTTGTCGCTGTTCCAGTACGCGTAGGCGTTCGTCCCGAGGGCGATGAGGACGGCGACGATCAGGCCGCCCCGGCCGAAGAAGCTTCCGATGACGATGATGAGAGCCGAGAGGCCGCCGAGGAGTACGGCGGTCTTCAGCCCGTTGTGCCGGCGGTGCACGGTACGCCCTCCAAATGGTGCGGCAGGGGGGACCCGTCCAGGATCTGTGGATCTCAGGGCCTACGGTCCAGTGGACCCTTCCTTCCTGGTCAACGCGAGGTGAGCGCCACGGGTTCCCGCGCCGCCCCCGCCCGGCGCCCCGGCGCAGCGGGCCGCGGGGCCGCTCCGGGCGCTGGGCCGTGCGGGTTACGGGCGCACGGACGGGGCCTGCGGGAGCCGACGGGAGGCTGCGGCCGGGGGCGGCCGGGGGCCGGGCGCGGCCGGGCGCCGCGGACCGGGCGGAGCCGAGCCGGGCGGCCGGGCGGGAGCCGGGCGGGAGCCGCTCAGAGGGCGAAGAGGCTGCCCGTCGCGAAGCGCAGTACCAGCTGCGGGGCGCCCGAGAGCACCAGCGCGGTGGCGGCGGTGAGCGCGATGGCCGCGGTGATGGGCCACGGGGTCCTCGTACGGGGCCTCGCGCCCTCCTGGGCGGCCGCCTCCTCGCCCTCCCCCACCGGGGTGCGGAAGAGCAGGGCCGTCCAGCGCAGGTAGTAGTACAGCGCGACGACGACGTTGACGGCCATGACCACGGCGAGCCAGCCGAGCCCCGCGTCGATCGCCGACCGGAAGACGGTGACCTTCGCGAAGAGCCCGATGACGCCCGGCGGCAGGCCGGCCAGGCAGAGCAGGAAGAAGGCCAGCGCGAGGGCCGCGAGCGGGCGCTCGCGGTACAGGCCGCGGTAGTCGGCGAGCCGGTGCTGGGGCTTCGTACGGGCCACCAGGGCGGCCACGGAGAAGGCGCCGAGGTTCACGGCCGCGTACATGAGGGCGTAGGCGACGGTGGCGCCGATCTGGTCGCGGCCGGCGTACGCGGCGGCGGCGATCGGGACCAGCAGGTAGCCGGCCTGGCCGACCGAGGACCAGGCGAGCAGCCGTACGGCGCCGTTCGGCCGGTCGGCGGACTGGCGCAGCGCGGCGGCGTTGCCGAGCGTCATGGTGAGCGCGGCGAGGACGGCGAGGGCCGGGCCCCAGATCTCGGAGTACGCGGGGAACGCGAGCACGGTGACGAGGATGAGGCCGGTGAAGCCGACGGCCTTGCCGACGACCGAGAGGTACGCGGCGACGGGCAGGGGCGCGCCGACGTAGGTGTCGGGGACCCAGAAGTGGAAGGGGACGGCGGCCGTCTTGAAGGCGAAGCCGACGAGGGTGAGCGCGACGCCGGCCATGGCGAGGGTGTCGAGCTGCCCGGGGACGTGTGCGAGCCCCTGGGCGACCTGGCCGAGGTACAGGGAGCCGGTGGCGGCGTAGACGAAGCTGACGCCCATCAGCGACACGGCGGTGGCGGTGACGGAGGAGAGGAAGAACTTGAGGGCGGCCTCGGAGGAGAGCCGGTCGCCGCGGCGCATGCCGACGAGGGCGAAGGCGGGCAGCGAGGCGACCTCGAGGGCGACGATCAGGGTGGCCAGGTCGCGGGCGGCGGGCAGCAGGGCGGCGCCGGCGGCGGAGGACAGCAGCAGGAACCAGTACTCGCCGGCCGGGAGGCGCGTCTCGCGGACGGTGGTGACCGACAGCAGGGCGGTGACCAGGGCGGCGGCCAGGACGAGGAACTGGACGACGAGGGCGAAGTGGTCGGCGGTGTAACTGCACGCGCCGGCCGAGGCCGCGGCCGGGCCGTTGAGGCAGAAGGTGCTGCGGTCGCCCGCGCGCAGGGGCAGCAGCAGGGCGGTCGCGGCGGCCAGTCCGGCCACGGAGATCCAGCCGAGCAGCTGCTTGCGGTGTTCGGGGACGAAGAGGTCCGCGACGAGCACGATCAGGCCGACGGCGGCAGTGGTGACCACGGGCGCGATGGCGAGCCAGTCGACCGACTGGACCAGGGTGGGGGCGTCGGCGGCCGTGCTGACGAGGGGCTGAAGGGCCGTCATGAGTTGCCTCCCGCGAGGAGCTTCTGGACGGCCGGGTCGGTGAGGCCGAGGAGGACCGCGGGCCACAGGCCCGCGAGGACGGTGAGGGCGACGAGCGGGGTCCAGGCGGCGAACTCGTAGTGCTGGATGTCCGCGAGGGCCGCCGGGGCGGCGCCTTCGGAGCGCACGGCCTTCGGGTCGCCCATGCACACCCGCCGTACGACGATCAGAAGATAGGCGGCGGTGAGCAGGGTGCCGAACGCGCCGACGGCCATGTACGTGAGGAACGCGGGCCGGGACAGGCCTTCGGCGGGGGCGAACGCGCCGAACAGGGCCAGCATCTCGCCCCAGAAGCCGGCCAGGCCGGGCAGGCCGAGGGAGGCGACGGCGGCGAAGGCGAGGAACGCGCCGAAGCGGGGGGCGCGGCCGTAGAGGGCGGCGCCGGTGGCTCCGGCGAGGGTGTCGAGGTCGGCGGTGCCGTAGCGGTCCTTGAGCGCGCCGACCAGGAAGAAGAGGAGGCCGGTGATCAGGCCGTGGGCGATGTTGGCGAAGAGCGCGCCGTTGACTCCGGTCGGGGTCATGGACGCGATGCCGAGCAGGACGAAGCCCATGTGGCCGACGGAGGAGTAGGCGATGAGGCGCTTGAGGTCGCCCTTGTTGCCCTTGCGGGCGAGCGCCAGGCAGGCCAGGGATCCGTAGACGATGCCGATGGCGGCGAAGGCGCCCAGGTACGGCGCGAAGGTGGCCATGCCCTCGGGGGTGGCGGGCAGCAGGATGCGGACGAACCCGTAGGTGCCCATCTTCAGCAGGACGCCCGCGAGGAGGACGGATCCGACGGTGGGGGCGGCCGTGTGGGCGTCCGGCAGCCAGCTGTGCAGCGGCCACATCGGGGTCTTCACGGCGAGGCCGGTGCCGATGGCGAGGACGGCCAGGATCTGGGTGGTGCGGGACAGTCCGCGGCCGTTGTCAGCGGCGAGTGCCACCATGTCGAAAGTGCCGCTTTTCAGTCCGATCAGCAGCAGACCGAGCAGCATGACGACGGAGCCGAGGAGCGTGTAGAGGATGAACTTCCAGGCGGCGGCCTGCCGCTGAGCACCGCCCCAGCGGGCGATGAGGAAGTACATCGGGATGAGGACCATCTCGAAGGCGAGGAAGAAGAGCAGCAGGTCGAGGACGGCGAAGGTGGCGAGGGTGCCGGACTCCAGGACCAGGAGCAGGGCGACGAAGCCCTTCGCGGAGGGGCCCGCGGGGAACTTGAAGTAGCTGTAGAGCGCGCAGAGGAAGAACAGCAGCGCGGTCATCAGGAGGAGGGGGAGCGAGATGCCGTCGATGCCGAGGTGGATCCGGACGTTCAGCGCCGGGATCCACTTGATGTCCGTCGTCGCCTGGAAGCGGGACGGGGTGTTCTGGTCGAAGCCCGTGGCGAGGGCGATCGCCGCGGCGAGGATGACACCGGTCACGGTCACGCCGTGGCGCAGCACGGCCTGTTCGGGGCTCTTGCCCTTCAGTCCGGGCGGGGCCGGCAGGAGGGCCGAGACGGCGCCGAGGAGCGGTCCGGCCACGACGAACGCCAGAAGGAACTGCATCACGGACGGGCTGATATCAATCACGGCTGACTCACGGCTCACGATCCGGCGTTGACGTTGGCGAGGACGGCGGTGGCGATCGCCAGGACCACGGCACCGGCGAGCAGGGCGCTCAGGTAGCTCTGCACGTTGCCGGTCTGGGCCCGGCGGACGAGGCCGCCGAGCAGCCGGGGGCCGAGGCCCGCACCACGGACGTAGGTGTCCACCACCTCGCGGTCGAGGAAGCGTACGAGGGCCGCGGCGGCCCGCACGGGGCGTACGAAGACCCGGTCGTAGACGGCGTCGAGGTGGAAGCCGACGGCGGCGTGGCGGTGCAGCGGGCCGAGCAGGGCGCGGCCCGGGTCGGCGGCGGGGCGGTCCGGGACGACGGGGTGGTCGTGGGTGACCTCGTCGACCTCGGGGCTCTCCGCGGCGGATGCGGCGGCGGCGACGGACGCGGGCACCCCGCGCGGGGCGCCGGCGGCTCCGGCCGGGGCCAGGTCGGCCTTGGCCTCGGCGCGCTGCCACAGGGCGTAGGTGAGGACCACGCCGACGACGGCCGCGCCGGTGCCGAGGACCGAGGTCGTCAGCGACGGGGTGAGCTCGCGGCCGTCGAAGAAGTCGGCGAGCGGGCCGACCAGCAGGCCGAAGCCGACGGACGGGATCGCCAGCAGCCACAGCACGCCGGTCATGGCGAGGGGTTCCTTGCCGTGGTCGGGGGCTGCCGCGCCCCGGCCGCGGAAGGCCATCAGCCACAGCCGGGTGGCGTAGGCGGCGGTGAGCAGGGCGGTCAGCACGCCGGCGACGAGGACCACCCAGCCCGCCGCGTCCGGCGCGACCTCCGAGTGGCCGGTCGCGGTGTGCTCGGCGGCGACGAGGACGGCTTCCTTGGAGAAGAAGCCGGCGAAGGGCGGGATCGCGGCGAGTGCGAGCAGCGCGATCGTCATCGTCCAGAAGGCGTCGGGGATGCGCTGGGTCAGGCCGCCCATGCGGGACATGGCGGCCAGGGAGTTCGTACCGGCGGCGTGGATGATCACGCCGGCTCCGAGGAACAGGAGTGCCTTGAAGGCGCCGTGGGACAGGAGGTGGAAGACGGCGGCCGCGCGGTCGCCGACGGCCAGGGCCCCGATCATGTAGCCGAGCTGGCCGATCGTGGAGTAGGCCAGCACCCGCTTGATGTCGTCCTGTGCCAGGGCGGCGAGGGCCGAGCCGACCATCGTGACGGCCGCCATGACGGCCATGACCACCAGCGCGGCGCGGGAGGCCTCGAAGACGGGAAGGAGGCGGGCCACGAAGTAGACGCCGGCGGCGACCATCGTCGCGGCGTGGATCAGCGCGGAGACCGGGGTGGGGCCGGCCATGGCGTCCGGAAGCCAGGTGTGCAGCGGGAACTGCGCGGACTTGCCCGCGACTCCGGCCAGCAGGAGCAGCGCGATCAGCGTCGGGTGGTCGAGTCCGCCGGCGGCGACGGTCCCGAGGATCTTCGTGATCTGGAAGGAATCGGCGGCGGTGGCGAGGGCGAACAGGCCGATGAGGAAGGGGACGTCGCCGAGCTTGGTGACGAGGAAGGCCTTGAGGGAGGCGGAGCGGGCCGCCTCGGTCTCCCAGTAGTGGCCGACCAGGAAGTACGAGCAGATGCCCATGATCTCCCAGCCGACCAGCAGCACCATCAGGTCGCCGGAGTAGACGACGAGCAGCATGGCGGAGGTGAACAGCGAGACCAGGGCGGCGTAGGACGGGTAGCGCGGGTCCTCGCGCAGGTACGCCGTCGAGTAGATCTGTACGCAGGTGGCGACGACACCGACCAGGACGGCCACCAGCACGGCGAAGCCGTCCAGGTAGAGCGAGAGGTCGATCGGCACCGAGCCGGTCGGGGTCAGCTCGGTCGCGGTCTCGATCGGCGGGCCGCCGCCCTGGCGGACGGCGACGAGCACGGCCAGTACGGCGGAGGCCACGGTCGGCAGGATCGCGAGGGGCCTGACGAATCCGGGGGCGGTGCGGCCGAGCAGCAGTCCCGCGAGCGCGCCGAGGAACGGCAGGAGGGGGACGAGTACGGCGAGGGTCGGGGTGCTCACGCGGCGGCTCCAGTCGCGCTGTTCACGCTGTCCGGCTCGTGGCCCTCGGCGGTGTCGCGCAGTCGGTCGACGTCCGCGGTGCCCCGGTTGCGGTAGACCACCAGCACGATCGCGAGGCCGATGCCGATCTCGGCGGCGGCGATGGCGATGGTGAAGAGGGTGAGGGCCTGGCCCGCGTGCAGGGTGTCGCGCAGCCAGACGTCGAAGGCCACCAGGTTGAGGTTGACGGCGTTGAGCATCAGCTCGACGGACATCAGGACCAGGATGGCGTTGCGGCGGGCGAGCACTCCGTATAGGCCCGTGCAGAAGAGGAGGGCCGCGAGCACGGCCGGGTAGGCGAGGTGCATCAGCGCTGACCCTTCTTGTCCGCGGCGGTCGTGGCCGGGGCGGCCGGCTTCCCGTCGGTGCCGGAGGCCGGGCCGGCGCCGGTGGCGGCGCCGCCGTCGGCGGTCTTGCGGGAGAGCACGACGGCGCCGATCAGGGCCGCGAGGAGGAGGACGGAGAGCGCCTCGAACGGCAGCACCCAGTGCCGGAAGAGGATCTCGCCGGTGACCCGGGTGGAGCCCTGGACGGGGCCGTCGAGGTCGATCCAGGTGGCGCGGAAGGCGTCGACGACCACCCAGACGAGCGCGACGGCCGCGACCGCGGCGACGCCGAGGGCGACCGGGCGGTTGCCGGAGTCGGCGTCCGGCGAACGGCCGATGGGCGCCTTGGTGAGCATCAGTCCGAAGAGGAGGAGGACGACCACGGAGCCGAGGTAGATCAGCACCTGGACCCAGGCGATGAACTCGGCGGTCAGCAGCAGGTACTCGACGGCGACCCCGCCGAGCGCGACGACCAGCCACAGGGCGGCGTGCACGAGCTGCTTGGTGGTGACGGTGACGGCCGCCGCGCCGAGCATGGCGAGGCCGACGAGGACGAAGGTGATCTCGACGCCGGTCGGGGAGAGGAAGCCGTTGCCTTGGGCGGCTGCGGTGATCACGCGTCTCCTTCCGGGGTGTCGGGGGTCGCGGAGGCCGCGGCGGCCGCGGCCGCGGCCTCGGCCTTCTCCACGGCCTTGCGGGCGGAGGCGAGTTCCTTGGGTTCCTCGGCCGCCGGGTCCAGGGCGGGAGGGGCCGGGACGGTCCACATCCACTCGCGCAGCTTGTCGCGCTCGTGGGTGAGCTCGTGGATGTCCGTCTCCGCGTACTCGAACTCCGGCGACCAGAACAGCGCGTCGAAGGGACACACCTCGATGCAGATGCCGCAGTACATGCAGAGGGAGAAGTCGATGGCGAAGCGGTCGAGGACGTTGCGGCTGCGCTCGCGCCCGCCGGGGGCGCTGGCCGGCATCGTCTCCTTGTGGGAGTCGATGTAGATGCACCAGTCGGGGCACTCGCGCGCGCACAGCATGCAGACCGTGCAGTTCTCCTCGAACAGGCCGATGACCCCGCGCGAGCGCGGCGGGAGTTCGGGCTGCACGTCGGGGTACTGGGCGGTGTGCGAGCGCTTCGTCATCGTGCGCAGCGTGACGGCCAGGCCCTTGGCGAGGCCGGAGCCGGGGATGGGAGGCATTACTGGATCGCCACCTTCACGATGCCGGTGAGCGCGATCTGGGCGAGCGCGAGCGGGATGAGTACGGTCCAGGCGAGCTTCTGCAACTGGTCCTCGCGGAGCCGGGGGTAGCTCACGCGGAGCCAGATCACCACGAAGGACAGCGCGGCGATCTTGACCAGGGTCCACACCCAGCCGTCGGTGCCGAAGGGCCCGTGCCAGCCGCCGAGGAACAGGACGGCGGTGAGGGCGGAGAGGACCACGATGCCGGCGTACTCGGCGAGCAGGAACAGCGCGAAGCGCAGGCCGGTGTACTCGGTGTACGCGCCGAAGATGATCTCGGAGTCGGCGACGGGCATGTCGAAGGGGGGCCGCTGGAGTTCGGCGAGGCCGGCGGTGAAGAAGACCAGCCCTCCGACGATCTGCCAGGGCAGCCACCACCACGCGAACGCGTCGACGATGCCGGGGAGCGAGACCGTGCCCGCGGCCATGGCCACCGAGGCCGCCGCGAGCAGCATGGGCAGCTCGTAGGCGAGCAGCTGCGCGGCGGTACGGAGGCCTCCGAGGAGGGAGAACTTGTTCGCGGAGGCCCAGCCGGCCATGAGCGAGCCGAGCACTCCGACGCCCATCACGGCGAGCGCGAAGAAGAGCCCGGCGTCGATGACCTGGCCGACGGCGCCCTCGCCGGGGCCGATCGGGATGGCGAGGAGGACCAGGAGGTACGGGAGGAGGGCGACGGCGGGGGCGAGCTGGAAGACGCGTCGGTCGGCGTCGGCCGGGACGATGTCCTCCTTCTGCGCGAACTTCACCCCGTCGGCGACGAGCTGCGCCCAGCCGTGGAAGCCACCGGCGTACATGGGGCCGAGCCGGCCCTGCATGTGGGCCATCACCTTGTGCTCGGTCTGCCCGATGACGAGCGGGAGCACGAGGAAGACGGCGAAGACGACGATCAGCCGCAGGGCGACGTCGAGGACGTCGTTCACGCGGTGCCTCCGTTGTCGGTGGTGGGGTCGGTGGTCGGGGCGGGCTCGTCGGGCCTCGTGGGCTCGGCCGGTTCCGCCGACGTGGCGGGCTTCGCCGGTGCGGCCGGTTCAGCCGACGTCTCGGGCTTCGCCGGTGCAGCGGGCTTCGCCGGTGCAGCAGGTTCAGCCGACTCGGCCGGTTCCGCCGGTTCGGCCGGTTCCGCCGGTTCGGCCGGTTCCGCCGGTTCGGCCGGTTCCGCCGGTTCGGCCGGTTCCGGCGGGGGCTCGCCGAAGGCGGGCTTCGGGTCGTGCCACGGGGCGTCCGTGCTCCGGGGGCCCGGGCGCGCGGGTGCGTCCGGGGCGGGCTCGGCGGCCTGGCTCGCCGAGCCGTCCGATGCCGAGCGCGTACGGCGCGGCGGGCGCGCGGCGGCTCCGCCGTCCGCCGGAGCGGGAGCGGGAGCCGGAGCCGACTCGGGAGCCTGAGCCGGCTCGGGGGAAGCAACCGGAGCCGGGGCCGCGGCGGCCTGGCTGGCCGAGCCTTCGGAGACCGAGCGGCTGCGGCGCGGCGGCCGCGCCGGGGTTTCCGCGGGGCCCGCGGCCTCCGTCGGCTCCGCCGCCGGGCCCGCGCCGGCCGGGCGCGCACGCCGGCCCCGGCGCGCCCCGCCCGCGGGGCCCCCGCCCCCCACAGCGGGGTCAGACGAGGTCGAACCGGTCGAGGTTCATCACCTTGTCCCACGCCGCCACGAAATCACGCACGAACTTCTCTCCCGCGTCCTTCGACGCGTAGACCTCCGCGAGGGCGCGGAGCTGGGAGTGCGCACCGAAGACGAGGTCGACGGCGGTGGCCGTCCACTTGACCTCGCCCGTCGTGACGTCCCGGCCTTCGAACACGTTCTCGGCGGTGGCCGACGCCTTCCACTGCGTGCCCATGTCGAGGAGGTTGACGAAGAAGTCGGGGGTGAGCGTCTGCGGCCGGTCGGTGAAGACCCCGTGCGGGGACCCGCCGAAGCCGGCGTTCAGGGCCCGCATGCCACCGGTCAGCACCGTCATCTCGGGTGCGGTCAGGGTCAGCAGGCTGGCGCGGTCCAGCAGGAGGGTCTCCGGCGACAGCTTCTCTCCCGACCGGAGGTAGTTCAGGAATCCGTCCGCCCTGGGTTCCAGCACGGCGAACGACTCCACGTCGGTCTGCTCCTGCGAGGCGTCCGTGCGCCCCGCGGCGAACGGCACCGTGATGGCGTGTCCGGCGTCCTTCGCGGCGCGTTCGACGGCCGCGCATCCGCCCAGGACGATCAGGTCGGCGAGCGAGATCCGCGTCCCGCCGCCGGCCTGCGAGGCGTTGAAGACCTGCCGGATCTCCTCGAGGGCCCGCAGTACCTCGGCGATCTCGGGCTGGTCGTTGACCTCCCAGTCCTTCTGCGGCGCGAGCCGGATCCGTGCTCCGTTGGCCCCGCCGCGCATGTCGGTGCCGCGGAAGCTCGCCGCCGACGCCCAGGCGGTGGTGACCAGTTGGGACACGGAGAGTCCGGTCGCGAGGATCCGGCCCTTGAGGTCGGCGATCTCCGCGTCCCCGACCAGTGCGTGATCGACCGCGGGGACCGGGTCCTGCCACAGCTGGGGCGCCGGGATCCACGGGCCGAGGTAGCGGGAGAGGGGTCCCATGTCGCGGTGCAGCAGCTTGTACCAGGCCTTGGCGAACGCGTCCGCGAGCTGGTCCGGGTTCTCGTGGAAGCGCTTCGAGATCGGCCCGTAGACCGGATCCAGCTTCATGGAGAGGTCCGTCGTCAGCATCATGGGCGCGTGCCGCCTCGACGGATCGTGGGCGTCGGGCACCGTGCCCTGGGCCGAGGGATCCGTGGGCGTCCACTGATGGGCGCCGGCCGGGCTCGTCGTCAGCTCCCAGTCGTACCGGAACAGGTGGTCCAGGTACCCGTTGTCCCACTTCGTCGGCTCCGAGGTCCACGCGCCCTCGAGTCCACTGGTGACCGCGTCCACGCCCGCCCCGCTGCCGTGCGCGTTCCTCCATCCGAGGCCTTGCTGCTCGATGGGGCAGCCCTCGGGCTCCGGACCGATGTATTCGGGGCCGACCGCGCCGTGGCACTTGCCGAACGTGTGGCCGCCGATGATCAGCGCGGCCGTCTCCTCGTCGTTCATCGCCATCCGCGCGAACGTCTCGCGAATGTCCCGGGCCGCCGCGATCGGATCCGGATTACCGTTGGGCCCCTCCGGATTGACGTAGATGAGTCCCATCTGCACGGCGCCGAAAGGACCCGTGAGTTCCCTTTCGCCGCTGTAGCGCTCGTCTCCGAGCCAGGTGTCCTCCGGCCCCCAGAAAATCTCTTCCGGTTCCCAGATGTCCTCCCGCCCGAATCCGAATCCGAACGTCTTGAAACCCATGGATTCCATGGCGCAGTTGCCGGCGAAGACCAGCAGGTCGGCCCAGGAGATCTTCCGGCCGTACTTCTGCTTGACCGGCCACAGCAAACGGCGTGCCTTGTCGAGGCTCGCGTTGTCCGGCCAGCTGTTCAGGGGTGCGAAGCGCTGGGCGCCGGAGCCGCCGCCGCCGCGGCCGTCGGCGATGCGGTACGTGCCGGCGGCGTGCCAGCTCATCCGGATGAAGAGCGGCCCGTAGTGGCCGTAGTCGGCGGGCCACCACTCCTGTGAGTCGGTCATGACCTCGAAGACGTCCTGCTTCAGCGCGTCGACGTCCAGGGTCGCGAACTCTGCCGCGTAGTCGAAGTCCTCGCCCATCGGATGGGACCGGGGCGAATGCTGGTGGAGAACCTGGAGGTCCAGCTGATTCGGCCACCAGTCCCGGTTCACCCTGGGGCGATTCGCCTTGGGGGTCGGGGAGGGGATTACCGGGTTCTCGCTTTCGCTGCCGGACACGTCAGTCCTTCTTCCTGTCTCGGTGTTTTCCTCTGCCGGCTGCGCTGCCCGCTCCGGACGCCGTCCGTTTGACGAGTCGAGCACGGCGACCCGCGCCGCCGACGAGAACATGTCCTCACGGACGACGCCGATAACCGGGCGCGTATCGGCCGTCCGTATGGTCGCGCACCGCAGACCGCACCGCTACGAGAACACGCAGGGCACCACCGCGTAACAAACAGTCGACATGGATAAGTGACATCGTCCGATCATCGCTATATCCCCTTCCGATAAGAGAATCGGAAGGGGAAAGAACGGCCGGGCTCAGAGTCCGGAGACCTCGGAGCTCGCCGACAGTTCGTAGACCAGCGTGACCGTACGGCGCCCACCGGGCGGGAGGGCGACGTCCCAGCAGACGATGCCCTCGGCGTCGACCACCTCGGGCGGCGGGGAACAGGCGTCCTTCCGCAGCCGCACCTCCACCGCGGCGATCTCGGAGACCGGGATCCGCTCGCGGAGGACGACCACCCGGTCGCCCCGCTCCCCGGGAGCCGAGAACCGGGACAGGTGCAGCCGCACCGTACGGGTGACCACGTTCCGCCGCATGATGCCGGCGGTGTCCCGGGACTCCCGGACCTGCCGGACCACGCCGTGGTCGTCGCGACTGCCGAAGGCGAGCTCGACGGCGGCGCCGGGGGCGGTGAAGTCCAGCGTGCCGCGGCCGCTGAATCCACTGCCGCGGACCAGGTCCACGGGCCCGGCGAGCAGCACGTGGCCGGACAGGTTGTCGAACCGCACCACCTGGGTGACCAGCGGCGACAGCTCGGGGGAGCAGGAGTACTCGCTGCCCGCGGGCGTGGTGAAGACGGACAGCGGCACCCGGTGGGCGCGCCCGTCGCCGGGCACGGAGACCGGCGCGGGGGAGCTCAGCACGCGCGCCTCGCCGCCGTCGTCCACCCCGGGCAGGCCGAGTACCGGGGCCGGCCCGAGGGTTCCGGTCTCCTCCTCGCGCAGTTCCACGTCGACCGTGCGGCGCTCCGCCGCGGTGCGGTCCACCAGCGTCAGCCGGTCCTCGCCCAGCCGCGGCGGATCGGTGGCCAGTGCCGAGCGGGCGGTCGACAACGTGAGCCGTACGTCCGACCAGTCCTCGCCGGTGCGCTGCCAGAGCACGGCGTCGCTCTCCAGCGTCAGGGAGTCCCCGTCGAGCACGGCCCGGTAGGCGGGCCGCCACAGCGCACAGGAGGTGAGGTGGCTCAGCCGCAACCGGGCCGCGCCGGCGGCCGAGGCCTCCACGGTCAACTCGATGTGGCCGACCAGCTCGGCGGGCTCCTCCTCGGCCAGGAGCAGGGCCCGCTGCGCGGCGTCGAGCTCGACGGTGAGGGCGGCCAGCCGTGCCTCCACGGTGCGCAGTTGCTCCGCGTGGACATCGCGTTCGCCGTCCACCCGGTCCAGCGCGCCGGCCCAGCGGACCGGTTCGGTCTCCCCGGAGCCGGCGCCCTCGCCGATGTCCCGCAGCAGATCGGCGGCGAGGCGGCCGAGCAGGCCGAGGCGGGCGTACAGCCGGTCGCGCCGCTGCCCGAGCGCCAGCCGCTCCTCTTCGAGGGCGTGCACGCGGTGGCGCAGGGCGGAGTCCTCGTCGGCGGACGGCCGCGGCCCGCGGGGCGTCCAGCTGCGGACGATCCGCACGTCGAGCACGGTCGCGGCGAACTCGGCGGTCAGCTCGGCGTGGAGGGTCCGGTCGACGGCCAGCGCGCTGACCGGTCCGAGGCGCAGCCGCTGGACACCGGCGCGCAGGTCGAGCACGGTGGCGCGCTCGACGTGGGCGCGGTCCTCGAGGCACGTGACGGCGGTGACGGGGAGGGCGATCGGGTTCGGGGCCGTGGGCATGGCGGGTGTCAGCTCCTGCGGTTGCCGCCGACCAGGGCCTTGCCGGTCGGGATGCGGATCTCGTAGCCGCCGTCGAGGGCGGTGGTGGCGCCGGCGGGCAGGTCCAGCCGCCAGACGCGGGTGCCCGGGGCGTGGTGCCCGGTCTCCGCGTCGCCGTCGGTGTCCTCCCGGGTGCCTTCCGGGACGTCCTCGGGTGCCGTCCACGCGGCCCGTTCCTCGATCCGGACGTCCGGATCGGAGGAGACCGGAACGCGCTCGCGCACTTCGATGGTGACGGGCCGTGCGAGCCGGTTGGCCAGCTCCACGTGGACGCGGTGGTCGAGCACGGTGGTGTTGCCGCGCAGGCCGGCGGTCGACTCGTTCAAGTGGGTACGGCGGGTGACCCGGATGCCCTCGGCGGGCCCGAGCCCGACCCGGCGGACACCGCCGGGGGCGAGGGTGGGCAGAGCGGCGGTCAGCAGGAACTCGTCGTCGACGACGACCTCCACCGGGCCGGCCAGCAGCGCCTGGTCGGTCGCGTTGGAGAGCACCAGCGTCGCGTACACGGTCTGCTCCACGGACGGCACGCAGAGGTACTCGGTGCGCAGGCCGACCGGGACCTCGGCGACGGTGACGGTGTGCCAGGTGCCGTCGGACGGCACGTCGGCGCGGGCGCCGGCGTCGAAGCGGTGGTCGAAGGAACCCGCCGACTCGCGGGGCCGCACCGCCTGTCCGGGCAGCGGCAGCGCGGCCACCGCCTCGGCGCGGCGGCGCTGCTCGGCCGCCACGGAGTCGAAGGGCGCGTCGGGGAACAGCCGTCCTCGGCGGCCGCCCTGCTCGTCGGGGCCGCACAGGACGAGGGCGGCGTAGTCGAGCTCGGCGCCGCTCGGCCGCGGCGGGCCGGCGACGGGCGCCGGACCACCGGCCGGCGGCGGAGCGGACGGCGGCCCGGCCCGGCCCGGAGCCGCGGGAGCCATGGCGGCGGGGGCGCCGGCGAAGGACCGGGTGGCGGCCCGGGGCCCGCCGCCCGGGCGGGCGGGGGCCGGCTGCGCGAGGTCGGGCATCGCGCCGCCGAAAACCTGCGGAGGGGGGCCGCCCACGATGCCGCCGGGCATCGGGAACGCGGCCGGCGGCGGAGCGCCGTAGCCCTGCGGTGCGGGCGGCGGCGGGGCGCCGAAGCTCTGCGCTGCCTGCGGTGGGGGAGACGGCAGCGGCGGCAGGGGGCCGGACGCGGCTGCGCGTACCGATGTCACCGCCGCGGAGTCGGCACCGACGGGCGGGGGGACGGGGCCCGTTGCGGGGCGGGGGCCGGCCGCCTCGTACCCGGCGAACAGGTCGGCGAGCCCCGCGGGAGGCTCGCGCCAGCCGGAGGGCGCGGGGGCGGGCTGACGGCGTCCGATCCGCATCGAGCGGAGCTTCGGCAGGTCGGTGCGGCGCCGGAGGTCGGCGGTGGCCAGGGCGATGCGCACGCCGGTCCAGTCCTCACCGGTCCGCTGCGCGACCGAGGCGCGCAGCACCAGACGGCCGCTGCCGTCGCCCTGACGGTGGCTGAGCCGGTAGGCCGGCACCCAGACGGCGCCCGGCACCCCGTACTCCAGCTCGATCTCCACTTCTCCACCCGGCTCCGCGTCACCGGTGCCGGCGCCGTCGAGGGTCAGGACGGCGCAGACCGTGGTCTCCACGTGCGCCTGCGGTGCGTCGCTGGAGGCGCGGGCGAGCCGGTCGGCGGCGACGGCGAAGCCGTGCTCGGCGTCGCGCAGTGCCTCCTCCAGCTCGACGAGGCGGGCGTGCAGCCCCGTCAGCCGTTCCTGGACGAAGTCGGCCAGCTCCAGCCACGCGTCGACCGGGGTGCGGCGGTACTGGTACGGGTCCGCCGGCATGCGGACGGGCGGGGCCGGCTGGAGGGCCCTGACCTCCTCGATCAGGCCCAGTTGACGGTCCCGTCGTCCGCGCGCCGCCGCGTGTTCGTCGCTCAGCCGCTCGGCCTCGCGCCGCAACGCGTCGGGCGTGTCCGCGCCGGCCGGCTCGGCCTCGATCTCCACCCGGGCCGCGGTGACGCGCACCCCCGGGTCGCCCAGCACCCGGGCCCGCAGCGAGCCGGGGTCCAGCGAGCGGGGCAGTCCCGTCACCCGTACCCGGCCGTCGGGGGGCACGCTGCCCCGGGCCAGGCGCCGGCAGAGTGCTCCCTGCGCGTACACCACGACCGAGTCGAGGGTCGTCCCCCACCTCGGTGCCGTTCCTGCGGTCGCTGCCGTCATGTGCTCCGCCCCCCGCCGCTCCATGCTGTGCGCAGCCTACGCCCGGGCGGGCGCCGCATCACGTCGATGCTCCGGTCCGCTCGGATCGCTCGCTCCGCCCGGGGAGCGCCGGACCGCGCTCCGGAACGCGCTCCGGAACGCGTTCGAGGACCCCGCCCGCGAAGACGTCGTACAGGGGGAGCGTCTCCAGGTGGACGTAGCCGATGTGGCAGTCGCAGACCGCCAGGGGGCAGCGCCGGGGTGCCAGGGCGGCGCGGTAGGAACCGTCGTACAGGTTGCCGAGCGCGGTGGGCACGAAGTGGCAGCGGCGGACCGTGCCCTCGCCGTCCACCGAGATGACCGACTCCCCGGTGCGGCACGGCAGTCCGGCCGAGCGGTGGGGATGGCGGCTGTAGGGGAACAGCGGGTCCAGAGCGGTCCACTCGTCCGCCTCGGCGTCGGTGTACGTGTGGCCCTCGGCGGCGTTGGCCCAGAGGTAGACGTGCTCGGGCAGGTCCGCCCGCAGCCGGCGCGCGTGGGGCAGGTTCTCGGGCAGGCCGACGATGCCGACGCTGTGGCGGATGCCCCGGTCGGCCAGGTCCCCGACCTTCGACAGGAACCGTGCGTAGGGCGTCTGGCCGGGGTGGTAGGTGCACCACAGGGCCACGGAGGCCGGGTCGGCCTCCGCGAGCCAGTCCGTCCGGCAGCTGAGGTTGGTCTGGATGACGACGCGCTCGACGTGCGGCTGGTGCGAGAGGTCCACGAGGGCGCGGCGGTACCAGGAGCGGACCAGGCCCTCGCCCCAGGGGGTGAAGAGGATCGAGAGCCGGTCGCCCTGCTGCGCCGCCGCCCATCCGGTGAAGCGCTCGAGGGCCGCGCGGTCGGCGCGCAGCTGCGCGGGGGTGTCGCGCCGCTTGGCGAAGGGGCAGTACGGGCAGGCGTAGTCGCAGGAGGCGAGCGGGCCGCGGTACAGGATCGTCAGGTCCACGGTGGCTACTTCGGATCGTAGGCGGCCATCGCGGCCCGCACGGCGGGTGAGAAGAGCATCGGGCCGAGGGCGTCGGAGTGGGCGAGCCCCTCCGGGGTCAGGCGCAGGTCCCCGGTCTCCGTCCCGGCCCCTTCGAGCCAGCCGCGGGCGGCGAAGGCGGCGAGTTCGACGGGGAAGTCCTCGTACGGGCCGGTGCCGAAGCGGTCGCGGTAGCCGGCGAGCGGCATGCCCCGGGCCTGGAGGAGGGACTGGAGGAGGTGGCGGCGACGCGCCTCGCCGCCGTCGACGTGCCGGCCGTGGACGGCGTGGCCGAAGTCCTCGGTGGCCGTGTACGCGTCGATGATCCCGCGGATCTCGCTCATGTCGACGGCGTAGTCGAAGGAGTGGTGGAGGGCGGAGGTGTAGGAGCGGGCGCCGCAGCCGAGGCCGATCATGCCGTCCGTCTGGCAGGCGTGGTCGTCGGGCCCCTGCGGGGCGCTGCCGGCCTTGCGGAACATGCGCATCGACACCTGTTCGTAGCCGCGGGCGAGCAGGTGGTCGCGCCCCCGGCGGTAGAGGTCCAGGCGCTGGCGGTCCCACTCGGTGTCGGTGTGCGCGGTGCGCCGGGCGAGGCCGGTGAGCGGGCGGACGTACAACGGGTAGAGGTACAGCTCCTCGGGCTCCCAGGCGAGGGCGGCGTCCAGGGAGGTGCGCCAGGTGGCGGGGGTCTGGCCGTCGATCCCGTAGATGAGGTCGATGTTGAGGACCGGGATGCGGGCCTCGCGGATGCGGCCGAGCGCGGCCTCGACCTCGGCGCGGCGCTGCGGGCGTACGGCGGCCCGCGCCTCCGCGTCGACGAAGCTCTGCACGCCGATGCTGAGGCGGGTGGCGCCGCGCTCGGCGAGGACGGCGAGCCGGTCGGCGGTCGCGGTGGCGGGCGAGGTCTCGACGGAGAGGGGCACGGAACGCAGGTCCGCGCCCATACGCCGCTCGGCGATGTCGCAGAGCCGGGTCAGCTCGTCGGCGGTGAGGAAGGTCGGTGTGCCGCCGCCGAAAGCGGCGTTGGCGAACCGGACCGGACCCTCGCCGCCGGACCGTCCGCCCCCGTCGCCCCCGTCGCCTCCGTCGTCCTGGTGGTCGAGGGCCTCGCGCACGGCGGCGGCCTGCCGGTCGAGCGCGTCGAGGTAGCGCCCGGTGAGGCCGTCGGGAGCGCCGATGCGGGTGAAGAGGTTGCAGAAGCCGCAGCGGACCTCGCAGAACGGTATGTGGAGGTAGAGCGAGAGGGCGCTCTTGTCCTCGCCGCGCCAGAGGTCGCGCAGGGCGGGCCGGTCGGGCAGCGGACGGTACGCCGTCTTGTGGGGGTAGGCGTAGACGTAGCTCTGGTAGGGGCGGACGGGGGAACCGGAGACCGCTTCGACGGGGGTGGTGGCGGGGGCAGGGGTGGTGGCGGTGGCGGTCATGCGGAGGGCTCCAGGAAGAAGTGGGCGTACGGCACCGTCCAGACGGCCTCGTGGGCGAGGCGGTGGCCGGTGTAGCCGTCGTCGCCGTAGGTCGTGCCGTGGTCGGAGCAGACGATGGCGAAGCAGCGGCGGCGGGAGCTCATCGCGGCGAAGAGCCGGCCGATGTGGCGGTCGATGTACTCCAGGGCGGCGGCGTGGCTCGCGCGGGTGTCGCCCGCCGCCCGGGTGGCGCCGGGCAGGTGGAACCAGTTGGGCTGGTGCAGGGCGGACGCGTTGAGGAAGAGGAACAGCCGCTGCTCCTCGGGGAGGGAGCCGACGATCCGCTCGGCCTTCTCCACCTGCGCCTCGAAGGAGGTGGGGGACGCCACCCCGAACTCCGGTTCCCAGTGGCTCTCCTGGAACATTCCGGGCAGGACGTCGCCCAGCGCTCCCTGCTTGTTGAAGAAGCCGACGCCGCCCACGCACACGGTGCGGTACCCGGCCGCGGCCAGACCGGAGACCAGATCCGGGGTGTCGAAGACGTAGGTGCGTCCGGCGGTGGTCTCGCTGCCGGCGAAGCGCGCGGCGAACAGCCTCGGGTGCGGTCCCGGCGCGGCCGGGGTGGGCAGGAATCCCGCGAACATCGCCTGGTGGGACGCGTAGGTGAAGCTGCCCGGGGCGTGCCGCCGCTCCCAGGCGCCGCCGGGCAGATGGCGGGCCAGGTGCGGGATCCGTCCGGCTGCGGCCAGTTCGACGGCGACGTCGTGGCGCAGGGTGTCCAGGGTGAGCAGGAGCAGGTCGTCACGGCCGACGACCTCGTTCATGTCCGGTGCGGTCGGGTCCGGGAGGGGGCCGGTCTCAGGCTGGTGCACGGTGGTGGTTCCTCGGGTGGCGGTGCGGGTGTGCGCGGCGCCGTGCGTACGGCGGCGCGGCGGCGACTTGGGCGGCGTAGGTGTCGAGACCCTCGGCCCCGCTGCCCGGCAGGCCGGTCAGGCCGGGCAGCAGGTCGCCGAAGGCGTTGACCTCGGCGACCGCGAACCGGCGCCAGCCGACGGCGGGCAGCAGGTCGACGCCGACGCACAGGGTGCCGGGGAAGCAGGCCGCGGCCCGTTCGCAGACGTCCAGGGCGTCGGCCCAGCGGGGGCCCGCGGCTTCGACCACGGCCGACAGGTCGCCGCGGCTCCCGCCCAGATGCAGGTTGGTCATGGGCGAGAGGCTGGTGCGGACCACGGCGTGGGTGGCCCGGCCGGCCACGACGACCACGCGCAGGTCGGCCGCGCGGCCTCCCAGCGAGGCCTTGGGCCACCAGCTTTCGACGTGGAGGCCGTCCGGGGCGAGTGCGTCGACCAGCGCCGCGGTCTCCCGCTCGCTGGTGAGGCGGCGTACCCGCAGGGAGTTGTGCAGGTGCCCGTTCCCGGCCACCTCGACCGAGGTGGCGGCCCGGATGCGGCCCCGGCCGGCGGTCTCGACGGCGACGACGCCTGACGCGGAGGAGCCGTGGGCCGGCTTCACGAACACCCGGGGCATGCCGTGCGCGTCCATCAGGGCGCGCACGTCGTCCCAGCCGCGCACCGTCGTGCCGCCGCCGGAGGTCGGGGACCGGGGTACCGGCACCCCGGCGGCGTCCAGGGCGCGGTGGCAGCTCCGCTTGTCGAAGAGGACGGCCAGCTCGTCGGGATCGTCGAGGCGTAGGCCACCGGTGAGGCTCCGCACGGCCGCGGTGAACCGCGTGTACCAACGGGCGCCGCCCTCCACGCGCGTGGAGTCCTCCAGGCCGCGCAGGGCCCGGTCCACCTCGGTGTTCTCGCCCGGAGAGTCGAGGCGTACGAGCTCGTCCGGACCGAAGACGGCACCGCCCTCGCGCAGGACGCGGGCCCAGGGCACGATGCGGGCCGCGGGCAGCCCGGCGTCGCGGACGGCCTCGGAGAACAGGGCGACGCGACGGTTCTCCGGGTTGCCGACGACGGCCCAGCGCGGGGGCGTGTGCTCGGTCATGGCCGGCGCGCTACTCTCCGACGGCGACGTAGCGCCAGACGCGGTCGTCCCACTCTTCCTCGTCGGCGTGACCCCGGTCGAGGTCCAGCCGCACCCCGGCGCTCTCCAGGGTGTCCCGGAAGCGCTGCTTCAGCGGCTCGCTGAGGTAGTTGTGGTGGAGGTCGAGGGCGGCGAGATGGGTGAGGGGCTGGCCCCCGAGCAGGGCGGCGCCGCCCTGGTCGGTGAGGACGCCCATGGACAGGTCGAGGGTCTCCAGCCGGGCGACGACGGGCGCGGCGGCCATCGCGATGGCGATGTCGTCCTGGATGTCGCTGTTGCGCAGGCCGAGGTGACGCAGGCTCGGCAGGCGGTCCCCGGCCATGATGGGTTCCACGTCGCTCAGCTCGCAGTCCCCGCCGTAGTTCGCCGTGCCGAGCCACAGATCGAGGTGGTGCAGGGCGGGCAGGTCGCTGGCGGCGAGGTTGCGGACGACCGGGGCCGGTATGCCGCCGGCCTGGATGGTGAGGGAGCGCAGCCGCTGGTGGGTGAACGGCGGGAGGACGAGGCAGCTGCCGCCGCGGACGCCGAACCACTCCAGCTCGGGAAAGCCGTCGAGGAGCGGGCCGACGTCACCCTGGTTGATCCAGGAGATCTCGCATTCCTCGGATTCCATGTCCCCCAGGAACAGGGACCGCAGGGCGGGCAGCCGGGGGCCGGCGGCGAGGAGCGCGGTGATGATCTCCTCGGGGCCGGTGTCGTACGCCTCCTCCCACGCACCGACGACGATCGCGCGGACGCGGGTCGTGTCCACGGCCGCGGCGAAGCGGGCGAACGCCTGGGACCAGGTCTCCTTCGCGTCGTAGGCGTCGGAGGAGATCCGCCAGGCCACGGCGTCCGCCTCGGGCAGCCGGTCCGTGCCCTTCTCGTCGTCGGGGCCCGGGAAGTCGAAGACGGGCAGCCCGTACGACTCCCGCAGATGGCTCGCGTAACTCATGATTCTCGCCGCTCCTCGCGTCCGATGCGTCTGCAAGTTGTAGCAAGCGGCACTGACAACGACCGAGGCAGGGGCGGGTGGAGTCCGTTGTCAGACCCTCGCCCTAACTTCGGAGACGACGCGGCGCACGGAGCGGCGCGGGGGAAGGGGACAGGTATGTACCGGCAGGGGGACGTACTCATCGTGCCGCTCGCGGAATCGGCGGTTCCGTCGTATGCCGCGGACGCGCCTTCGGAACCGCGGGACGGGCGCGGCCGGTTCGTCCTGGCCCTCGGCGAGGTGACCGGTCACGCGCACGCCGTGCTGGGGCCGGGCCGGCTGCTCCGGGAACCGGGGCCGTTCGCTCCGCTGCTGCTGCACCTGCCCGACGGGGGACGGGTGGTGCACGAGGAACACGCCGCGATCGCGCTGCCCAAGGGCTGGTTCCGGGTGGTGCGGCAGCGGGAGTACGTACCGGGCTCGGTCCGGATCGTGGCGGACTGACGGACTGACGGACTGACGGGCGGGGGCGCTCTGGTGGAGGGGACGGAGAAGGTGGACGGGACGGAGGGGCAGGACGTGACGCACATGCCAGACGTGATGGAAGCAGCGCAAGAGACGGAGGTGAGGGAAGTGACGGACGGGATGGAGGCGAGGGGCGGAGTGTCCGGGGCCGACGGTTGGCGGACCGTCGCGGCGGCGACCGGGCCCGCGGACCGGGAGGCGGCGGAGGCGGGCGTACGTCTCGGCTACCGGGCGGCCGGACTTCCCGAACCCGAGCGGATCGTGTGGGCGGACTCGCCGCGGGCCGCGATGCGCCTGCTGGCCGACCCGCAGGGGCCGTGGGGGACGGACGCGCGGGGGCGGAGCGTGCGGGAGGAGGTGCGCAGCGCCCCGTGGGCGGCCGAGCGCGCCCGCCTCCACGCACGGCTGGGCCCCCAGGGCTGGGGCCGGCGATGGGCCCTGACCGGCGCCCGGCTGTGGGAGAACACCGAGCGGCTGGCCGGCCGCATCCGCACCGGGCTCGTCGAGGAACTGGCGGCGGACCCGGCCGGGGAGGCGCCGATCCGGCTGCTGCTCCTCGAGTCGGTGCTGGGCCAGCACGACGCGGCCTGGCTGTGCGCGTTCGACACCGGCGAGGACACGCCGCTCGAGGGCCTCGCCGCGGTCGCCCGGGCGGCGGGCTGGTGGTGGCCGTACGAGCGGCTGGCCGTGATCTGTGAGCGCCCGGTGGAACTGCACCGGGACGAGGCGGGCCGCCTGGACCGCGGTGACGGCCCCGCCCTCGCGTTCCCCGACGGCTTCGCGCTGTACGCGTGGCGCGGGATGCCCGTGCCCCCGGACTTCCTGGCCGGGCTGGAGGCACTGACACCCGAGCGCATCCGCGACGAGGAGAACGCGGAGCTGCGCCGCGTGATGCTCGAGCACTACGGCTACGACCGCTACCTCGCCGAATCGGACGCCGAGCCGGTGCACCGCGACGAGACGGGCATCCTGTGGCGGATGCCGCTGCCGGGCGACGAGGACGTCGTGATGGTGGAGGTGGTCAACTCCACGCCGGAGCCGGACGGTACGAGCCGCACGTACTGGCTGCGCGTGCCGCCGGACACACGGACGGCGAGACAGGGCGTGGCCTGGACCTTCGGCCTCGACGCGCAGGCGTACGCGCCGGTGCGGGAGACCTGACGCCCCGGGCCGGGGCGGCCCGGGCGGCCGGAAGGTCCGCGGCGGCCCGTTCCAGCCCGCGCCGGCCGCGCCAGACCTGCTGGACTCCGCCGTCTGCGACAGCGGCGGGCTGCTCGCGGACGACCGCTTCGCGGCGTCGGTGCTGGCCGCTCTCACGGCTCCGGAAGAGGCCGGGCCTCCTCCGGGGTGGCCGCCGGCCGGGGGGCGGGCGGACGCACTGGGCCGGGGGGGGGGGGGGGGGCCACCGGCCCCGGCCGGCCCCGGGGTTGGGCGGTTTAAATGGGAGGGGGTTTTTTTGGCGGATGAGCAGGCGGCGCCGGTAGACGGG
>NZ_JBSGWY010000009.1:0-37953 GCF_053609145.1 Streptomyces sp. NPDC054961 | reverse complement strand
GCCGCCGGGGGGGGCCCGGCGGGGGGGGGGGGGCGGGCCCCGCGGGGCGGGGCGGGGGGGGGCGCCCCCCCCCCCCCCCCCCCTTCCAGGTGGAGGCGCGTTACATCGGCTCGGGGAAGATGTCGCCGATGCTCCAGGCGACGCTGAAGCAGGGGGGGAGGACGGACTCCGGCTCGGTGTCCAGTGCCTGGAGCGCGAGGATCTGGTTCATGGATGGTCTCCACTTTCTTCTCGGGGTCGTGTCGGTCGGTCACTGCGTACCCGGGCACGGAGCTGATCGCCGCCGTGCCCAGGCGTTCTTGGGACGCACGCCCGGTGCCGTCAGCGGGCTGCCGGTATCCGGGGACGCGCGTGGTGGGGCTCCGTCAGGAGCGGGCCGGACAGCAGCCGGTGCAGGGCCAGTAGGACGCCGGCCCCGCCACTGGACAGGTCGGCGGTGAACCGCTGCGAACCCGCTCCGAGGAAGCGGACTCCGCGCCGGTACGGGACGGCGTACTTCAGCAGGCCGGTCGCGGCGCGCACGGCGTCCTCGCGGGCGGAGTCCGTTCCCGTGAGCTCGGCGTGCTCGGTCAGGAACCAGGTCAGTCCGGCCAGCCCCCGGTACAGGCCCGCCTCCTTCGTGGCGCAGGAGACCCGGATGCCGGCGACCAGCCTCGGGAGCGCCGCGGCGCAGCGCTCGTCCGGCGCGGTGGCCACGTAGCGGGTGAGCACCGCCGCCACCCCGGCCGCGCCCGTGGCCAGGTACGGCATGGCACGGGTGAGCCGCGCGTCGTCGGAGACGGACAGGGCGCCGTCGTCCAGCGGGAAGGTCCGGTCCAGCTCCTGGTGGAGCAGCCGGCGGCCCGCCTCCAGCCAGGGGGCCTCTCCGGTGTCGCGGGCCAGGCGGTGGAGGAAGAGGGCGAGCCCCGAGCGGCCGTGCAGCAGGCCGCGGGCGTCGTGCTCGCCGAGGGCGGCCTGCAGGTCGGGGGTGCGCAGCAGCCCCGCCCCCGCCGCGGCGGCCCGCTCCAGGTGGCTGCTCTCCCCGGTCAGCCGGTACAGGGCGAGCCAGCCCAGGCCGACCCCGGCCCTGCCACCGGCCAGCGTGCCGCAGGAGGCGGTGAGCTGGTGGCCGTCGGCGTCCCGGAGCAGGTCGACGGCCTCGTCCAGCCGGCCGAGGCCGGCGAGCACCCGGGCGATGCCGGCCGAGCCGACGAGCAGTCCGGGGGGCAGCGCGTCGCGCAGCGCCAGCGTGTCGCGGCGCAGCCGCTCGAGGATCTCCTCCGGTACCGCGACACCGGCGCGGTGCAGGGCGTGCACCACCCCGGCCGTGCCGTAGGCCAGGCACACGTTGTTGGTCCGGAACGCCTCGGGCGAGGGCGGGAAGGCCCACTCCGGCCGTCCGGCGTCGGCCGTCTCCAGCAGCCCCGCGGCCACCTCTTCGGCCAGCCGGGTGAGACAGCCGCGCGGATCGGCGTCCAGCTCGGCGGGGGAGGGCAGGCGGCCGGGACCGTCCTGGTCCCGCGCCCGGCCCTCCGTCAGGTGGAAGGCGGTCGCCCGCCGCCACAGGTCCTGCGGCGGAGCCACGTCCGCCAGATCGCGGCGCAGCAGCGCGAGGTTGGCCGGGGCGTGTTCGGCGATCTCGTTGAACGGCGCCAGGCAGGCGAGGGCGACGGCCGACATGCCGTACCGGTCGTGCAGCAGCGGATCGGTGTCGGCCCGGCGCAGGCCGGGCGGCGGCGTGAACCCCGGGGTGCCCATCTTCGAGGGTGCCTCGGACAGCGCCGAGGCCGCCTCGAAGTCCACCAGCCGGACCCCGCCCGACGGCGTGACCAGGACATTGCCCAGGCTGAGGTCACCGAACCGGTAGCCGGCGGCGTGCAGCCGCTCGAGCGAGGCGTCCAGCGCGGCCAGCAGGCGCCGGCACGCCTCGTAGTACGCGGCGACGGACTCGGCCGTGCGGTCGGCGCGGGCCAGCGGGGAGGACCGGCTCAGCCAGCCCATCAGCGGCTGTCCCTCGATGTACTCGGTGACGAGGAAGTCGTGCTCCCACTCCGTGAAGTGGTCGAGCGGCTCCGGGCCCACCCCCGGGGCGGCCTCGTGCAGCTCGCGCAGCACGCGGTACTCGTGCCGCAGCCGCTGCTGCGCGTCGGTCCCGTCGAAGACCAGGCCGTTGTGCGCGCGGGCCTCCTTGACGAAGACGCTGCGGCCGGTCCGCCGGTCCCGCGCCTGGTAGGCGCCGCCGGCGTTGCTCAGGCGCACCGCGCGGGTCACCTCGTAGTCGCGGATCAGGATCGGGCCCGCGTGCGGCTGCTCCTCCTGCTCGACGAAGGGGTCCGAGATCCCCGCGGGCAGGTGGAAGGCGGGCACCCGGTGGTCCACGACCTCACGGCCGGAGCCGTCGCGGACCAGCCCCTCCCGGGTACCGTCGGCCCGCAGCCGGCTGCGGCCAGCGAAGGAGCCGTAGCGGTAGTGGACCGTCCGCGCGTCACGAAAACGCCGGTCGGTCAGGACGTACGGCCCCTCCTCCCCGTCGAGCGCGTCGCGCAGGCGTTCCAGCAGCCGCCGGGCGGTCGCCGCGTCCGGCGGGTAGACGGCGCAGAACTTGCCCGCCTGGGACCGCGCGGCGTGTTTGTGATGGAGGAACAGGAAGAAGAGCCGGGCGCTCAGGTGCTTGAACGGCACGCCTTCGGAGAAGCAGATCCCGGCGACCGTGTCGAGCACGTGCTGCGCCCGGTCCAGCCGCGCCGACACGTGGATCTTCCAGCCCTGCTCGGCGAGCCCGGTCCGCGGACCGCCCCAGACCGTCCAGATGCCCTGGGCGGCGCCGCGTGAGCCCGGCGGCACCTCGCCGGGAGCGAAGCGCGGCCCTGGGTCGGCCACGCTCGGCAGCGGCAGGTAGTACTCCCGGTCCGCCAGCGCTTCGCCGAAGCCTTCGAGCACGGGATCTCCTCACGGGACGGTAGGGGGCTGCCAGGACGGTCGCGCCGGACGCCAGCACCGGGAGGAACGGAAACGCTTCGGTGGCGGCATGCGACCGGTATCGGGCGATACCGCCCTCCTGGGTGGCACCTCGGGACCCTCGGGCCCTCGGGGCGCCCAAGGATGCAGCCCGGCCGCTCGAGATCAGGTCGGAGAGGGGTCGAAACGTGAGGAATCGCCGTAGGAAAGGCGCCCCCTACCCAGGTCGGGCGTGCCACGGAGCGGTGGTTCGGGGTCGATGAGGGGGCACGGGCCCGGTCCGACCGGCTGGAGCCCGACCTACTGGAGCCCGACCGGCTGGGCCCCTTCTCTCGTCAGGCCGCCGTCGCCCTGAGGGGGCCGACCCACCCGGGCGCCCCGATCACCCGTGCGTCCCGGCCCGGCCCGCCGCCGAGGCGCTGCGCATGCGGGGAGAGTCCTGCTGGCGTGCCGCGTGCCGCGTGCCGGGTACCGCGCCCGGCCACGTGGCGAGCTTCACGCGCCGGACAGGGCGCCGCCGACGCGGCGATCCGGCCGATCGGCGCGCTGCTCCTGGTGGTCACGGCCGCGTACTGGCCGCCCGCCGCGCGCACGGACAGGCCCCACTGCCGCGCGGCCTTCTGCTCCCGCGGCCGCGCAGCCGCCAGCCGCGCAGGCCCCCGCTCCGGCTCCCGCGGCCGACTGTCCGGCGGCCTTCCTCAGACCACGGAGAGCAGGTCCACCACGAAGACGAGCGTGGAACCCGCCGGGATCAACGGCGAGGGGGACTGGTTGCCGTAGCCGAGCCGCGGGGGAACGATGATCTCGCGCCGGCCGCCGACCTTCATCCCCCTCAGTCCCCGGTCCCAGCCCTTGATGACCCTGCCTCCACCCACCGCGAACTTGAACGGCTGGCCACGGTCCCAGGAGGCGTCGAACTCCCTGCCGGACTCGAAGGTGACCCCGACGTAGTGCACCCGGACCACCCGGCCCGGCTTCGCCTCGGGCCCGTCCCCGACGACGAGGTCGCGGACCGTCAGCTCCTGGGGAGCGTCACCCCCCGGAAGTTCGATCTCGGGCTTCGTCAGTTCACTCATCGCAGCCTCATCGCTCTCCGCGCAATCCCTCGTACCGAGCAGCCGGGCGCAGGGTCACTCCCCCGCTGATCGACTGAAGTACATCAAACCGCACGGAGCAGGGAGCACGGCGCCCGGTGACCGGCCGCGCTCCGTCCTCGGCAGGGCCACGGCGAGGACGGAGCCGAGTCCGCTGAGCCCCCTCAACCGACCCGTCCGCCTGTGAGGGCGCCCTTGAGGATCAGGTGCCGGAGTTGTCGACGAACCCCACGACGTCGAGGTATTCGATTTTCGGCGGGACGCCATAGATCCCCGTCACCTTGTCGACGATCTCCTCGGTGAAGAAGGCGCGGGCTTTCTCCTCGTCGTCCCACACGTAGAAGTTCCTTGCCTGAACGCCGTCTTCGTCGAGCATGAAGCTCTTGAAGCGAAGGCCGGCCATTCCTTCGAACGGCGCTCGGAGTTCGTCGGAAATCTTTGCGATAGTTGAACGATCGAACTTGTCGGTCCGCGTGAAAGTCACGAGCACGCCGATCATCGGGCCTCCTGCCGATTGGGTGAGCAAACGGTCGATCGAGTGACGCTAGCGGCGGATCCTAGTACACGCGGCCGGAAGTTCTGGATGGTTGGGCCGCGAGTCGGGGGAGCGTCTCGCGGTCGGCGGGGCGGGCTAGGGGCGCATTGAAATTTGCAGACGTGAATGTTCAGCCGAACGGGCGGGCGACAGGACGCGCCGTCCTCACGGCCCTGCCGGGCTGTGCTCTCCGCAGCGACACCTGGGCCTCCCATCGGCGCCCGCCGTCGGATGCGCAGGACGGCCGGGGGAGAGGATGCGACGCTGGAGTGAGGGGCCCGCGAGTGGAGGTCCGAGTGCGCCTCATCCGGTCCGAGGCCCTCTCCTCCGGCCTGGCGACCGTGTCCCGGTGCGGCTCAAGGATTGCGACGCGCCATCGTGCGGTCGGTCCGTGAGCCCGCCGTCCGGGGCACCGCTCACCGAGCGTCGTCAGGCGGCCTTACCGCGCGGATCCGGCCCGCCGGGACCAGGACCGCGCGACCGACCCGGAAGGCAGGTGCGTCCCATGCGCACGTCGACCCGTATCGCCAGTGCCCTCACCGGCCTGACCCTCGCCCTCGGTGGTGCGGTCCTCGCCGCTCCCGCGGTCCAGGCGGACATCCCCGCCTGCACGCAGATGGCCGAACTGGCCGGTGCCACCGATTCCGGCTCCGTCACAGCGGCTTGTGGCCGTGGCGTGGTCGGAGACCTGCAGAGTTGTGTGACCGGGCTGACCGGGGCCGGAGTGGCGGGCGGCGCCGCGACCGGTGCCTGCCGGGCGGCGGCCCACGAACCGCGTTAGTCGGTGACGCCATGCCCCTCCGCGCCCGGACAGCCACCGCCCGGCGCGGCGCCCGGCCTCGCCTCGCGGGCCCCGTGCGGAGCGCCCATGCTGAGTAAGAGGGCGCCGTCGTCTTGAGACTTGTCCCTTCCCGAAGGCCGAACGAAGGCGCCTGAGAGGAGGAGGAAGTCATGCGCACACGAAGAATCCTGGGCCTCGCCCTGGCCACGGCGACCCTCGCCGGCATGAGCGCCGTCGGCGCTGTCAGCGCCGGAGCCGCCTCGTCTCCGAACATCTCCAGAGACGACTGCACGGCCGCCGGCGGACAGATCGTCGGACGCCCCTACGCCGGCTACGTCTGCGCACTGCCTGACGGGACCACGCCGCAGATCACTTGACCCGTCGGCGCACCGTCACCGCATCGAGACGGACCGCGCCGTCCTGAACACCGCGCACACGGTCCAGCAGGTCATCCCGCTCCACCCACCCGTCTGAGCCAAGGCCGACCCCGCCGGCATCGTCAACCGGCACGCGGCCCACGGCCCTCTCCGGGGACCTCCGAGACGGCGCCGTAACAGCACGGCCCATTCGATGACCAAGGAGCCGACCGGCACCGCACACGCCGGTCGGCTCCGCCGTGCTCCTCGACGACCTCGGGGACGACTCCGTCGTTCGGCCCATCAAGGGCACCGGCTGCCACGCCGAAAAGGACCAAGCGGAGTCCCCCAGCATCGCGTTCCGGTATGCCTCCGCGCCCCAGCCGCCCCGATGACGGCGGTCCCGTACCCCGGCCGAGAGGCCCGGAGGAGATCACGCATGCGCGTCCGCCTGCCCCTGACCGCCGTCGCCACCGCCGCGCTCCTGCTCGTCACGGTCACCGGCGCGACTCCCGCCGCAGCAGACCGGAACCCCGACGGCACACCGCTGGTCAAGGTGTCCCAGGGCGACCCGTACGCGAAGTGCACCATCGGAGCGAGGTCCGCCGAAAGCGTCGTCTACCCGGGCAGCGAGGTCGAGCCGTACCTGTCCGTCGATCCGCGCGACCCCAAGCGCGTGGTCACCGTGTTCCAGCAGGATCGCTGGAACGACGGCGGCGCCCGTGGCCTGGCGGCCGGCTGGACCACGGACGGCCACACCTTCCACCGGAGCACGCTGCCGTTCAGCCTGTGCGCCCCCGGTGGCGCGGACTACGAACGGGCCTCCGACCCCTGGGTGAGCACCGGACCGGACGGCACGGTCTACGCCGGCGGGGAGGGCGTCGACTTCACGAAGAGCACGCGCAGCGCCCTCCTGGCCGTCACGTCCCGCGACGGCGGCCGCACTTGGCAGAACCTCACCACCACGCACGTCGACGAGCAGCCGTTCTTCAACGACAAGCCCTCACTCACCGCCGACCCGATCCGCAAGGGCACCGCCTACCAGGTCTGGGACCGCCTCGACAACGACCCACCCGGCCCGAGCTCCCTCGACGGTCCCGGCTACATTTCCGTCACCCGCGACGGCGGCCGCACCTGGAGCGAGGCCCGGCGGTTCGTCGACACCAGCGCCGTGGCCAACACCCAGACCATCGGCCATCTGATCGTCGCCGACCGGAACACCGGCACCCTGTACGACTTCTTCGACACGATCACCCTGGCCGACGACCTGACCACCGTCCTCGAAGCCCACTACGCGATGGTCACCTCGACGGACGCCGGAGAGACCTGGAGCGCGCCGGTCACCGTGGCCCGGGACACCTCCGTACCGGCGGTCGACCCGAACGACCCCACCAAGCTGCTGCGCACCGGGGCCACCCTGCCGAGCCCGGCCGTCGATCCCAAGACGGGCACCCTGTACATGGCCTACGAGGGCACGGACTTCTCCGCCGGCGCGTTCAACTCCGTCCAACTGGTGCGCTCCACCGACGGCGGACGCACCTGGGGGAGCCCCGAGCTGATCAGCCCCGACGCAGTGCCGGCCTTCTCCCCGTCGATCGCGGTCGACGAGCGGGGCACGGTCGCGCTCACCTACTACGACCTGCGCTTCCTCAAGCCGGGGGACACCACCACCCTGCCCACCGCCTACCAGCTGGCCACCCTGCCGCACGGACACCCGGGGCTGCAGACCGAACGACGGATCTCGCGGATCTTCGACTGGCTGCAGGCGCCGTTCGCCGGGGGCTACTTCCTCGGCGACTACCAAGGCCTCGTACCAGACGGCGAGGGCGTACGGGCGGTGCTCACCGAGACCCACTCCGATGCGCCACAGAACCGCACGGACGTGTACACCGGCAGTTTCCGCACCCGCTGACCGGCGCGGACGCCGTCTGCCGGCCCGACCGCCGACGGCCGCGTACAGGGCTCCCTCCCGGCCACGCTCGCGCGGGAGCGCCCCGCGGCGCGTGGCTACGGGGCGCGTGGCTACGGGCTGCCTCGTGCGGTCAGTCGATCTGCTGCCCGTTGTGCGTACCGCCCTTGCAGATGTTGGCCGTCAGATCGGGCGTTCCGCCGCCCTGCTTGCACTCGGAAGGGGTGACGTAGGTGGGGGCACCCTGTGCGGCGGCGGTGGCAGTGGCGGCGCCTGTGAGGCCGAGTCCGGTGAGGGCTGCCGTGGCGACGACTGCGGCGAGCATTCTTCGCATGCGCATGTGGTTTCCCTTTCACATATTGCCTCGGTTGGGACACTAGCCAGTTTGATCTTCACCCATGCGGGTGGCGCATTATGTTGCGCCATTCGGGTGATAGCGCGGTCGGGTGCGCGGCCGGGCGAGGACGCGGACACGGCTCAGCCGAGGGGAGGAGAAGGAGCGACGGAACGCGGATCGGGTCGCGGAGCCTCAGGAACAGGTAGCCGACGCCTGCCTCACCCAGCATGAGCGACGGGTTGGGGCCGCCACAGGACGTTCCGGACCGCCGGCGGTCCCGGGCCCCGGCCACATGGGAAGCCGCCGCGTGTGCCGCCTGCCGGTACCGCGGCTCCCTGAGCGTCGACCCGCCGGTGAAGAGAACCTCGGCCAGGCCCGACAGGCCGTGACAGAGACTGGCGTCGAAGTCGTCGCAACGCATCCATTCGCGCACGGTCCGCAGCGTGGTCTCGAGTGCCGCACGGGCCTTGTCCTGGTACTGGCTCCGCAGGGCGTGATCGAGCCGGCTCGCGCGGATGCGGGCCAGAGCGATACCCGGTGCGCCGTGGCACCAGGTGACGGCGAACCGCGACCCGGAGCGGCGCCGAGCCGCCGCCCAGGGGTCCTGTGGGGGGAAGCGCAGGTCGGGCCGGGCGCAAACGCCGCCTGCACCACGACTTCTTCCGGCGGCTGCACGACGGAGTGGCCGGACCGGGCGCCCGCCACGACGGGCAGAGCGCCGTCGACAGGGCCCTCGACGAGCTCATCGGGGACAGCAGGGTTCTGGTCTTCGACGAGTTCCACGCGCACGACGCGGGCGACGCGATGCTCATCGCACGCCTCTTCCGCACGCTGCTCGACCGCCGGATCACCCTGGTCACCACCTCGAACTACCCGCCCGCCGGCCTGATGCCGGACCCGCTCTACCACCACCTGTTCGAGCCGACCATCCAGCTCATCGAGGAGCGGATGGACGTCCTGGACGTCTCGGGTCCGGTGGACTTCCGCCGGGTCGCGGCGCCCGCGACGCAGGACGGCCGCCGCCGGTTCGCGACCGGCCTGTGCCTGGCCCCGGGGGACACCGCCCTGGGGGCGCTGGGGCTCACCGCCCCGGAGCCCACGGAGGCCGCCTCCGTCCAGGCCCACCTGCGGGAGCTGCCGGCCCGCGCGGTCCGCGGCGACCTCGTGTGGTTCGCCTTCGACGCGCTGTGCGAGGCCGCGACGGGGGTGCCCGACTACCTCGCCCTCGCGGAACGGTTCCCCACCCTGGTGCTGGACGGGGTACCGCCGCTGGCCGAGGCCTCCGCGGACGGACGGCAGCGGTTCGCGAACCTCGTCGACGTCGCCTGCGACCGCGACATCCGGCTCGTTCTCATCGGCTCCGACCCGCTGGCCTCCCTCCCCGGCGGCCAGGCCCTCACCCGCGACCTGGACCGCACGACGAGCCGGCTCGCGATGCTCGGGCGCCCGAGCTGAGTCCGGCGCCGGCCGCCGGGTGCCCCATCGGGTGATCCGGCGGCCGTGCCGAGCCGGCCCGCGGCGGTCAGTTCGTCTTCTTCTGTGCGTCCATCTCGGCGATCAGGCCCTCGATGAGGCCCTTGATCTCGTCGCGGATCGGGCGGACGGCCTCGACGCCCTGGCCCGCCGGGTCCTCGAGCTGCCAGTCCAGGTAGGTCTTGCCCGGGAAGTACGGGCAGGCGTCCCCGCAGCCCATGGTGATGATGTAGTCCGACGCCTGGGCCGCCGCAGGGGTGAGGACCTTCGGCGTCTGGTCGGAGATGTCGATGCCCAGCTCAGCCATCGCGGCCACCGCGGAGGGATTGATCTGGTCGCCCGGCACGGATCCGGCGGAGCGGACCTCGATGCGGTCACCGGCGAGGTGGCGCAGGAAGCCCGCGGCCATCTGGGAGCGGCCGGCGTTGTGGATGCAGACGAAGAGAACGGACGCGATCGGGTTCGCGGACATCGGCTTTTCCTTCATGGCGGGCACGGCTGCGGCAGGCCACAGATCCGTGGCACGGTTCAGCCTGGACTGGTGTCAGCCCTCGGTGATGTGAAAATATCAGTCCATGATGACGTCAGTCGACACTGATCTGATCCGGGTGCTGGCCGACCCGCTCAGGCTCCAGATCGTGACCCTCCTCGCCAAGGAGACGCTCTGCACCACCCACCTCGTGGAGGAGACGGGTGCCAAGCAGACGAACCTCTCCAACCACATGAAGGTGCTGCGCGAGGCCGGGGTCGTGGATACGGAGCCGTGCGGGAGGTACGTCTACTACCGCCTGCGCCCGGAAGTCATCGAATTGCTCGCGGGTCAGTTCGCCGGCCTTGCCCGGACCGCGCGTGCTACCGCCGAAGCGAACCTCAAGCGGTCCTGCCCGTAGCCCTTTCGCGCGCTGCCTCACCTGCCCGAGGAGAACCTGCCTTGACCGCCACCGAGTCCGTCGACGCCGCCCCCGCGGGGTCGGTCATAGTCGACGCGCCGCAGCCTGCCCCTGGCGCGACCCCGCCCCGTGCCCCGCTGGTCGCCCGCGCCGCCGCCGAGCTGGTCGGCACCGCCGCCCTGGTGGCGGTCGTGGTCGGCTCCGGCGTCCAGGCGACGAAGCTCACCGACGACGTCGCGCTGCAGCTGCTGGCCAATTCCACCGCCACCGTCTTCGGCCTCGGCGTGCTGATCGCGCTCCTCGGGCCGGTCTCGGGCGCGCACTTCAACCCGGCCGTGACGCTGGCCGAGTGGTGGACCGCCCGCCGTGGCGGCGCCGGCGTCAACGTCCGCGAGCTCGCCGTGTACGTGCCCGCGCAGATCGCCGGTGCGATCGCGGGCGCGATCCTCGCGGACGCGATGTTCGGAGAGCCGCTGGTGAAGTGGTCCAGTCACGATCGATCCGCCGGGAACCTGCTGCTGGGCGAGGTCGTCGCCACCGCCGGGTTGATCCTGCTGATCTTCGGCCTGGCCAAGACCGACCGGCTCCGCTTCGCGCCCGTCGCGGTCGCCTCCTACATCGGCGCGGCGTACTGGTTCACCTCGTCCACCTCCTTCGCCAACCCTGCCGTCACCATCGGCCGGGCCTTCACCGACACCTTCGCCGGCATCGCCCCGGCGTCCGTGCCCGCGTTCATCGGTATGCAGTTGATCGGCGCCGCGGTCGGTCTGGCGCTGGTGGCGGTCATCTTCATGTGCGGCACGGCCGGCCGGGGAGAGCCCGCGGCATGACGCGGCACACCGGCGTGGTGGTGATCGGCGGCGTCCAAGCCGGGCTCGCCGCCGGCCACCACCTGCGCCGCCTGGGCGTCGAGCACGTCATCCGAACACGCGGGCGCATCGCCACGGACGGCACCCGAGCCGTCGACGACCCGCGCCTGCACCTCCTCGGGTACGGCGACTGGACCGGGCCCGCCTCCGCGACTCTGATCGGCGTCGGCCGCCCGGCCCGCCAGGCGGCCCGGCAGATCGCCGATCTCCTAGGCTGACCTGCCGCGGTGCAGCTCAGCGGCCGGTCAGGGTCAGCTGGCGGTGGTGGAAGTCGAAAGGCCGGGTGGGGTAGCGGTAGGGGTCCGCCGGACGCGTCATGTCCCGCTGCTTTCCCTCGGGCCGTAGTGATACCCGCTCCGCGGCCTGGTTCACCGCATCGTCAGGTGACGGCTGGGCTGCGGCGCTCCAGCAGGATGACGTCCCGCCAGGCTCCGTGGTGGCGTCCGATCCGCTCGCGGGTGCCGATCACCCGGAAGCCGGCCTTGGCGTGGACGGCCAGGCTCGCGGCGTTCTCGGGGAAGATCCCGGACTGGATCGTCCAGACCCCCGCTGCTTCCGTGGAGGCGATCAGCGCGTTCAGCAGGGCGCGGGCGACGCCGCGGCCACGGGCGGCGGGGTGGACGTAGACGGAGTGCTCGACCACGCCGGCGTACGCGCACCGGTCCGAGACCGCGCTCGCCGCGACCCAGCCGAGTACTGCCGTGTGCTCGTCGAGCGCGACGAAGCGGTGCTCGGCCAGCTTCGCCGCGTCGAAGGTGGTCCAGTCCGGCGCGGTGGTCTCGAAGGTGGCGTTGCCTTCGTCGATTCCGGTCTGGTAGATCGCCAGGGTCTGCTCGGCGTGCTCGGGCAGCAGCGGGGCGATGCGCACCATGCTCATGCCGCCTTCGTGGCGCCGGTCAGCAGCGCGCCCATGGCGGCGAGGACGGCAGGCTCGACCCGGTAGTACACCCAGGTTCCGCGCCGCTCGGAGGACAGTAGGCCGGCTTCCTTGAGCTTCTTCAGGTGGTGGGAGACGGTCGGCTGGGAGACGCCCACGTCGGAGATGTCGCACACGCATGCTTCTCCGCCCTCGTGCGAGGCGACGGCGGAGAACAGGCGCAGCCGCACGGGGTCGCTCAGCGCCTTGAACATCTTCGCTGCGACCTCGGCCTCCTCCGCCGACATGGGGCGCTCGTTCAGTGGCGGGCAGCAGGGCGCCACGGCCTCGGTCTCCAGGAGCGGCAACGCCTTCACATTCGACATACGTCTATGTTGACATATGTCGAATCAGCGCGGGAGGGGCCTTTCACCTGCGGCCGGGACGAACGGCCGGGCGACGGGCGGCGCGTTCTGCGTCCAGGCGCCGTCGCGGTGTCGCAGCCGGTGTGGGTGAGCCGGGGATGCGGGTCCCGGCCGAGCGGATGCCGGCGGCCGAGGTGGGCCGCGACCTCGCCCACCCCCATGAATTCGATGAATGTCTATGTTGACGTATATCGAAACAAGTGCCACGCTGATCACACAAGCCATCGACAGACATCGAAACAACCGGGAGCCGATCGTGAACGCGCCTGCCACCACCGACCTGCCCGTCGTCGTGATCGGGGCCGGACCCGCCGGTCTGGCCGCCGCCGCCCACCTCGAGGACCGCGGCCTGGACTTCCTCGTCCTCGAAGCCGGCCCGCACGCCGGTGCCGCCACCCGTGCATGGGCGCACGTACGGTTGTTCTCCCGGTGGGGTGAAGTCGTCGACCCGGCCGCCGAGAAGCTCCTCGCCCCGACCGGCTGGGTCAAGCCGGATGCGGCCGCGTACCCGACCGGCGGGGACTGGGCCGAGCTCTACCTCCAGCCCCTCGCCGACGTCCTGGGCGACCGCGTCCGCTTCGGCGCCCGCGTCACCGGCGTCTCCCGCACCGGCCGCGACCGCATCGTTGACGCCGACCGCGACGCCCAGCCCTTCGTCGTCCACATCGAGCACGCCGACGGCCGCGAGGAGCGCGTCTTCGCCCGCGCCGTGATCGACGCCTCCGGCACCTGGTCCACCCCCAGCCCGGCAGGCGGCAGCGGGCTGCCCGCCCTGGGCGAGAAGGCCGCCGCCGACCGGATCACCTACCGGGTCCCCCGCCTCGAGGACCCCGCAGTGCGCTCCCGCTATGCGGGCAAGCGCACCGCGGTGATCGGCTCCGGCGCCTCCGCCTTCACGGCCCTCGCCTATCTCGCCGACCTCGCCGAGACCGAGGACGGCGCGGGCACCAAGGCGCTCTGGGTCCTGCGCCGCGGCATCTCCGGCTCCACCTTCGGCGGCGGCGAAGCCGACCAGCTCCCCGCCCGCGGCGCCCTCGGCCTCGCCGCCAAGGCCGCCGTCGACAACGGGTGCGCCGACGCGGTCACCGGCTTCCGCACCGACGCCGTCGAACGCGACGCCGGGGGCCGCCTGATCCTCGTCGGGGAGGATGGCCGCCGCCTCGACGCCGTCGACGAGGTGATCGTGCTGACCGGCTTCCGCCCCGACCTCACCTTCCTCGACGAGCTCCGCCTCGGCCTCGACGAGCGCCTCCAGGCCCCCGTCGGGCTGGCGCCGCTGATCGACCCCAACCAGCACTCCTGCGGCACCGTCTACCCCCACGGCGTCAACGAGCTGTCCCACCCGGAGAAGGACGTCTACCTGGTCGGCATGAAGTCCTACGGCCGCGCCCCCACCTTCCTCGCCATGACCGGCTACGAGCAGGTCCGCTCCATCGCCGCCCACCTCGCCGGCGACCAGGAAGCCGCCGAACGCGTCGAACTCACCCTCCCCGAGACCGGAGTCTGCGGCGGAGCCGGCCTCTTCGACCAGCCCGAGACCACCGAACAGAGCAGTGGCGGCGGCTGCTGCGCGGCCCCGGCCACCCTCACCATCGGCGCGCCCGCCTCCTCCGGCGGATGCTGACCCACGTGCCAAGGCCGGCGTGGCCGCGACCGGGACGGGGGTCCGGTCGGCCGTATCCATCCTCGCGGGGGTCATCCGAGGAAATCCCACCCTCCTCCAGGCCACCGCCGTTACCGAACGCTGGGGAACCACCCACTACGGCGGCCTCTCCGGACTCCCCGGAGCGCCATCCCACGCCGCAGCGGCCCTCGCCCCCTTCGCCGGCGCAGTCCTGGCCGGCCCCTCGGGCGGTTACCCCGCGCTGTTCGTGCTGCTCGTCGGACTCTCCCTCGCTGCCGCCGTCACAGCCCTCGGAGCCCGCGCCGGACCACTCGAAAGCACACCCCACCTGCAGCGGCGGTAGGGCCGGCCTGAAGCCCCGTCTCCTGGGGACGTGGTCCGCGACCGGTCCGGGAGAAGGGGATGAGCGGCTCCTCCGGGTACCCCCGTCGGGTCCGGGCCGACGGATGTCGTGCCGGAACCGGCCCCGCGAGGCGCACCGCTGTTCCAGGAGCCCGGCTTACCGCTTTAGAAGAACCCGAGCTTCTTCGGGGAGTAGCTGACGAGCAGGTTCTTCGTCGACTGATAGTGGTCCAGCATCATCTTGTGCGTCTCCCGGCCCATGCCCGACTGCTTCACTCCTCCGAAAGCGGCATGGGCGGGGTAGGCGTGGTAGCAGTTCGTCCAGACGCGGCCCGCCTGGATCGCGCGGCCCGCGCGGTAGGCCGTGTTGATGTCGCGGGTCCAGACGCCGGCTCCCAGACCGTACGGCGTGTCGTTCGCGATGCGGACGGCGTCGTCGAAGTCCTGGAACGAGGTCACCGACACGACCGGGCCGAAGATCTCCTCCTGGAAGATCCGCATCCGGTTGTCGCCCTCGAAGACGGTCGGCTGGACGTAGAACCCGCCCGCCAGCTCCCCGCCGTGCTCGACGCGCTGTCCGCCGGTCAGGACCTTCGCCCCCTCCTGCTGCCCGATCTCCACGTACGACAGGACCTTCTTCAGCTGCTCCTCCGACGCCTGCGCGCCGATCATCGTGTCCGTGTCCAACGGGTGTCCCGGCACGATCAGTTCCGTACGGGCCACGGCCGCATCGAGGAAGTCGCCGTAGCGGCCGCGCTCGACGAGTGCGCGCGACGGGCTGGTGCACACCTCGCCCTGGTTGAGGGCGAACATGGTGAAGCCCTCGAGAGCCTTGTCGCGAAGGTCGTCGTCCGTGGTCCAGATGTCGTCGAAGAAGAGGTTCGGGCTCTTGCCGCCCAACTCCAGCGTCACCGGCTTGAGGTGCTGCGCCGCGTACTGCATGATCAGCCGCCCGGTCGAGGTCTCGCCGGTGAAGGCCACCTTCGCCACGCGCGGACTCGAGGCGAGCGGCTTGCCGGCCTCTTCGCCGAAGCCGTTGACGATGTTGACCACGCCCGGCGGCAGCAGGTCCGCGACCAGGCTCATCCAGTAGTGCACCGACACGGGAGTCTGCTCGGCCGGTTTCAGCACCACGGTGTTGCCGGCGGCGAGGGCCGGAGCGAGCTTCCACGCGGCCATCAGGATCGGGAAGTTCCACGGGATGATCTGGGCCACGACACCCAGGGGCTCGTGGAAGTGGTACGCCACCGTGTCCTCGTCGATCTGGCTCAGCGCGCCCTCCTGGGCGCGCAGCACACCCGCGAAATAGCGGAACTGGTCGATGGCGAGGGGCAGGTCGGCCGCCAGGGTCTCGCGGACGGGCTTGCCGTTCTCCCAGGTCTCCGCGACCGCGAGGGCCTCCAGGTTCTGTTCCATCCGGTCCGCGATGCGCAGCAGGACCGTGGAGCGCTCGGTGATCGAGGTGCGTCCCCAGGCGGGGGCGGCGGCGTGGGCCGCGTCCAGGGCGCGCTCGACGTCCTCGGCCGTGCCGCGCGCCACTTCGGTGAAGATCGCGCCCGTCACGGGCGAGGGGTTGGGGAAGTACCGTCCGAGGGCGGGCTCGACGTACTCGCCGCCGATGAAATGGGCGTAGCGGGACGCGTACGACATCAGCGCCCCTTCGGTACCGGGCGCGGCGTAACGGGCCATGGTCGGTCCTCTCCTAGCCGGGCGCCGGCCGCCGTCGGACAGCGCTCGTGGCGAGGCTAGGGACGGGCAGGTTGCCGGTACGTTGCACGGCCGCGCGAGGGGGCCAGCGGCAGCGGCACCGGCCGATGCGGCGGGGGGAGCGGCAGGGGCGGGACGGTTCGTGACGGGCCGGACGACGACGCGGCGCCGTGACCGCGGCCGCCGAGTTCCGCGTCGAGGGAGCGGGCACGGGCCAGCGCCGCCGTCCGGTCCCCGGCCGGCAGCGCCGCCGCCAGGGCCCGCCACACCTCGGGGTCGTCCGCACCCCACGGGCTGCACACCCAGTCGGTCAGCAGCCCCGCGTCGGCCCGCCCGATGACGGCGGCCCGCGCCTGGTCCTCGATGCGGCGCCGGAGCCGGACGATGCCGGGCGCGGTGGACGCGGGCAGCAGGGGACCGGGGTAGCGGGCCAGCGCCGCCGAGACCGCGCCGCAGGCCAGGTGACGGGTGACGGCCGTGAAATCGGCCTCCAGCGGCGCGGCCGTGCGGTAAGGGCGGGAGAGCGGTGCCCGGGAGCCCAGCAGGTGGCGCAGCCGGGACATTTCCGCGCGCAGTGTCACCGGTGACACCGACTCGTCCTCGTACAGGGCGATCGCCAGCTCGTCCCCCGACAGGCCCTCCGGGTGGTGCGCGAGCAGCGCCATGATCTCACTGTGCCGCCGCCCGAGCCGGACCTCGTAGCCGTCTCCGGACAACAGCGCCTCGTCCCGGCCGAGCGCCGTGAGGGAGTCCGCCGTGACCAGCGGGACCGGATCCAGCAGCGCCAGCTGGGACTCCGCGGCGCGGGCCACCGCCCGCACGAAGGCGAGGGAATGCGGATGGGCCAGCCAGTCCCCGCCGGTGACGTCCACCGCGCCGAGCAGCCTCCCCGAGCGCGGATCGCGGACCGGAGCCGCGGCGCACGTCCACGGGTGCACACGGCGGTTGAAGTGCTCCGCGCCGAAGACCTGGACGGGCTCGCCGACCGCCACCGCCGTGCCGGGTGCGTTCGTGCCCATCGCCGTCTCCGCCCAGCGGGCCCCCGGTACGAAGCCGAGGCCCTCGGCCCGCCGCCTCGTGGCGGGCTCCCCCTCCACCCACAGCAGACTGCCCCGCGCGTCGCACACCGCCAACAGGTGTTCCCCCTGGGCGGCGAAGGCCCCCACGAGGTCCCGGAACAGCGGCAGCACCCGGGCCAGCGGATGCCGCTCCCGGTACGACAGCAGTTCCGCCCCCGCCAGCTCCAGCCGGGGAGCGCACTCCGGACTGACCCGGGCCCGGGCGCAGCGCCGCCAGGACCTCGCGATGACCGCCCGCACCGGCGCCTCGAGCCGCCCCTCCCGGGTGAACGCGGCATGGGCCCGCCGCAGTTCCCGCGTCCGCTCGACGGGATCGGCGCCGCCCGGCAGGGCCACCGAAGGATCGTGCATGCCGCCCTCCCGTACCGCCGCCGTGCCCCGGTGTCCGGGGCGCCCCCATCGTCGTTCCGCCGCGCGGTCCCGGCAAGCGGTACGTCGGCCAGTACGCGGACCGGCGCCGCCGAAACCCGGTCCGGCCGCGGCGAGTCCCGCTCCAGCACCACGAGGGCCCGGGCACCGCCGAAGCCCCGGGCGAGAACGGCCCGGTGCGGGTCGGCCCGGTTCCTGTCGGCAGCCTCCGTCGGACGGGACGGGACGGGACGGGACGGGACGGGGCGGGGCGGGGCGGGGCGGGGCGGGGCGGGGCGGGGCGGGGCGGGACCGGACCGGACCCGAAGGCCGTGTGCCTCCCCGGTGAGACCTCAGCGCACGACCGTTCGCGCGATCGTCGCCTGGCCGCCGACCCGGATGCCGTGCTCCACGCCGTCGTGGTGAACGGTTGCCGTGATGGTCGACGGGTAGCCGAGGTGGTCGCCCATGTCGACGACGAGGCGGTCCGTACCGGATCGGGCCGCGTGCGCGGCCAGGCAGGCCGTGCTGTTGGCGTTGGCGATGTCCTCGGGGACTCCGATCGACGGCGCGAACATCCGGGCCGCCGTCCGGCCGTGCCGGTCCGGGGGCGAGTAGGCGTAGCAGCCCAGCAGACCGTGGCGGTCGCAGGCCGCGCGCAGCAGGGCGAAGTCCGGGGTGAGTCCGGCCAGCACGGCGCGGGACCGGACGGGCAGCAGAAGCCTCGGCCGCCCGTTCGACGCCACGCGGGCGTCCCCCACGACTGCGTTCTCGGGCAGTCCGAGGCCGTGTGCGATCGCCTCCCGTTCGGGCCCTCGGGCGTCGCTCAGGCTGACCGGGCCTGGATCGAACGATGCTGTCAGGCTGCCGCCGTTTCGGGTGGCCCGGCCGTCGAAGCTTCGGTGGGCCGTCCGCAGGACGGCGCGGTAGTCGTCGCCGCCTTCACGCTCGGCGAGCAGCGCGAGGGCGGCGACGGTGCCGTGGCCGCAGGCGGGCAGTTCGCCCGCGGCGGTGAAGAACCGGAGGGCGTACGACGGACGGGCGCGCGCGGTTCCGGTCGCGCGGAGGAAGACGGCGTGCGACGTTCCCAACTCCGCGGGAACACGGCAGCGTTCCTCGTCGGTCCACGCCGCGTCGTCCAGAACGGCGGTCGCGCTGCCACCCCTGCGCTGTCGCTTACACGCGTCGACGACCGCTACCTCGGGCATGGCGCCGGGCCGGTGGTCAGCGGCATCGTCAGGTCGAGTGGGGGCACGCTGTGTGTCAACGCTCCGACCGGGCGGCGACGACGGTTCGTCCCGCAGTCAGGGGAAACCGTGGCGCGGTCATCTGGTCCCTGCCATGACGGTCCCCATTCGTTTCGTTTTCCGAAGCGATCTCCGATGGTAGCGTTTCGGAATCCGAAGCGTCAATCTTGGAGGCTGGACTCCACGCCATGCCAACCCCTCAGCCCGGCAAGCCAGTTCGCGGTTCGGCCACCGGTCGTCCCCTCATGGCCGCACTCGACCTGTTCGGACGGCGGTGGAGCCTGCGCATCCTCTGGGAGCTGCGCGAGGGCCCCGTTGGGTTCCGCCCCCTGCAGAAGCGGTGCGACGACATGTCCTCCAGCGTGATGCGGCAGCGCCTGACCGAACTGCTGGAGGCCCGCGTGGTGCACCAACTGCCCGACAGCCGGTACGAGCTCACTCCACTGGGGCGGGATGCCTGCCTCGCACTCGCCCCCCTCGCCCAGTGGTCGGAGCGCTGGGCGGCGGCGCTCGACCCGCAGTCGGCGCACCGCGACAGCGAGCCGCCCGCCGACGGCAGGTGAACCCGGCCGAGGCGTTCCGGCTTCCATGCCTCCTCCTTGCGCTTCGGGTTTCGAAGCGTCATAGTGATTCGAAAATCGAAGCAAAATGTGCCCGTGCCGCGCGCCGGGGCCGATCCGTCCGAGTGTCGATTCGAAGCCTGCACGCTTGTCCGAACACAGGAGGTATCCATGGCCAAGGGCTACTGGGTCAGCGTCTACCGCACCATTGACGACCCCGAGAAGCTGGCCGCCTACAACAAGCTGGCCGGTCCGGCCGTCCAGGCCGGGGGCGGGCGGGTGCTCGCCCGCGACGGTCGGGTCGTCGCCCACGACGCCGGAATCGCCGAGCGCACCATCCTGATCGAGTTCGACAGCTTCGAACAGGCGGTCGCGGCACGCGAGAGCGCGGCCTACCAGGAGGCGCTGGTCGCCCTTTCGGACGCCGTCGAGCGCGACTTCCGCATCATCGAAGGCATCGGCTGACCGGCGCACTGACGCTCATGAAAGGCCCGCGACCAGCGGGAATGCCGGTCGCGGGCGCTTTTGCGATCTCCCGTGTGCACGCGTGTGCGCACGAGTGCCCGAGCGGGGAGGCCAGGGCTACCCCGGTGGGCACGTCGGCGGCCCGTCGGGGGCACGTGTGCGCCCGCGGCGACCAACGCGGGCGCCGCGCCGTCATACGGGCCGGGTGGTGATGGTGCACAGGCGTTTGGTGGCCCGGGTCAGGGCCACGTACAGGTCCCTCTCCCCGCCGGGGCGGGCCGTGATGATCTCCTCGGGGTTCAGGACGACGACCCCGTCGAACTCGAGGCCACGTGCTTCGGACGCGGGCACGATGCGTGCGTGGTCGGCGATGCCGTGAGCCGCCAACTGGCTCACCCGGGTGTCCGCGCAGATCACTCCCAGGAGCTCGTCCGGCCGCGCGGCGCTCTGGGCGCGCAGTTCCTCCACGACGGCGGTGACCAGCCCGTCCCCCTGTGCGGTCACGGTGCGCGGGCTCTCACCGCTGCGCAGTGACCGTGCGGGCCGCTGGTCCGGAGCGATCCGCGCGAGCAGGTCCCGGACGTTCTCCAGGATCTCCTGCGTGGTGCGGTAGCTGACCGTCAGGTCGTGCAGTCTGAACCGCGTCCCGACATGAGGGCTCAGGGCTTCCTTCCAGTCGCGTGCCGTCGTGGCCGGGCCCGACTGGGCGAAGTCGCCCACCAGCGTCATCGCCCTCGCCGGGCAGCGGCGGACGATCATCCGCCACTGCATGGCGGTCAGTTCCTGCGCCTCGTCGACGACGACGTGCCCGTACGTCCGCTCGGGCGGGCCGTCGACCAGGCTCGCCGCCTCGTCCAGCAACGGCACGTCCGCATCGGTCCACGGGGCGTCCGGGGCCCGCAGGAGAAGGGACCGCTCCTGCGGGGTCAGGGCCGGCAGGCGCTCGGCCAGGGCGTCGGCATCCGTCAGCAGCGCCTGCACGAGGGTGCCGGGTACCAGCCTCGGCCACAGTGCCTCGACCGCCCGGTCGACAGCGGCGTCGTCGAGGAGATCGGCCCCGATGGCGTCCAGGTCCAGCTCGTGGACCGGACCCGGGTCGGCGGCGCCCTCGGCACGGTGCTGGGCGACCCCCGTGAACCGGTCGAAGTTCAGACCCGTCATCTGCTCGGCATCGGCGTCGATCTGCTCCAGCAGGTCGCTCATGTCCCGTTGCATCGCGTCGGTGACCGCGTCGACCAGGAGTTCCTTGAACGCCTGGCGCGCGGGGTTGTGGCCGGATGCGGCCGCCAGGGCGGCGGCGCGTGCGGTGGCGACCTCCTTCCCGGACAGGTGGACCCGTTCCTGCCCGACCCGGACGGTGAAGTCACCGGCGGGGGCCTGGTGGTCCCGCACCAGGCCGGCCAGGGCGTCGGCGAGGTCCAGGCCGCCCTTGAGGCGTGCCGTGCCGAACGGGTCCACCGCGTCCGGGGACACTCCGGCCAGTTCCTGACAGGTCGCCAGATCGACGTCGTTCTCCCCGAGCGAGGGCAGGACCTGGGAGATGTAGTCGAGGAAACGGGCGTTGGGGCCCACCACGAGGACGCCTTCCTCCGCGGCGCGCGGGAACGCGTACAGGACGTAGGCGGCCCGGTGCAGGGCGACCACCGTCTTGCCGGTGCCGGGCCCGCCCTGCACCACGGTCACCCCGCGGTGGGCGGAGCGGACGATCTCGTCCTGCTCGGCCTGCAGCGTCGCGACGGCCGCGTGCATCCTGCCCGTACGCCGCGCCGACAGGGCCTCGGTCAGCGGGCCGTCCCCCACGACGTCTTCGTCGGTCGGGGCGGTCCCGTCGAGCAGTTCGTCGCTCACGGAGACGACCGTGCGCTCCTCGAGGCGCAGGTGCCGGCGCCGCCGCAGATCCATCGGGTGGACCGGTGTCGCCTCGTAGAAGGGCCGCGCCGCCTTCGCGCGCCAGTCCACGAGCAGCGGCAGGTCGTCCTCCTCCGTGTGCAGTCCGATCCGCCCGATGCGCAGGGCCGTGCCGTCCGTCCAGTCGATGCGCCCGAAGACCAGCCCCTTCTCGGCGCCTTCCAGCCGGCCGATCTCCTTGGTCAGACGGTCGGCGGCGATCTCCCTCTCGTACACCTCGCCGGCACCGTCCGCCGGGGCCTTCAACACGCTCGCCCGGTTCGCTCGCGCCTCGGAAATCCGCTCGGTGAGCAGCTCATAGATTGAGGACACGAAATCTTGCTCCGATTCAACCGCGCGCACGGCGGAATCATTTATGTCTGACAACAAGGACTCCTTCGATTCGAGCCGCACCATACGGTCAAAGTTCCCTAAAGGTAAGTCTTGACTTGCCAGTTGCATCCATGTCCTTACGGCTGACCGTGCTTCTGTCATGCATTCCGTCGTCTCCCTTGAATGCCGGTGAATACGTCCCGTGCACGGGAAAGGAAGTGAATCCACGGGAAAGGTTCGTGGCCGCGCCACGGGACGGGCCGGGCCGGGCCGGTCCGCATTCCCCTTGCGGACACCGTCGGCCGCCGTGATCCGGTCGTGCGAGGCGGCGCGTGGGGTGAGTCGGTACGGCGGCCGGCGGGAGGTCTCGGAGCGCACGCATTCCTCAAACTTGACTACTGGTGCGGGTGGCCGATGCTAACGCATGTGGGCCACATGGTGGCCATTGTGGCGCCGTGACCTGGGTCACTTCGGGGGCGGCGCGTGCGAGGGGCGACCGGAGGCGCGGGTCCGGGAACGCGGAAGGCGGGGCGTGCGTTGAGGGGGGTAGTGACCGACGGAGAAAGAGGTGTCCGCAGATGTCCACAAGCGGAAAGGTCGCGGTTGCCGGGATCGTGGCAGCCATCGTGCTGTTCTGGGCAGTCGGTTTCTGGGCGGGGCTGCTGGTCCTGATCGGTGTGCCGACGGCCGCCTACCTGCTGCTGGACCCCTCCCAGCGTCGTAGGCTGCGGGGCGTATCGAAGAAGCAGATCGGCCGCTGACGGCGGCGGAGGGGGCGTTCATGAGCTTGCCGGGGACGGCGCGGGTCGCGGCGGTCAGCAGCAACGGTGTCTACTCGTTCACCAAGCCGACGCGGGAGAGCATCACGCTCCTCGAAGGGCTCGGCGTCGAGGGCGACGTCCACGCGGGAGTCACGGTCAAGCACCGTTCCCGCGTGGCCCAGGACCCGACACAGCCGAACCTGCGGCAGGTGCACCTGATCCACCAGGAGCTGTTCGGCGAGGTGGGCGCGGCCGGGTACGAGGTGGAGCCGGGCCAGCTCGGGGAGAACGTCACGACGCAGGGGGTGGACCTCCTGGGTCTGCCGACCGGGACCCTGCTGTGCCTCGGCGCGGACGCGGTGGTCGAAGTGGCCGGCCTGCGCAACCCGTGCCTGCAGATCGACGCCTTCCAGCACGGACTGCTCAAGCAGGTGGTGAGCCGGGACGAGGAGGGCACGTTGCGGCGCAAGGCCGGAATCATGGGCGTGGTCCGCCGGGGCGGCACCGTCCGCCCCGGCGACACCATCGGGATCACGCTCCCGCCGCCCCCGCACATCCCGCTCGACCGCGTCTGACGCGGTGCCCGCCGGGCGGCCCTCACGCAGTCCGTCCTCGTACGGCGTGAGGGGCCGCCGGCACCCCTCGGTCTCAGGCCGGCCGCACCGCGACGCGGTCCAGTCCCGCCAGCAGGTCCGGCAGTTCGGGGAGGTCGCCCTCCCCCTCGGTGGGCACGGCCAGGACCTCGCCCGGCTCCTCGTCCAGCAGGACGAAGGCCGCCCCGTCCGTGCGGGCCACCAGCGACCACCCGGGCCCGTCGACCCGCAGCGTCCGCGCGTCGTCGCCCGCGAAGGAGGACCGCACCCGGCCGGGAGGCGGCGGGCTCTGCGTGTACCCCAGGGCCTCCTTCAGCGCTCGGGCCAGCCCCGGGTGCGCGGCCGCCGCGGCCCCGCCGTCCGCCGCCACGCGTTCGCTCCAGGCGGTCCACTCCCGGGCGATCTGGTCGGCTCCCATCCGCCGCTGCACCGCCCCCCAGGCCTCGGCCGACGGCGGCGCCAGCGGCACCCGCCCGGTGCCGTCCGCGCCCTGTTCCGGATCGTGCGGCTCCGGTATCCCCGCCGCCGCCACCGACAGCTCCAGCGGCCAGCCCGCGAGGGAGACCACGATGGACCGTTCGTCGGGGGACAGGTCGTACTCCATCCCGCAGTCCCACGAGGCGATGGCCATGGCCACGAGCGAGACGTCGTCGACCACGACCGTCCAGCGCGCGCCCTCCTCGTCCTGCCCGAGCACCAGCCCGTATCCGGGTGCCGCGGAGGGCACGCCCAGCAGGGAGCACGCTTCTGGGAAGTCGTCCCCCAGGATGCTCGGGAACTGCGCGGGGGTCAGCAGCACGGCGGTCAGCACGTACAGCGACCCGCCGTCCTCCTCGTCGGACACGTGGCCTCCCGGTAGCTCTCTTGTCGGCGCACCCTAACCAGCCGGTAACCGCCGCGTCGAGAGCCCACGGGAAGCGATTTCCAAGCCCGCTACCTGCACGTAGGGTTGGCCGCCCGCCACGGAGAGGGATCCGGGGGCCAGGACGTCGGTGAGCCCGGCGCGTTCCCCCTGCCCGGCTCCGGCGGCTGCCCCGTGCGCCGTCCCCGCCGCCCGGCCGGAGCGCGGGCCCGGCCTCCGGCCCGGTCCGGCTCGCTCCGCGGACCCCGGGCGAGGAGGCGGCGTACGGAACCGGCCGTCAGGCGGTGCGGACCGCCAGCGCGAGGAAGCGGGTCTCCTCGTCGGCGTACGAGGTCATCCGCCAGCCCGAACCGGCCAGCAGCGGACCGAGGTTGTGCTCGGCCCGCATGTCGTCCGGGGTCAGCTCGCGGCCGTGGCGCGCCGCGAGCGCCGCCCGCCCGATCGGGTGGAACAGGGCGAGCCGGCCGCCGGGGCGGACCACGCGGGCGAGTTCGCGCAGGTTCGTCGTGGGATCCGGCAGGTGGGCGAGGAGTCCGGCCGCGAACACGGCGTCCAGCACCCCGTCGCGCAGCGGCAGCCGCGCCACGTCCGCGAGCAGCAGCGCGCCCTCGGCCTCGCGGCCCGCGTCCCGCGCGGCGAGCAGCATCTGCGGGGTCACGTCGGCGCCGACCACCGTCCCCGCGGGGCCGACGGCCTCGCGCAGCGCGGTCAGCGCCCGCCCGGTGCCGCAGCCCGCGTCGAGGACCCGGTCCCCGGGCCGCAGCGCGAACTCGGCCACGGCGGTCCGGAAGGCCGGTCCGTCCCCGGGGAACTTCCGGTCCCAGTCGGCCGCGCGCACCCCGAAGAACTCCTGGACCTCGCGTGGGTCCTTCGGACGGTCGGGCGTGCGACCCGGTGTACGGCCTCGCGTGCGGTCTTCGCTCATGTGCCCATGATCCCCCACTCCCGCTACGGCACATGCCTGCGGAACGTGTGCAAGCTAGCACGTGGTGTGATCGAAGATGAGCGCGGCTCTGTCATATTCCAGCAGTTCCAGCGCCTTTAGAAATGCGCCCCGTGTTCGCGCCCTCACCCGGACTAGCGTCCCGTGGCCATGGGACACCTGGACCACGCCGCCTATGGCTGGCTTACCCCCGCGCTGTCGTACGCGATGGCTTCGATCGGCGCCGCCCTCGGGCTGCGCTGCACCGTCCGCGCGCTCGCCGCGACCACCGGAGCCTCCCGCCGCAACTGGCTCCTCACGGCCGCCTCCGCCATCGGTACCGGCATCTGGACGATGCACTTCGTCGCGGTGCTCGGCTTCCACGTCACCGGCACCGAGATCCGCTACAACGTGCCGCTGACCATCCTCGGACTCCTCGTCGCCGTCGTCGTGGTCGGCGCCGGCGTCTTCGCCGTCGGCTACGGCAAGGACCGCGGCCGGTCCCTGGTCCTCGGCGGCCTCACCACCGGCCTCGGCGTCGCGAGCATGCACTACCTCGGCATGGCGGCCCTGCGCCTGCACGGCTCGGTCTCCTACGCGCCGCTCATGGTCGGACTCTCGATCGCCATCGCCGTGGTCGCCGCCACCGCCGCCCTGTGGGCGGCGCTCAACATCAAGTCCCCGGTGGCCGTCGCGGTCGCCTCGCTCATCATGGGCGCCGCCGTCACGAGCATGCACTACACCGGCATGCTCGCCGTCTCCGTCGACGTCACCCCCTCGGACGAGGCCCTGCCGGGGGCGACCGCCCTGCAGTTCATCTTCCCCCTCGCCGTCGGCCTCGGCTCCTACCTCTTCATCACCGCCGCGTTCGTCGCACTCTCGCCGACCGCCGACGAACGGGCGGCCTCCGCCGCGGCTTCCGCCGGCCGGCGCCTGGGCGAGTGGGACGCGCCCGCTCCCGTCCGCTGAGCCGGCGGCCGGCCCGCCGCCCGCCGTCCTCACCCGGCCCGGCGCCCCCCCGCACCTGCCCCGTCACGCCCCCACAGCCCGCCCCCCGGCACCCGCCGCCGCCACAGCCCCACGGCCCGCCGACCCTGCCGTCACAGCCGCCACTGCCACCGCCGCCGTCGCGTACCCGACGTACGCACCGCCCGGAACGAGGAGCCCATGCGCAGACCCCGCAGATCACCGGAAGCAGCGGCGCCGCGCTCGCCCGCGCCTGCGGGCGGCCTCGGCAAGGGAACGGGCCGCCGGGCCCATGCCGGGCCGCCGGCCGAGGAGTCGGCGGAACACGGGGACGTCGGCGCCACCCCGGGCGGGCCCGGAGGAGGCGGCAGGGGCGGCGGCAACGGGGGCGGCGGCAACGGGGGCGGCGGCAACGGGGGCGGCGGCAACGGGGGCGGCGGCAACGGGGGCGGCGGCAGTGGCCTCGGCGGCGGCCGGGGGCCGCGCCTGCGGCTGCGCCCCGCCACGGTCCGCGCCAAGATCGTTTCACTGCTCATGGTGCCGGTGGTCTCCCTGCTCGCCCTCTGGGGCTTCGCCACCGTCGACACGGCCCAGGACATCGCCCGCCTCAGCCGGGCCCAGCGCGTCGACCGCGAGCTCAGGGCCCCGGTCGAGGCGGCCGTCGCCGAGCTGCAGACCGAACGGCGCACGGCCGTACGTCTGGCGGCCGAGCCCGTCGCGGGTCAGGCCGCATCCGTCCAGGCATCCGGCCAGGCCGAAGCGCTGGACCAGCAGGCTCGCCGCACCGACAGCGCCGTACGGGCCCTGCGGCTCGGCGACCGCAACACCGTGGCCGACTCCGGCGACTACCGCACCGACATCGTCGTCCGGCTCCGAGCCTTCGTCGCCGCGGCCGAGGGGCTCGGCGGGGCGCGCGAGGACGTCGCCGGGCACCGCGCGACTCCGGAGGCCGCCTACGAGACGTACACCCGCGTGATCGATTCCGCTCTGGAGGTCGGCGGCGCCCTCTCCGGAGGCGGCCGGGACGCGGAACTCGGCCCCGACGCCCGGGTCCTGCTCGAGTTCGCGCGGGCCGCGGAGCAGCTCTCGCGGGAAGACGCGTTGCTGGCCGTGCCGGGGCCGCGCGGCGCCGAAACGCTTCGCCGTCTGGCCGGCGCGGTCGAGACCCGCCGGGTCCTGACCACGGCCGCCGCCCGGGACCTGCCCGGAGCCCAGCAGAGTGCCTGGCAGTCGGTGGCCAAGAGCGCCGCCTACGCCGAACTCACCGGGGCCGAGGACCAGGCCCTGGCCGCCACGGGCGCCACAGTCGCCACAGTCGCCACGGCGGGCTCAACGGGCGGCGCGGGCGCCGGCGCCGCCAAGGACCCCCGCCCCGCCGGGGCGCCCGTCGGCTGGGACGCCGCGTACGCCTCCGTCTCCGGCTCCATGCGGGAGATCGGGAACGCCGCCCACTCGGCCTCCGCCGACCGCTCCGACCCGTTCGGCGAGGGAGCGCTCAGCCCCGCCGGCATCGCCGTGGTGCTGGGCCTGGCCGCCGTGGCCGCCTCGCTCGTCATCTCGGTCCGCATCGGGCGGGGCCTCGTGGTCGAACTGGTCTCGCTGCGCAACACCGCCCTGGAGATCGCGCACCGCAAACTCCCGCACGCCATGGAACGGTTGCGGGCCGGCCAGGACATCGACGTGTCCGCCGAGACCCCGCACGGTCCGGCCGCCGACGACGAGATCGCCCAGGTCGGGGAAGCCCTGGACACCGTGCACCGGGCCGCGCTGAGCGCCGCCGTCGAACGTGCCGAACTGGCCAGCGGCGTGAGCGGGGTCTTCGTCAACCTCGCCCGGCGCAGCCAGGTCCTGGTGCACAAGCAGCTCACCCTGCTCGACTCGATGGAGCGGCGCGCCGACGACCCGAGCGAGCTCGGCGACCTCTTCCGCCTCGACCACCTCACCACCCGGATGCGACGGCACGCGGAGAGCCTGATCATCCTGTCGGGCGCGGCTCCGGGGCGTGCCTGGCGGACACCGATCCCGCTGACGAACGTCGTACGCGCCGCCGTCTCCGAGATCGAGGACTACCCGCGCGTGGAGGTGCGCCAGCTCGCCGAGGCGGCCGTCATCGGGGGCGCCGTCGCCGACCTCACCCACCTGCTCGCGGAACTCATCGAGAACGCGACCCAGTTCTCCCCGCCCCACACCAAGGTCCGGGTCAGCGGGGAGCCCGTCGGCGCCGGGTACGTCCTGGAGGTCGAGGACCGGGGGCTCGGCATGGGCCGCGAGTCCCTGCACGAGGCCAACCGCCGCATCGAACAGTCCGAGGCGCTCGACCTCTTCGACAGCGACCGGCTCGGGCTCTTCGTGGTCAGCCGCCTCTCGGCCCGGCACGGCGTGAAGGTACACCTCCGCATGTCACCGTACGGCGGCACGACGGCGGTCGTGCTCCTCCCGAACTCCCTGCTCCAGGGCGCCATCACGGCCGCCGCCCCGCAGCCCGCGGACCGTGCGGAGCGGCGCTCCAGGGCCCTGGCGCCCGAGCAGTCACCCGATCCGTCCTCCGGGCGTTCCCCGGCCATGAGCGTCGTACGGGACGAGGTGCGCGGGATCCCGGTCCCGGGCCGTGGCGGCCCGGACGGAAGCCCGGACCGCGGCTCCGACCGCGGCGCCGACCGCGTCTCCGCCCGGACCCCGGACCGGAGCCTCGACGGGAGGCCGGAGGGTGCCCCCCGCCGTACTCCGGACAGCGGTCCCGGCCGGGTCCCGGACGGGGCCCTTGACCGCTCCCGGGACCGTGACCCCGACCGGAGCCCCCTACGGGAGGAGCCCCGCCCTTCCCCGGTGGCCCCGCTCCGGCCGCGCGGCTCCGAGGGCGCGATTCCCCGTACGCCGCCCGCCCCGGCGGTGGCGGCGGCTCAGGGCGCGGCCGGTCGGGGGGCACCCGGTCAGGGCGCGGCCGGTCGGGGCGCGACGGGTCAGGGCGCCGGTTCCGCGGGCGGCCCGGCGGCGTCGGTGACCGAACTCCCGCGCCGGGTCCGGCAGGCCAGCCTCGTCCCGCAGCTGCGCGAGGTACCCGAGCCCAGGGAGCCGGCCGGCGGGCGCGGCCTCCAGGATCCGCCCGGGCGCAGCCCCGAGCAGGCGCGCGAGCGGATGGCGGCGTACCGGGACGGGTGGATGCGCGGCACCCGGGCGGGCAGCGCGGAGGGCGCGCAGCCGGGTACCCGGTCGGGGATCCACGAGAACTCCCTTCACGCGGGCAGCGAAGGCGCCGGCGAAGGCGAAGGCGAAGGCGAAGGCGAAGGCGAAGGAGCACGGTGATGATCGAACATCAGAGAATCAGCCTCGACGGGATCCACGGGTCCGGCGAACTCGACTGGCTGCTGGACGACCTCGTGGTCCGGGTCCGCGAGGTCCGGCACGTGGTGGTCCTGTCCAACGACGGCCTGGCCGTGAGCGCCTCCAGCGCGCTCAGCCGGGAGGACGCCGAACACCTGGCGGCCGTGGCGTCCGGTTTCCACAGCCTGGCCAAGGGCGCGGGCCGGCACTTCCGCGCCGGAGGCGTGCGCCAGACCATGGTGGAGATGGACGAGGGCTTCCTCTTCGTCGCTGCCGCCGGAGACGGCTCCTGCCTGGCCGTCCTCAGCGGGGCCGGCGCCGACATGGGGCTGATCGCGTACGAGATGGCCCGGCTGGTCAAGCGGGTCGGAGAGCACCTGTACACCCCGACCCGGTTCTCGGCGCGCCCGCCGGCCGCGGGTTGAAGGCGGCGGTCCCGAGCATGAACGACCAGTGGTACGACGCCGACGCGGGCCCGCTCGTCCGTCCGTACGCCATGACCGGCGGGCGTACGAAGCCGGGACCCCACGGCGTCCGGTTCGACCTGATCGCGCTGGTGGCCGTCGATCCGGCGGGCACGGACGAGGCGGCCGAATCGCTGCTGGGTCCGGAACACCGGGCACTGCTCGGCCTGTGCCGGGACGAGACCCAGTCGGTGGCGGAGCTCGCGGCGGACGCGGACCTGCCCGTGGGCGTGGTACGGGTGCTGCTCGGGGACCTGTTGGAGGCCGGGCACGTCAAGGTCAGCCGGCCGGTGCCGCCCGCGCAACTGCCGGACGAGCGGATTCTGCGTGAAGTCATCGAGGGATTGCGAGCGCTGTGATGGGACTGCAGGACAACGGGACTCCGGGTTCCGGGAGGCCCGGCGGGCCGGCTCCGGCCCGGGGTGGCGACGCGTACGGGAGCACGGACGGGAGCACGGACGCGAGCACGGACGAGAACGGCGAACTGGCGGCGCTCGCACTGAAGATACTCGTGGCGGGCGGCTTCGGCGTGGGCAAGACCACCCTGGTCGGCTCGGTCAGTGAGATCCGGCCGCTGCGGACGGAGGAGCTGCTCAGCGAGGCGGGGGAGCTGGTCGACGACACGGGCGGGGTCGATCAGAAGACGACGACGACCGTGGCCATGGACTTCGGGCGGATCACCATCCGGTCGGGGCTGTCCCTGTACCTGTTCGGGACGCCGGGGCAGGACCGGTTCTGGTTCCTGTGGGACGAGTTGTCGCAGGGGGCGCTGGGCGCGGTGGTGCTGGCCGACACGCGCAGGCTGGAGGACTGCTTTCCGGCGGTGGACTACTTCGAGCACCGGCGGATTCCGTTCGTGGTCGCCGTCAACTGCTTCGCGAACGCCCGTCGTTACGCCTCGAACGAGGTGGCGCGGGCGTTGGACCTGGACCAGGGGACACCGGTGGTGCTGTGCGACGCGCGGGACAAGGATTCGGGGAAGGAAGTGCTGATCCGGCTGGTGGAGTACGCGGGGCGGGTGCACACGGCCCGGCTGCTGGAGTCGGTGGAACCGCAGGCCGATTCGGTGTGAACCGGCCTGCGGGCAGCGGATGGTGGCCGTGGTCATGGGTCGTCGTCGGTCGGGGTGGCCCCGGGGCTTGCGCCCGTCGTCGTGGCGCTCGCCGTCGTGGCGCCCGCCGGTCCGGGAGCGGCCGTCAGTCGGCGACTCCGGCGGCGGAGATGACCTTGTCGATGGAGACGCGGACGAGGAGCTCTCCAGGAACGGCGTTGCGCCGGCCGAAGGCCTCACCGCGTTCGGCTCCCATGTAGCGGGCACCGATCCTGGACGCCCAGGGGAGCATGTCGTCCAGGTCCTCGCTGATCTCGGCGCGGCCCTGGAGGATCACGTAGGAGAACGGGGGCCGGTCGTCGTCGACGCAGAGCGCGACCCGGCCGTCGCGGGCCAGATTGCGCCCCTTGACGGTGTCCTTGCCGGTGTTGAACACGAAGGAGTCGCCGTCGAGAACGAACCAGATGGGAGCGATGTGGGGGGTTCCGTCCGCACGGACGGTGGACAGCTTTCCGGTGCGAGTGGAGTGGGAGACGAATGCCCGCCATTCCTCTTGAGTCATCTTCTTCACCATGGGTCCATCCTCCTTGCCGGAAAGCCCCTGGTGGGGAAGGCTGGCGGCACGAGTACGCGGGGCGGGGCGCGGCTGTGACGGCCGCGTCGACGGGGAGGGTCCGAATATGGCACTGGACAAGCAGCTCGACTGGCTGCTGGATGATTTGACGCGGCGGGTCCAGCAGGTCCGGCACGCCGTGGTGCTGTCCAACGACGGGCTGGTGACGGGCGCGAGCGCCGGTCTGGCGCGGGAGGACGCGGAGCACCTGGCGGCCGTGGCGGCGGGGTTGCAGAGCCTGGCCAAGGGGTCGGGGCGGCACTTCCGGGCGGGCGAGGTACGTCAGACGATGGTCGAGTACGACGAAGGGGTCCTCTTCGTCATGGCGGCGGGCGCCGGCAGCTGCCTGTGCGTCCTGAGCGCGGCCGAGGCCGACATCGGTCACGTCGCGTACGAGATGACCTTGCTCGTGAACCGGGTGGGCGAGCACCTGGGCGTCGCGGAGCGCCGGATCACGGGCGGCTGATGGGCTCTGACCTGCGCTGATCGGCGTTGTCCACAGCCTCGGCGCGGTGCCGTCGCGCTGAGTTACGGTCTTCACACACAGTAATCGCTTCTGGTGGGGAGAGCGTGATGACGGGGACGACGCAGGTGACGAAGAGGCGGACGCCGACGCGGACGGTACGGACGGAGCCGAGGGACGTCCCGGCGTGCCACCAGCCCCTCGGCCGCGGGGAAGCGGTCGAGGGGCTGGTGAGCGGCGGGCGGGCCGCGGGGGAACTGGGACTGAGCCGGAGCGAGTTCGCCCGCGCCGTCCAGTTGGGCATCGTGCGCGCCGGTCCGCCGGCGCCGGGCGGATCGGCCCGCTTCACCCGGACCGAGCTCGACCGGGTCCGGTCGGCCGAGGGGTCCCGGCACGCCCTGCGCGAGCGGGTGGAGACACTGGCGGGAGCACAGGGCGCGGCGGGTGTCCTCGGGGTCGGCCCGAGCCGGTTCACGCGGCTCGCGCGCTGCGGGCACATCACCCCGGTGGGATACCGGATCAACCGGTACCGGGCGGTGGTGTGGCTCTATCTGGCCGTGGAGCTACGGGACTTCGCGACCGCCGTGCCCGGGCTGCTGCGCGGCAGCGCCCCGGAGGCGGACCGGGAACTGATGGCGGCCAAGGCCGATCTGCGGCCGCGGAAATGGCGCGAGCGGCATGTCGGCCTGTTGCTGAGACGAACCGCCGACCCGTGGGAGAGGGCGGCCGTGCTGGCCTCCGTGCTCCCGGACGGGGTCGTACGGGAGACCGTGCCCGATCCGGCGGAGCGGATCCTCCTCGCGGCGCTGACCCCGCCCGCGCCCTACGGGCATCCCCAGGTCCCGGCGGCCGCCGCGGTGGCCGAGCGGCTACTGCGGGCGGAGCCGCCGGACGAGGTCGCCCGGTACCGCACCAGCCTCGATTTCGCGCTGACCGGGGCCAGGGGTCAGTCGAAGTCGACGGGGGAGAGGGGGCCGACGTAGACCCAGGCCCCGGCCTCGCGGGAGAAGGCGCTGTGCTCGTGCAGCGAACCGGCGTGCCGGCCCTCGCGGTAGTGCGCCCGGAACTCCACCGAGCCCTCCGTCTCGAACATCCCGCCGCGCTCGGTCGCCAGGATCTCCAGCCGCTCCCAGCGCTGTCCGGGATCGAGGTCGAGCTGGCCCGGCCGCGTCGAAGGGTGCCAGGAGCGCAGGAGATAGGCGGTGTCGCCGACGGCGAAGGCGCTGAAGCGGGAACGCATCAGCAGTTCGGCGGTGGGCGCCTGCCGCTCACCGGAGTGGAAGCGGCCGCAGCACTCCGGATAGGCGGCGGGCAGGCCGCACGGGCAGGGCAGGGCCGGGGTGGGCATGGATGCACTCATTCTTCGGGACGGGGGTCGGGCTACTGCTACTGCTACTGAGGTGAGACGGCCGGAGCGAAGGCCTTCGCGCCGTACGGGCGGAAGAGGCCCTCCTGGACCACCGAGACCAGCAGCCTGCCCTCCAGGTCGTAGATCCGGCCGCGGGCCAGGCCCCGGCCGCCGTGCGCGATGGGCGACTCCTGGTCGTACAGGAACCACTCGTCGGCCCGGAACGGCCGGTGGAACCACATGGCGTGGTCGAGCGAGGCCATGTCGAAACCGCGCATGCCCCACAGGGGTTCCACGGGGATGCGCACGGCGTCGAGGAGGGTCATGTCACTGGCGTAGGTGAGGGCGCAGGTGTGCACCAGCGGGTCGTCGCCCAGCGGGCCGACGGCGCGCATCCACACCGCGCTGCGCGGATCGGCGTCCTTGAGCTCCTCGGGAGTCCAGCGGAGCCGGTCCACGTAACGGATGTCGAAGGGCTGGCGGCGGGCCATCCGCTCCAGTGCCTCCGGCAGCGCGCCGAGGTGCTCGCGGATCTCGTCCACGACCTTCGGCAGCGTGTCCGGGTGCGGGAAGTCGAGGCGGGGAGGCAGCTGGTGTTCGATGCTGCCCTCCTCCGGATGATGGAAGGAGGCGGTCAGATTGAAGATGGTCTTGCCCTGCTGGACCGCGGTGACCCGGCGCGTGGTGAAGGAGCGCCCGTCGCGCACCCGCTCCACCTGGTACACGATCGGCACCCCGGGGATACCGGGCCGCAGGAAGTACGAGTGGAGCGAGTGGACGGGCCGGTCGCTCTCGGTGGTGCGGCCGGCCGCCACCAGCGCCTGGCCGGCGACCTGGCCGCCGAAGACGCGCTGGAGGGACTCCTGGGGGCTCGCGCCCCGGAAGATGTTGACCTCGATCTGCTCCAGATCGAGCAGGTCGACCAGCCTCTCGGCGGGGTTCGTCATCAGAGGATCTCCACTGTCGGACCCGGCGGCCGTACCGGCGCCGGTGGGTTGCGGGTGGGGTTCAGAGCTGGCCCAGCTCGCCGACCGAGGTGACGCGGATGACGGCCCGGCCCTCCTCGTCGGAGGCGGCGAGGTCGACCTCGGCGCTGATGCCCCAGCCATGGTCGCCGTTGGGGTCGGCGAAGGTCTGGCGGACGCGCCACAGACCGTGGGCCGGGTCCTCCTCGATCTGGAGCAGCTTGGGGCCGCGCGCGTCGGGGCCGGTGCCCAGGTCGTCGTACTCGTCCCAGTAGCCGTCCAGGGCGTCGCCCCAGGCGTCCGCGTCCCAGCCCGCGTCGCCGTCCAGCTCGCCCAGCACGTTGACGTGGTCCAGGGCGGCCAGCTCCACCCGGCGGAACATGGCGTTGCGGACCAGGACGCGGAAGGCGCGGGAGTTCGCCGTGACCGGCTTCACCTGGTCGGCCTTCTCCTGGGCCTGCTCCGCCGTCTCCACCTCCGGGTTCGCCAGCTGCTCCCACTCGTCGAGCAGGCTGGAGTCGACCTGGCGGACCAGCTCGCCGAGCCAGGCGATCAGGTCCTGGAGGTCCTCGGACTTGAGGTCGTCGGGGATGGTGTGGTCCAGCGCCTTGAACGCGCTCGCCAGGTAGCGGAGCACGATGCCCTCGGTGCGGGCGAGTTCGTAGTACGAGGTGAACTCGGTGAAGGTCATCGCGCGTTCGTACATGTCGCGGATGATCGACTTCGGGGACACGGGGTGGTCGCGGACCCACGGGTGGCTCTTGCTGTACACGTCGTAGGCGTGCAGGAGGAGCTCTTCGAGGGGCTTGGGATAGGTGACTTCCTGGAGCCGCTCCATCCGCTCCTCGTACTCGATCCCGTCGGCCTTCATCGCGCCCACGGCCATGCCGCGTTCCTTGTTCTGCTGGGCGGCGAGGATCTGGCGCGGGTCGTCCAGCGTGGACTCGACGACCGAGACCATGTCCAGCGCGTAGGAGGGGGACTCCGGGTCGAGCAGGTCGAAGGAGGCCAGCGCGAACGTGGACAGCGGCTGGTTCAGCGCGAAGTCCTGCTGGAGGTCGACGGTCAGGCGGATCGAGCGGCCCTCGGCGTCGGGGGTGTCGAGCTTCTCGACGACCCCGCCGTCCAGCAGCGAGCGGTAGATGGCGATGGCCCGGCGGATGTGCCGCAGCTGGGCCTTGCGCGGCTCGTGGTTGTCCTCCAGCAGGTGGCGCATCGCCTGGAAGGCGTCGCCGGGCCGGGCGATGACCGACAGGAGCATGATGTTGGTGACCTTGAAGCGCGAGGTCAGCGGCTCCGGGTCGGCGCCCATGAGCTTCTCGAAGGTGATGTCCGACCACGCCACGAAGCCCTCGGGAGCCTTCTTCCGGACCACCTTGCGGCGCTTCTTCGGGTCGTCGCCCGCCTTCGCCAGCGCCTTCTCGTTCTCGATGACGTGCTCGGGCGCCTGGGCCACCACATAGCCCGCCGTGTCGAAGCCGGCCCGGCCGGCGCGGCCGGCGATCTGGTGGAACTCACGGGCGCGGAGCGTGCGGACGCGCGTGCCGTCGTACTTGGTCAGAGCGGTGAACAGCACCGTGCGGATCGGCACGTTGACGCCGACACCGAGGGTGTCGGTGCCGCAGATGACCTTCAGCAGACCGGCCTGGGCCAGCTTCTCCACCAGGCGCCGGTACTTGGGCAGCATGCCCGCGTGGTGCACGCCGATGCCGTGGCGGACGTAACGGGAGAGGTTCTGGCCGAACTTGGTGGTGAAGCGGAAATTGCCGATCAGCTCGGCGATCTTGTCCTTCTCCTCGCGCGTGCACATGTTGATGCTCATCAGCGACTGTGCCCGCTCGACCGCCTGGGCCTGCGTGAAGTGCACGATGTAGACCGGCGACTGCCGGGTCTCCAGCAGCTCCGTGATGGTGTCGGTGATCGGCGTCGTCACGTACTCGTACGACAGCGGGACGGGCCGCGTCGTGGAGCGGACCACCGAGGTGGGCCGGCCGGTACGCCGGGTCAGGTCCGCCTCGAACCGCTTCATGTCGCCGAGCGTCGCGGACATCAGGACGAACTGCGCCTGCGGCAGTTCCAGCAGCGGGATCTGCCAGGCCCAGCCGCGGTCCGCCTCCGCGTAGAAGTGGAACTCGTCCATCACGACCTGGCCGATGTCGGCGTACTTGCCGTCGCGCAGCGCGATCGAGGCCAGCACCTCGGCGGTGCAGCAGATCACCGGGGCGTCCGCGTTCACCGAGGCGTCGCCGGTGAGCATGCCGACGTTCTCGGTGCCGAAGAGCTTGCACAGGTCGAAGAACTTCTCCGAGACCAGCGCCTTGATCGGGGCGGTGTAGAAGGTGACCTTGTCCTGGGCCAGCGCCGTGAAGTGCGCGCCGGCCGCGACCATGCTCTTGCCGGAGCCGGTCGGGGTGGAAAGGATCACGTTCGCGCCGGAGACGACCTCGATCAGCGCCTCCTCCTGCGCCGGGTACAGGGTGATGCCCTGGCCCTCCGCCCACGAGGAGAAGGCCTCGAAGAGAGCATCGGGGTCGGCGTTCGGCGGGAGCTGATCAATGAGGGTCACACCCCCCATCTTGCCTGGCTTCCCACCGTATGAGGGAACCGGCGGACGGAAGGAAGATCATCGACGGTACGCTGTGCCGTCGACGAGGCCCGAACGACACCGTCAACAGGGCCCGACCAGCACACGACCGGGGCGGGGAACGACCATGATGGGTCCGGCGCACTCACTGTCAGGGGCAGCGGCCTGGCTGGGGGTGGGCGCGGCGGCGGCTGCCGCGGGGCATCCGATGCCCTGGCCCGTGCTGGTCGTCGGGGCGCTGATCTGCTCCGGAGCCGCCCTCGCTCCCGACCTCGACCACAAGTCGGCGACGATCTCCCGCGCCTTCGGCCCGCTCTCCCGGGTCCTGTGCGAGGTCGTGGACAAGATCTCCTACGCCGTCTACAAGGCGACCAGGGCCCCGCGCGACGCCCGCCGCACCGGCGGCCACCGCACCCTGACCCACACCTGGGTCTGGGCCGTCCTGATCGGCGCGGGTTCCTCCGCGCTCGCCGTGACCGCCGACCGGTGGGGCGTGCTCGCCCTCCTCTTCGTCCACCTGGTCCTCGCCGTCGAAGGCCTGCTGTGGCGGGCGGCCCGGATGTCCAGCGACGTCCTGGTCTGGCTGCTGGGCGCGACCAGCGCCTGGATACTGGCCGGCGTGCTCGACCAGCCCGGCAACGGCTCCGGCTGGCTCTTCACCGGCCCCGGCCAGGAGTACCTGTGGCTCGGCCTGCCGATCGTGCTCGGCGCCCTGGTCCACGACATCGGCGACGCCCTGACCGTCTCCGGCTGCCCGGTCCTGTGGCCCATCCCGATCGCGGGAAAGCGCTGGTACCCGATCGGCCCGCCGAAGATGATGCGCTTCCGGGCCGGCAGCTGGGTGGAGCTCAAGGTCCTCATGCCGGTGTTCATGCTGCTCGGCGGCGTCGGCGGAGCCGCGGCCCTCGGGTTCATCTGAGACGCGCCCCGGCCCGTGTACGAGCTCTCTCATATACACAACTCACGCTGCCCACGAAAATAGAGGA
>NZ_JBSGWY010000008.1:214457-216590 GCF_053609145.1 Streptomyces sp. NPDC054961 | reverse complement strand
CTCACCACCGCACGGGCGAACGGCATGGTCGGTGTCGATACCAACGCCGACCACTTCGCCGCCTATCGGCTCGACCCGCACGGCAACCCAATCGGCGACCCGCACCGGTTCCACTACGACCTCAGCGGATCGGCCGACCACCGCGACGCCCAGATCAGGCACGCCATCACCCGGCTGCTGCACTGGACGAACAACACCGGCGTCAAGGCCATCGCGATCGAAGACCTCGACTTCACCGCCGAGAAGACCCGGGAGAAGCACGGCCGCAGGAAACGGTTCCGGCAGCTGATTTCCGGCATTCCGACCGGCAAGCTTCAAGCCCGCCTCGTCTCGATGGCCGCCGAACACGGTCTCTCCATCGTCGCGGCCGATCCCGCCTACACCTCCCAGTGGGGAGGCCAGCACTGGCAGAAGCCACTGGTCACCCCACGCCGAAAGATGTCCCGTCACGATGCCGCCGGTATCGCGATCGGACGACGCGCCCTCGGACACCCGATCCGGCGACGGACGGCACCGCCCCCACACGACCAGAGTGATCGTGCGGGGCATCGGACCGTCCAGGCCGGACCAGGCACCCAGGGGCGTGACGGAATCCGCCCACCCACAACGGACCGGCTACACGGAGAGCCGACGCCGAGCGGGAAGAGAAAGCGGGGACCCAGTGCATCCAAAACCGTTCGGGATGCGCCCAGTACGCACCAGTGGGTCCAAGACTCACTCATGCGCACTGGCTAGGAACGGTTGCGCCCTTTCTCTCACCGTGCCGCACACCCTGCGGGATCGCCGGGCTCACCGCGTCCTTCAGGCGACGGAGCCGATCCGGCTGACCACCGTCGTCGAGGCGTCCGGGTGGATCGGGATGTGCGCGCCGGTCAGGGCCGCGCCCGTACCGCCGCGCCGGTTGGCGACGATCTCGGCGGCGATGGACAGCGCGGTCTCCTCCGGCGAGCGGGCGCCGAGGTCCAGACCGATCGGGGAGCGCAGCCGGGTCAGCTCGAGCTCGCTCACGCCGACCTCGCGGAGCCGCTTGTTGCGGTCTTCGTGCGTGCGGCGGGAGCCCATGGCGCCGACGTAGGCGACGGGCAGCCTGAGGGCCAGTTCGAGGAGCGGGACGTCGAACTTGGCGTCGTGCGTGAGCACGCACAGGACGGTCCGGCCGTCGACCGCCCCGGCCGAGGCCTGCTCCTCCAGGTAGCGGTGCGGCCAGTCGACCACGATCTCGTCCGCCTCGGGGAAGCGGTTCTTCGTGGCGAAGACGGGCCGTGCGTCGCACAGCGTCACCCGGTAGCCGAGGAACTTGCCGATCCGCACCAGGGCGGACGCGAAGTCGATGGCACCGAAGACGATCATCCGCGGCGGCGGGACGCTGGACTCGACCAGCACCTTGATCGGCTCTCCGCAGAGCCGGCCGTCGGCGCCGATCTCCAGCACCCCGGTCCTGCCCGCGTCGAGCAGGGCGCGGGCTTCGTCGGCGACGGCCCGGTCCAGCTCGGGGTGGCCGCCGAACCCGCCCTCGTGGCGGCCCTCGCCACGGACGAGCACGGCGCGCCCCATCAGCTCGGCGGGGCCCTCCGCGATCCGCGCGAACGCGGCCGCCTCTCCCCGGGCGGCGGCGGCGAGCGCCGCCGCGAACACCTCCCGCGCGGGAGAGCCCACGGGGACCGGGGTGACCAGGATGTCGATGATCCCGCCGCAGGTCAGACCCACCGCGAAGGCGTCGTCGTCGCTGTAGCCGAAGCGCTCCTGGACGGTCTCGCCGTCCTCGAGCGCCTGTCGGCACAGCTCGTAGACCGCACCCTCCACGCATCCGCCGGAAACCGAGCCGATGGCCGTTCCCTCGCCGTCCACCGCGAGGGCCGCACCGGGCTGGCGGGGTGCGCTGCCGCCGACCGCCACGACCGTGGCGACGGCGAAGTCACGTCCCTGCTCGACCCACCGGTTCAGTTCTTCGGCGATGTCCAGCATGGGGGCCTCCTCGGAGGGGTTCGGTTCCAGTATCGGATGCGTGGAGGTTTCGAGCAGCGGGGGGGGCCCGCGGTACCCCCCCCGGGCCGCGCGCCCCGCCACGAGCCCCACCCCCACCCCCAGGGGGGGGGGGGGGAGAAAAAAAACCAAAAAAACAAAAACTACCCA
>NZ_JBSGWY010000008.1:212441-214447 GCF_053609145.1 Streptomyces sp. NPDC054961 | reverse complement strand
CCGCGCGGGCGCCGGGGGGGGTGCGGTCGATCTTCTCTTGGTGTGGTGGTGTGGTGCCCGCGGGCGGCGCGCCGGCGCCCGGCGCCCCCCCCGCTTTCGCCGCTACTTGACCCCGAGCCACGACTCGATGGGGTGGAGCGCGAAGTAGACCACGAAGATCACGGTCAGTACCCACATGAAGGCACCGATCTCGCGGTACTTGCCCTGCGCGACCTTGATGGCCACGTAGGAGATCACACCGGCGGCGACTCCAGCCGTGATCGAGTAGGTGAAGGGCATGATCACCACGGTCAGGAAGACCGGGATGGCCGTCGCGCTGTCGGCCCAGTCCACGTGGCGGGCGTTCTGCATCATCATCGCGCCGATGACGACCAGGGCCGCGGAGGCGACCTCACCCGGGACGATCTGGGTGATCGGGGTGAAGAAGAGGCAGGCGGCGAAGAGCAGCCCGCTGACGACGGAGGCGAGACCGGTACGGGCTCCCTCGCCGACGCCCGTGGCGGACTCGACGAAGACCGTCTGGCCGGAGCCGCCCGCGATGCCGCCGATGGCGCCACCGGCACCGTCGATGAACAGCGCCTTGGAAAGGCCCGGCATGCGGCCCTTGTCGTCGGCGAGCTTGGCCTCGGTGCCGACGCCGATGATGGTGGCCATCGCGTCGAAGAAGCCGGCGAGCACGAGGGTGAAGACGATCATGCCGACCGTCATGACACCGACGTCGCCCCAGCCGCCGAACTCGACCTTGCCGAAGAGCGAGAAGTCGGGCATCGAGATCGCGGAGCCCGAGAGCTCCGGAGCGCCGTTCTTCCAGGCCTTCGGGTCGATGTCCACGACGGCGTTCAGGATGGCGGCGAGGACCGTTCCGCCGACGATGCCGATCAGGATCGCGCCGGGGACCTTGCGGGCCTGCAGCATGAAGATGGCGAGCAGGGTCACGCAGAAGAGGAAGACGGGCCAGCCGGCGAGCTCACCGGCGGCGCCGAGGGTCACCGGAGGGGCGAACTCCCCGCCGTTGCCCACGAAGCCGGCCTTCACGAGGCCGATCAGGGCGACGAACAGGCCGATGCCCATGGTGATCGCGTGCTTGAGCGCGAGCGGGATCGCGTTCATGATCATCTCGCGGAGGCCGGTGACGACCAGGAGACAGATCACGACGCCGTACATCACGCACATGCCCATGGCCTGCGGCCAGGTCATCTGCGGTGCCACCTGCGAGGACAGCACACCGGACACGGAGAGGCCGGCGGCCAGCGCGAGCGGGACCTTGCCGACGAAGCCCATGAGGAGCGTGGTCAGCGCGGCCGCGAACGCGGTGGCGGTGATCAGAGCCTTCTGGCTCATGACGTCTCCGGCGACGTCCTTGCCGGAGAGGATCAGCGGGTTGAGCAGCAGGATGTACGCCATGGCCATGAAGGTCGTGAGACCTCCGCGGACTTCGTTTCCGACGTTGGATCCACGCTGCGTTATGTGGAAGTACCGATCGAGCCAAGACCGTCCGGCGGGGGGACGAGAGCCGTCGCCGGCCTCTTCCGCACTGGTCTTGGGCTCCACAGAGGACTGGGTCATGGTGCCTAACTCCCAAGGTTCAAAGGGGCACCCGCATAAAGACTGGAGACACGGGATTTGGGAAATGCCGTTGGCTGCACGACCCGGGGTGACGGCCCGAGGCGACGCGAAGGTGCACTGCGTGTACTGCGGGTACTGCGGGGGTTCTGCGGTACGGCTGGTACTGCTGGCCTCGCCGGGGGTGATGGGTCCGGCCGGGGGTGGTTCCGGGGTGTTGCCGGTGAAACTGACCGCGAGCGGTGCGGTGCTGATGACTCCGGACTTCCGTGCTCCGGGCGGTACGGCTGGAAGTGTGACGTTCCCGCGCCGCACCGCCCGGAAATCTGTGGGGTGGGGGGGGGGGCCGCGCCCCCCCCCCCCCCCCCCCCCGCGGGGGGGGGGTGGGGGGGGGGGGGGGGTGGGGGGGGGGGGGGTTTGGAAAACACGGGGTGGTAAAAAAA
>NZ_JBSGWY010000008.1:202377-212431 GCF_053609145.1 Streptomyces sp. NPDC054961 | reverse complement strand
CGCCTCCGCCGGCGCGGGGCGGGGGGGGGGGGGGGGGGGGGGGGGGGGGCGCCGCCCCCGCCCCCCCCCCGGGGCCGGGGGGGGGGGGGGGCCGCCCCCCCCCCCCCCCCACCACGCCGTCCTAGAGGGTGCCGGTGAGCAGTTCCGGACGGATCGGCGTCTTGTTGATCTCCAGACCGGTCGCCGCCCGGATCGCCGCGATGACGGCCGGGGTGGACGAGAGGGTCGGGGCCTCGCCCATGCCGCGCAGGCCGTACGGGGCCTTCGGGTCGGCGAGCTCCAGGACGTCGACCGGGATGGTCGGGGTGTCGAGGATGGTCGGGATCAGGTAGTCCGTGAAGGAGGGGTTGCGCACCTTCGCGGTCTTCGGGTCCACGATGATCTCTTCCATGATCGCGACGCCGAGGCCCTGGGTGGTGCCACCCTGGATCTGGCCGACCACGGAGAGCATGTTGAGCGCCTTGCCGACGTCCTGGGCGGTCGCCAGCTCGACGACCTTGACCAGACCCAGCTCGGTGTCCACCTCGACCACCGCCCGGTGCGCGGCGAACGTGTACTGGACGTGGCCGTTGCCCTGACCGGTGACCAGGTCGAAGGGGACGGTCGGGTGGTGGCGGTACTCGAGCTCGAGGTCGATCGCGTCCTCGCCCTCCAGGATCTCGGCGATGTCCGCGAGGACCTCGCCGCCGTCGGTGACGATCTTGCCGCCTTCGAGCAGCAGGTCGGCCGTGGCCCACGCCGGGTGGTACGAGCCGTTCTTGCGGCGGCCGATCTCCAGCACGGCCTCGCGGACGGCCTCACAGGTGTTCTTCACCGCGCCACCGGTCATGTACGTCTGCCGGGAGGCGGACGTGGAACCGGCGGAGCCGACCTGGGTGTCGGCCGGGTGGATGGTCACCTGCGTGACGCCCAGCTCCGTACGGGCGATCTGCGCGTGGACGGTGATGCCGCCCTGGCCGACCTCCGCCATGGCCGTGTGGACCATCGCGACGGCCTCGCCGTTGATGACCTCGAGGCGCACGCGGGCGGTCGAGTAGTCGTCGAAGCCCTCGGAGAAGCCGACGTTCTTGATGCCGACCGCGTAGCCCACGCCGCGGACGACGCCTTCGCCGTGGGTGGTGTTGGAGAGGCCGCCGGGCAGCGCGCGGACGTCCGCGCTCTCGCCGGCGGTCTCCCACTGGCGCTCGGGCGGCAGCGGGCGGGCCTTGACCCGGCGCAGCAGCTCGGCGACGGGCGCCGGGGCGTCCACGACCTGGCCGGTGGGCATGACCGTGCCCATCTCCATGGCGTTCAGCTGGCGGAACTCGACCGGGTCCATGCCCAGCTTCTGCGCGAGCTTGTCCATCTGGGCCTCGTAGGCGAAGCAGGCCTGGACGGCGCCGAAGCCGCGCATCGCGCCACAGGGCGGGTTGTTCGTGTAGAGCGCGATCGCCTCGATGTCCACGTCCTCCAGGACGTACGGACCGACCGAGAGGGAGGACGCGTTGCCCACGACCGCCGGGGAAGCCGACGCGTACGCGCCGCCGTCCAGGACGATCTTGCACTTCATGTGCGTGAGCTTGCCGTCCTTGGTGGCGCCGTGCTCGTAGTAGAGCTTCGCCGGGTGGCGGTGCACGTGGCCGAAGAAGGACTCGAACCGGTTGTAGACGATCTTGACCGGCTTGTTCGTGGCCAGCGCCAGGAGGCACGCGTGGATCTGCATCGAGATGTCCTCGCGGCCGCCGAAGGCACCGCCGACGCCCGAGAGCGTCATGCGGACCTTCTCCGGCGGCAGGCCCAGGACCGGGGCGATCTGCCCGAGGTCCGAGTGCAGCCACTGGGTGGCGACGTACAGCTCGACGCCGCCGTCCTCGGAGGGCACGGCCAGGCCGGACTCCGGGCCGAGGAAGGCCTGGTCCTGCATGCCGAAGGTGTACTCGCCCTCGACGATGACGTCGGCGCGCTTGCGGGCCTCTTCCACGTTGCCGCGGATGATGGGCTGGCGGTGCACGATGTTCGGGTGCGGGACGTGACCGATGTGGTGGTCGTCGCGGCCCTCGTGGATCAGCGGCGCGCCCGGGGCGAGGGCCGAGGCCTCGTCCGTGACGAGCGGCAGCTCGCGGTAGTCGATCTTGATCTTGGCGGCCGCGCGGCGGGCGGTCTCCGGGTGGTCGGCGGCCACGAGGGCGACCGGCTCACCGTGGTGACGCACCCGGCCGTTGGCGAGCACCGGGGTGTCCTGGATCTCCAGGCCGTAGTTCTTCATCTCGGCCGGCAGGTCGTCGTACGTCAGCACCGAGTAGACGCCCGGCATCGCCAGGGCCTCGGAGATGTCGATCGAGACGATCTCGGCGTGGGCCACGGTGCTGCGCAGGGTCTGGCCCCACAGCATGTCCTCGTGCCACATGTCCGAGGAGTACGCGAACTCACCGGTCACCTTGAGCGTGCCGTCCGGACGCAGCGTGGACTCGCCGATGCCGCCCTTGGTGTGCTTCTGCGTGACGTTGGTCGGCGTACCGGCCGGAACCGTGCGCGTGTTCTGAGCCATGGTCAGACCGCCTCTGACTGACGGGCGGCCGCGAGGCGGACCGCGTCGAGGATCTTCTCGTAGCCCGTGCAGCGGCAGAGGTTGCCGGACAGGGCCTCGCGGATGTCCTGGTCGGACGGGGAGGAGTTCTCCTCCAGCAGCGCGTCGGCCTGGACCAGGAGGCCCGGGGTGCAGAAACCGCACTGCACGGCGCCGGCGTCGATGAACGCCTGCTGGATGGTGGAGAGCTCGCCGCCCTCGCCGGTCTGCGAGTCGCCGGCCCGCCCGTGGGCCTGCCACTGCTTGGCCGCGTCCAGGGAGACGCCGCCCTTGGAACCGCAGCCGCCGCCGGTGCCGCAGGCACCTCCGTGGCCGTGCTCGTCGCGCTGCTTGGCGAACTCCGCCAGGCCCTCGACGGTCACGACGTCGCGGCCCTCGACCTGACCGGCCGCGACCAGACAGGAACAGACCGGAACGCCGTCGAGGCGGACGGTGCAGGAACCGCACTCGCCCTGCTCACAGGCGTTCTTCGAACCCGGCAGGCCGAGGCGCTCGCGCAGGACGTACAGGAGGGACTCGCCCTCCCAGACGTCGTCGGCTTCCTGCTGACGGCCGTTGACAGTGAAATTGACGCGCATGATTACGCAGCCCCTTCGAGCGAGCGGCCGTTGTTCGAACCGCGGTACTGCTCCCACGTCCAGACGAGCTGACGGCGAGCCATGATGCCGACCGCGTGGCGGCGGTACTTCGCCGTGCCGCGGACGTCGTCGATCGGGTTGGCCGCGCCGGAGGCGAGGTCACCGAACTGCTTGGCGATCGACGGGGTGATGACCTTGCCCGACTCCCAGAAGCCGCCCTCTTCGAGCGCGGCGTTCAGGAACTCCTCGGCCGCCTTCGCCCGGATCGGGGTCGGCGCGGCCGAACCGATGCCGGTACGGACGGTGCGGGTCTCGGGGTGCAGCGCCAGGCCGAACGCGCAGACGGCGATGACCATCGCGTTGCGGGATCCGACCTTCGAGTACTGCTGGGGGCCGTCCGCCTTCTTCACGTGGACGGTCTTGATGAGCTCGTCGGCGGCCAGCGCGTTGCGCTTCACGCCCGTGTAGAAGGCGTCGATCGGGATCAGGCGAGAGCCGCGCACGGACTCCACCTCGACCTCGGCGCCCGCCGCGAGCAGCGCGGGGTGCGCGTCACCGGCCGGCGAGGCACAGCCGAGGTTGCCGCCGACACCACCGCGGTTGCGGATCTGCGGGGACGCGACCGTGTGCGAGGCGAGCGCGAGTCCGGGAAGCTCCGCGCGGAGGTTCTCCATGATCTGCGTGTACGGGACGGAGGCGCCCAGCCGGACCACGTCCTCGCCGACCTCCCACTCCCGCAGGAGACCGATGCGGTTCAGGTCCAGAAGGTACTCCGGCCGACGGTGGTCGAAGTTGATCTCGACCATCACATCGGTGCCACCCGCAATCGGCACAGCTGTGGGGAACTCGGCCTTAGCGGCGAGCGCCTCCTCCCAGCTGGCGGGGCGAAGGAAGTCCATGTGTGGCTCTCTTCTTCTCAATCGGGTCGTTCACTTCAAGCCAGGAGGCCCAAGAGCCCTCGACTGGTCGTTCACGTGCTGTTAACGCGGTGTGGACTCAGTACACCGGCCGCCCGTCCCCCGGGTGCAGTCACCGAAACCATGAAGGAGTTGGCTGACGGCCTCCCTCGTCTTGTAGATTCGTATGAAAGGCAGGATGCGACGACCTGCCCGATTTCCAAGGGCAACATTCGAGACAGATCGGCGGCGACATCATGCGGCTTCGCGCACTGCTGGAGACCGAGGCGCTGGGGCTGCGGCTGCTCGGCGGCCAGGAAGAACTCGACCGGACGGTCCGCGGGGTCATGACGACCGACCTGCGCGATCCCAGCCGATACCTCTCCGGAGGTGAGCTCGTCCTCACCGGCCTGGCATGGAGACGAAATTCAGCCGACTCCGAGCCGTTCGTACGAATCCTCGCCGGCGCTGGCGTGGCGGGGCTCGCGGCGGGCGAGGCGGAGCTGGGTGACATTCCCGACGATCTCGTCTCGGCCTGTGTGCGCAACCGTCTTCCGCTGTTCGCCGTGAACGAGGACGTTGCATTCGCCACGATCACCGAGTACGTGGTGCGCCAGGTCTCGGGAGAGCGGGCCGGTGATCTCGCCGCCGTCGTGGACCGCCACCGCCGCCTGATGACCTCCGGGCCCGCCGGTGGCGGCCCCGACGTGGTGCTCGATCTGCTCACCACCGACCTCGACCTCCGGGCCTGGGTGCTCTCCCCCACGGGCCGGCAGATCGCCGGAGCCGGCGAGCCGCTGGCGCCGGGCGTCTGCGCGGCCCTGGCGGGCGAGCACCTCGCGGCGGTCCGGACGGGCCGCCGGGGACCGCACCGGATCTCCCTCCAGGGTATGACCTACTCCCTGTTCCCGATCAGGGGACACGGGCGGGGCGGGGCCGGCCAGACCGCCCCCCGGGACGTGCGCGAGAGCGTGCTCTCCGACTGGCTGCTGGCCGTCGAGGCCGACGCGGGCGACTGGCCGGCCGAGCGGCTGGACCTGCTCCAGGGCGTCACCCAGCTGATCGCGGTCGAGCGGGACCGCCGCGACGCGGCGCGCACCGTGCGCCGCCGCCTCGCCCAGGAGGTCCTGGAGCTGGTCCAGACGGGCGCCCCGCCCGCCGAGATCGCCGCCCGCCTGCGGGTGGCCGCGCCGGTGCTCCTGCCGGGCCTGGGCTCCGCCCCGCACTGGCAGGTCGTCGTGGCCCGGGTGGACTGGGACGGCGGCGACATCGCCGGCGGCCCCGTGGCCCAGTCGCTGCTCGAGGAGATCCTCGTGGACCCCTCGGTCTCCGGGCCGGAGCCCTCGGACCGGATCGCCGTCGCACACGCCGGGGACGAGGCGATCGCCCTCGTACCGCTGCCCGCGCCGGCCGGCGAGCCCGGCGAGGAGAAGGGTCCCGACACCGCCCTGCACGCGGAAACGCTGCTCGCGGCGGTACGCGAGCCCCTGGCGGCCGGGCTCGCCGACGACGGCCGGATCACGCTGGGCGTGAGCGCGGCCGTGCACTCCGCCGAGGGGCTCCGCGGAGCCCTGGAGGAGGCCCGGCACGCCCGCCGGGTCGCGGCGGCCCGTCCGGGCCGGGTCTGCGCGGCCGGGCACCACGAGCTGGCCTCGCACGTCCTGCTGCTCCCGTTCGTCCCGGACGACGTCCGCCGCGCCTTCACGGCCCGGCTGCTGGACCCGCTGCGGGACTACGACCGCCGCCACCGGGCGGAGCTCATCCCCACGCTCGAGGCGTTCCTGGACTGCGACGGCTCGTGGACCCGCTGCGCGACGCGGTTGCACCTGCACGTCAACACGCTGAGGTACCGGGTCGGGCGAATCGAGCAGTTGACGGGGCGGGACCTCTCCCGGCTCGAGGACAAGCTCGACTTCTTCCTCGCCCTGCGGATGAGCTGAGGCCCGGCGCCCCCCTGACCGGCCGGGGAGCCGGTCGGGATCCGGTACAGGTCCGGTCGGCGGCCGCTCGGGGCCGAGCGGGGCCGGCTGATGATCCGTCCGGACTTTGTGAAAGAGTTCACCCGACCCCTTGGCCGAACCCGCCGATCCGTGCTCTCATTTCGCCCCAGGGCTCGACGACGTGCTGCTTGGTTGCTTTGGGGAGGGCAATGTGGCGTATACCGCCATGTCCGGTGCCGGAACTACCGGGGGAGACGACCCCCTCCAGCGGGCGATATGGCGGCTGCGCTCGCGCGGCTGTTGGACCGACGCGGCGGCCCTGCTGACGCCGCATTTACACGATGCCGGAGCCGCCGTACAGCGCACCGGACTGCTGGTCGAGCGCTGCCTGTTCACCGGGCAGGGCTGGGCCGAGGCGGAGGACGCGCTGCGGATCGCCGAGGCGGTGGCCCAGGACGACGACGACCGGGGCGCGGCCGCGTGCGAGCGGGGCCACCTGGCCTACGCGGCGACCGTGCTCGGCGTACGGGACCGGGCCGACGAGGCCCGCTCCGCCCTGGGACGGGCGGCGGCGCTGCTGACTCCGGGGTCCCGTACCCGGCCGCTGCTGGACTTCCGGCGGGGCCTGGTCGCCGAGCACCTGGCCGACGCCCCGCAGTCCGCGCTGCCCGCGTACCAGCGGGCCCACGCGGGGGCGCTCGCCCACGGAGACACCCTCCTGCTGTCCTTCACGTGGCGGCACCTGGCCGCACTGGCCCTGCGGGACGGAGAGGTGGCGGAGGCCCGCAAGGGCTTCGCGGAGTCCCTGCGCATCCGGGAGGACCTGGGCTTCCTGGTGGGCACGGCCCCGGCGCTGGCGGCCCTGGCGGAAGCGGAGCCGGAGCCCGAGGCGGCCCGCCTGCGCGCGGAGGCCCGCCGGCTGTTCCACCTCCTGGGCGGCATCCCCACCTGGCTCGCCGAGCAGCTCCACCCTGCCGTGCCGTCCTGACGCCGGGACCGCCCCGCGGTCCGTCCGGCCCCGCCGGGTGATCCGGCCCCCGGGGAGGGCCGGGGAGGGGCCCGGACGGCGGCGCGGCCGGCCCCGCCGGCCGCCGCCGCCCCGGGCGCCGCGTCACGCGACGAAGTGGGACCGGATCAGGGATTCGGCGAGGGGGACGTCCCCCTCGGCCAGGGCGTCGAGCAGGGCCACGTGCTCCGCCGCGTCCGCGGCGAGGGCCCGGACGCGGAGGTTCGAGGGGCCCGGGTCGGGCCACTGGGCGCGGCGGTGGAGGTCGCCCGCCACGAGCAGGAGCTGCGCGTTGCCCGCCAGCTCCAGCACCGCACGGTGAAACGCCCGGTCCGCCTCCGCGTACCCCGCGTGGTCCCCCGACGCCGCCGCGCGCACCGTCTCCAGCGCCGCCGGCCGCACACCGGCCCACGCCGCCGGACCGGCCGTACGGGCCAGCCGCAGCATCACCGGGACCTCCAGCAGTGCCCGGACCTCCGCCAGTTCGGCCCGCTCGACCGGGGTCCGGGTCAGCACCCGGAAGCCACGGTTCGGAAGGCATTCGACGGCGCCCTCCAGCGCCAGCTGCTGCATCGCCTCGCGCACCGGCGTCGCCGAGACCCCGAACCGCTCGCCCAGGGCGGGGCCGGAGTAGATCTCCCCCGGGGCCAGCCGGCCGTCGAACAGCGCCTCGCGCAGGGCGTCGAGGATCTGTCCGCGCACCGAATGGCGGGACACCTTCCGCGGCGTCTGCTGCTCCGGAACCCGGGCTCGGGCCGTGTCACGCACTCGGTCCTCCTACGGGTCCAGGCCTGACCAGAGAATATCCCGAACCCGCGGCAGGTCAGGTAAGGTAAGGCTAACCTGTCAACGATCGCGTGATTCGGTGGTCTCCCATGCCCGTCACGGCCGTCAACCCCGTCAGTGCGCCCGTCCCGGACGGCTCTCCCCTGGCGGACGCGTACGCACGGCTGACCCGGGCCTACGGCGGACTGCGCGTCACCGAGCTCGCCGCCCACGAACCCTCCCCCCGCGGTGCGGGGTGGGTCGGCGCGGACGAGCTCGCGGCGGGCGGCGAGGCCGTGGACGCGTTCCTCGCCTGGGACGACGCCCAGGTGCTGCGCGACTACGGGACCCGGGCCCGGCCCGACGTGGTGGCGGGCTTCGGGCTCCACCGGTACGCGTGGCCCGCCTGCCTGCTGATCACGGCGCCCTGGTTCCTGGACCGCCGCGTGCCCCTGCTGCCCCCGGACGGCGTGTCCTTCCACCGGACCCAGGGGCGGATGGCCGTCCGCGCGGAGTCCTTCGCCTGCCTGCCGGACGACCCGGCGGCCGCGCTCCCCGGGGCCCGGGTCGTACCGGACGAGGAGGCGCTGCGCGAGGAGGTGCGGGCCTCGGTGGCCCGGCACCTCGGGCCGGTGCTGGAGGGCTTCGGCCCACGCCTGCGGCGCGGCCGGCGCGCCCAGTGGGGCATGGTGACCGACGAGATCGTCGAAAGCCTCTGGTACGTCGGCCACCTGCTCGGCGAGGCCGAGGAGCGGCGGACCATGGCCGAACTGGAGCTGCTCCTGCCCGGCGCGACCGCCCCGTACACGGGCGGCGCCGGCTTCCGCCGACTCGAAGGCCCGGACGGCCGGGAACTGCCCACCCGCGACCGGGCGAGCTGCTGCTTCTTCTACACGATCCGCCCCGAGGACACCTGCGTGACCTGCCCCCGCACCTGCGACGCGGACCGCGTGGCGCGCCTGACGGAGCAGATGGCCGCCGCCGCCTGACCCGTCGCGGCCGCCACGGTCCGGGCCGCCACGGACCGGGCCGTGCGTCGCGACCCTGCGTCGCGGCCGTCCGTCACGCCCCGGTCCGTCGTGCGCACTCGCGCGAACCACCCGGACGGCCGCATCCCCGGCAGGCGTCGTGGATCCACGGGCGCCGCGGGGGCGCCACCTTCGCCTCCGCCGTCCGAACCCACCCGTCCGGCTGACCGCGAATCGAACTCAACTCGGTCATCACGAGCGACAGTTCGAGTCTCAACACCCTATCCGGCGGGCTCGACCCCCCGATGGCGTCCACTTGACCCGAAACCCGCGTGTGCGGCGCACCGGCTGCGCCACTATGGCGCCCGGAAAGCCGCACCGGCCACAAGCCGAAGAGCCGCATACGCGAGGCAAGGACATCCGCATGAGACTGACCGACATATCGCTGGACTGGCTGCTGCCCGGCAGCCTGCTGATCCTGGGCGTACTTGCGGCAGTGGCGGTGCTGGCCCGGGGCAAGCGCGAAGGCGACAAGGCCGCGGCGGCCGAGGACAGCTGGGAGCGCAGCGAGGAGCGGCGGCGGCGCAAGGAAGCCGTCTACGGGACCGCCTCCTACGTGCTGCTGTTCTGCTGCGCGGCGGTCGCCGCCGCGCTCTCCTTCCACGGACTGGTCGGCTTCGGCCGGCAGAACCTCAACCTCTCCGGCGGCTGGGAGTACCTGGTCCCCTTCGGCCTCGACGGCGCCGCGATGTTCTGCTCCGTGCTCGCCGTCCGCGAGGCCAGCCACGGCGACGCCGCCCTCGGCTCCCGCATGCTGGTCTGGCTGTTCGCGGGCGCGGCCGCCTGGTTCAACTGGGTGCACGCCCCGCGCGGCATCGGCCACGACGGGGCCCCTCAGTTCTTCTCCGGCATGTCGCTCTCGGCGGCCGTGCTCTTCGACCGCGCACTGAAGCAGACCCGCCGGGCCGCCCTGCGCGAACAGGGCCTGATTCCGCGGCCGTTGCCGCAGATCCGGATGGTCCGCTGGCTGCGGGCCCCCCGCGAGACCTTCGGCGCCTGGTCGCTGATGCTGCTGGAGGGGGTGCGCACTCTCGACGAGGCCGTGGACGAGGTGCGCGAGGACAAGAAGGAGAAGGAGCAGGACCGGCACCGCAGGCGGGAGCAACACCGCCTGGACCGGGCGCACATCAAGGCGCTCGGCCGGCAGAACCGGGCGTGGGGGGGGCGGGGCCCCCCCCCCCCCGGCGACAAGCCGGGGCTGGGCCCCCGGACCGGGGGGGCGGCCCCGGGGGGCGGGGCGGCCCCAACGCGCAACGGGGGGGGGGCCCCCCCGCC
>NZ_JBSGWY010000008.1:190109-202367 GCF_053609145.1 Streptomyces sp. NPDC054961 | reverse complement strand
CGGATTACCGGGGGGTTGGGGCGCTGGGCCGGCGCCCGCCTGTTGCCATGGGGGGGGGCGGCCCCGTCACGGGCCGCCGGGCGGGGCGGCGCGGAGCCGGCCATAGCGGAAGCGGGTCAGCTGCCCCTGCGACGCCGGCCCTCCCTGCAGGCCGTGACCGGAACGGACTCCGCCGAGGCGGCGGGTAGTCCCCGGATGGTGGACCTCACCGCCGAGGACGACACCCAGACGCTTCCCCGGCTCGACTCGCTGGAGCGCAAACTGAAGGACCTGGAGCAGCAGTTCGGCTGACCGGGCCCCGGAGCCAGGAGCAGCCGCGCACCGGAGCCACGGGAGACCGGACTCCCGGCGCGGGTGCCGCCCGAACCCTCAGGCGGAACCCGCGTCGCTCCGGCTGTCCAGTTCGAACCACACCACCTTGCCCCCGCCCAGCGCCGGTGTCAGCGCGTCCACACCCCAGGCGTCGGCCAGTTCCTCGACGAGGACCAGTCCCCTGCCGTGCGTACCGTCGTCGGCGGACGGTACGTGCGGCCGGGGTCTGCGGGCGGCGTAGTCCCGGACCTCCACCCGCAGGCGGGCACGGGCCAGGGTCGCGGACACCTCCGCACCTTGATCGGTGTGGACGAGGGCGTTGGTGACGAGCTCGGTGACCAATAACTCGGCCACGTCGGTGGCCTCGAGCCGGCAACGGTGGCGCATCAACTCCCGCAGTGCCTTGCGGACTTCGCCCACGGCCTTGAGATCCGCCCGGCGCACGCTGCGGGTGATCCCCGCCGGGTCCACCGCTCCCCCGTCCCCGGCCGGTTCTCGCGTCACCGGCCGCCCTCTCTTCCACGGCTTCCCGGTCTTCGCCCCCACCCGCACGGCGATGTTCCTCCCCGTATGACCCGCTGCCGGACGGCCCGCCTCTCGAACAGGCCTACGGGATGCATGCCCTCTGAGGAATTCCGCACGCATACGGGCTCAGGGCGCGGCACGTCAGGGAGGCGGGATCGAGCCATCTGGAGCATCCGCCCGGCCCCGCCGTCCGGCACGGTCCTGCGGGACGACCGTGCGGATCCGGTCACCCTCCCGGCGCTGTTCCTCGGCGGATGGGACGGCGCGCCGGGGTCCGTGACCACCTCCGCCAGGGCGGGTCCCTCGTGCGGAAAGGCGTCCTTCGAAGCCGCCGTGAGCTGCTCGGCCTTGGCCCCGCGGACCCCGTGCGCGCCGGCCGCGCGGGCGATCGCCGCGACGTCGTGTCCTCGTTCGTCGTTCCGTACGAGGGCAGGCCGGAAACCGGCACCTCCCCATCGGCCCTGTGGAGCGACGAGTTGCCGAAGAGGAGCACTTTGACGGGGAGGCCGTACTGCACCAGGGTGAGGAAATCTCCCCTCGGCAGGGAGAAGCCACCGTCGCCCGACATCGACACCACTTGACGTCCGCGATCGGTGAGCTGAGCCCCGATGACCTGCGGGAGGGCGTCGGCCGGCGAACGGTGACGCACGGATCCGATGGTGCGGCGCTTGCCGTTCGGGGAAAGATAGCGCGCCGCCCGGACGTTGCACATGCCCGTGTCGGCGGTGAAGACGGCGGCCTCGTCGGCCGGCGCGCGCAGGATCTCCCGTACGGCGCCCCGGACCGCGAGATCCAGCTCGGAGCGGCGGCCGAGGCGCTCGGCCCGGAGGTCCGGATCGCATGCGGGGTGGCCCCGTAGGCCGCTCTCACAGCCGCTCGCGTAGGCCGCGCCGTGGCCGAGCGGCCCGCTCAGGCCGACGTCGTACGGATCGCCATACCGGTGATGCCTGCGGAGGGGAAGGCGAGCACGGCCGATTTCACCCGAATGGAGTAATCCAACGCGCCACCCACATGGGTGAAGATCAAGCTGAGTAGTGCCCCAATCGAGGCAATCCGTGAAAGGGAAACCATATGCGCATGCGACGAATCCTCGCCGCCGTCATCGCCACGGCGGCCCTCGCCGGACTCGGCCTCACGGGTGTCGCCACGGCCACGGCCGCCACCCACAACGCCACCGCCACGGCCCACACCGAAAGCCTCACCCCGGGTGAGTGCGTGGACGGCGGCGGAAAGGTGGTCGGGATGAAGTGCGTCGGCGGTACGGGCGACGGGCAGATGGTCGACTGAAACCCCGACTGGGCGCCCCGCAGCCACGCGCCGCGGGGCGCTGCCGCGCGCGTCCTGGTGCTCCGCCCCGTTCTGCTCGGCCATGGAGGGACGCCCTTTCCCGTTCGGTTCCGCCGGTGCGCCTCCCGTCCCCGCACGGTTCGCCCGGTCACGCCTCCCAGACCGCGGCGGCCGTGCGGTCGTCGGCGTAGCCCTTGAGGCGGAGCTGGGTGTCGGCGAGGAAGGCCGCGAGACCCGGCGGAGCCCCCTCGGACCAGCGGGCGGCGAGTTCGGCGGACAAGGGCTGCTCCTCGCGCATCGGCTCGGCGAGGCCGCTGGAGCACAGGAGCAGGGTGTCGCCGGGGCGGGCCACGGAGGCCCGGAAGCGAAATCCGGTCTCCGTCGGCGGCGCCGCCTCCTCCAGATCGCGCCACTGCCCGCCGCGGAGCCGGAACAGTCCGCCCGGACCCGCGCCGAAGCAGACCCGGGTGTGGCACCCGGGATCGACCGGCAGCAGCAGCCCGCGCAGCCCGGTCGTGTAGGCGTCCTCCGCGAGACCCAGCTCGGCGGCGCGGGCGCGCAGCCTGCCGTAGCCCCGGTCGACGAGCCGCTGGAGTCCGGAGCGCAGGGCGTCGCGCCGCCCGGCGCGGATGTCGTCGGCCAGCCGTTCCTGGCTCCGCCCGACGGCGCCCGCGACCAGGCGGCACACCTCGGCCGCGGCCGCCGCGGCGCCGGGCGCGGCCCGGTCCCCACCGGCGAGCACGACGAGGACGAGGGCGTCGGGTCCCGCGCCGAAGCGGGCGGTGAGCAGGAAGTCCCGCCGGGCCTCGCCGCGGAACCGGGCGGAGTCCCCGCGCAGCGAGGCGGCGCGCAGGGTGTAGCCGCCGTACTGGGCCCCCTCGAGCACCGTGTCGGGCGTCAGCGCGTCGATCCCGGCCGGATCGGCGGCGGGCAGCGCGACGGGCTCGGCGGCGTAGGTGGGCGGCCGGTCCCCGAGATGCGTGACCACTGGCCGTGGGGGGACGGGATGCCGCAGCCCCGCCGGGTCCGACGGGTCCCGACCCGCCGGCGCGGCCGGCGCGGCTGCCGGGGTGGGCCCGGCGGCTCCGGCTGGCCCTGCGGCTCCGGCGGGGCCGGGTGCGAAGCCGGTCCCGGCCCGGGACCCACCCCCGTCCACGCCGGCCACACCCGCTGGCCCGGCGGGCCCGCCGGGCCCGGCTGCTCCGGCTGCTCCGGCCGCGAAGCCGGTGCCGGACCGGAACCTCCCGCCGTCCACGTCGGCCGCTTCGGCCGAACCGGTAGCCCCCGCCGGCCCGGCTGCTCCGGCCGCGAAGTCGGTACGGATGCGGGACCCGTCACCGTCCGGGCCGGATCGGATCGCCCCTTCGGATCCGGATCCCGCGGGACCGGCGGACCCCGCCGAGTCGGAGAGCCCGGCCGAACCAGCGGGCCCGGCCGCTCGGCCCTGGCCGTCTGCTTCGTAGGGTCCGCTCGGCCAGCCCTGACCGTCGAGCCGGCCCTGGCCGCCGTGCCCGCCCTGTCCGCCCGGACCGCTCGGTCCGGGTGGATCACCCATACCGGTCCGAGCACCCGGCCCGGGGGGTTCGCCCGGTCCGACCTGACCGGCTGACCGCGGTACGGAGGCGGAGTCCTGCTCCGGACCCGCTGGCCCCTGCTGGGGGATGGCAACCGCGGCGGGTTCGTCGCCCCCTAGCCTCCAACGCCAGGCGGGCAGTTCCGCGGGATCCTCGTCGGGCAGCGCGGGCGGGACGGCGACGTCCCCGAGCGCGTACCAGGTCTGCCCTCCCTCCCGCGGGTCCCGCGGCGGCGGCAGCAGCGACCCGGCGGATGCGGGGCCCGGCTCGGGCTCCCGCTCGGCGTACACGGGCCCGGGATCAGGATCGGGATCAGGCGCGGCGTGCCGGGGCCCGGGCTCCGGGTCCGCGTTCACGGGCCCGGGGGCGGGATCGGGATCACGCGCGGCGTACACGGGCCAGGGGCCGGACTCCCGCTCCGCCTGCGCGGGCCCGGGATCGGGATCGGGGGCGGCGTACACGGGCCAGGGGCCGGACGCCCGCTCCGCGTGCACGGGTCCGCGATCGGTATCGCTATCGGTATCGGTATCGGTAGAGGGATCAGGACCGGCGTACGACGGCCCTGCAGCGCGCCCGGCGCGCAGCTCACGCTCGGGACCGGCACCAGGCTCACGGCCGAAGGCCACGGTGGGGTCCTGCTCCGGCCCGCCGGTCGGCGCCCGGTCGGGCTCCCGCCGCTGTCCGGGCAGCCCGGAAGCAAGACCCTGCCCCGGGCCAGAGCCGGAGCCAGGACCGAGGTCAGCACCAGAGTCAGGGCCGAGACCAGAGCCGGGACCGGGGCCGGCCCCGGGACCGAGGTCAGAGCCGGGACCGGAGCCGGCGCCAGGACCGGAGCCGGGCCCAGGACCGGCGCCCGGGCCGCGCGCAGGGCCGGCCCCCGGTCCCCGCTCCGGAGCGGGGGCTCCCGCGGGGCCCGGGGCCGGGGGGCCGGCGGTGGGTTCGGTCACCAGGACCGCCGCCGAGCGGAAGCGGTGGTCCAGCGTGTCCCGGGGATCCGGTTCCGGTCCCGTCTCGGGGTCCTCGTAGAGCTTCTGCCACCAGTCTTCCGCGCCCGTGCCCGCACCCGCACCCTGCTGACTCATGCCCCTCATTCTCCGGCTCCCGGCGGGACGGAATCCGGCGAACTCACGAAAAGGAGGGTCCATCGGACCGCCGTCCGATGGACCCTCCCCCTTTCAGCCGTACGACTTAGCGAACGTCGTACGCCCGCGCGACCGTCTGGGTGACGGTGGCGCCGTTCACGTCGGTCAGCTCGATCTTGAGCATGACCTGCTGGCCTGCGGCCCCGGCGTGGTTCACGGTCGCGGTCCACTGCCCGCCGTGCTCACCGGTCTTCGCCGCGGTCCAGTGCTCACCGTTGTCGTACGAGTACGACAGCGCGGCGGACTTGAGCGCGCCGGGCGCGTAGCCCGCGTGCCCGCTGACCCCGAGGCCGATCTTCTGGCCGTCGGCCGCGGCCAGCGTCTTCATCCCGTCCAGCGGAGCCGAGATCCGCGGGAAGAGGATCGGCAGCGCCTGCGAGTACTGCGCCGCGTCCAGCTTCGAGCGGAAGGTCCAGGTGGTCCGGATCCCGGAGGAGCGCTGCCAGGTGCGGGCCGGCTGGCCGACCTTCTCCAGCTGCTGGGTCAGTTCGTACGTGGCTTCCTCGGCCGGGACCTCGAAGACCCCGGACGGGTAGCCGCTGTCGCCCATCGGCGCGCCGTCGCGCGTGAGCGAGACGTTGCCGAGGTCGCCGAAGCCGCCCTGCTGCGCGTAGTGCCCGCTGTCGCCCCACATCGCGGAGCTGAAACCGATCAGGTTGCCCTGCCGTTCGGCGGCCAGCTGCTCCTTGCCCGTGGTGTCGCGCGACGCGACCGGGCCGATGACCCCGTCGTACCAGCTCTCGGCGCGCCGGGAGCCCGCCTCGTACGTGCGCTGCCGGTCGGTCATGAACTCGCCCCAGGGGAAGCTGCTGGCGACCAGGTGCTCCCAGGCCGTGTCCCCGGCGGAGTAGAACTCGGTGCGCTTGCCCGGCACCGCGACGGTGTCGATGCTGCCGAAGAACACGGCGGTCCCGAGCGGACGGTAGGCCCCGGTGATGTCGATGAAGTCGGCCGCGACGCCCATCGACGCGTAGGCGGACTCGACGGCGCCGAGCTCGCGGTCGCGCACCCGGTAGGTGCGGTCGCCGTGGACCGGACCCTTCTCGATCTGGGCGAGGTTGTAGACGTACGGGCTCTTCGCGCTGCCCTTCCAGCTCAGCGTGACCCCGCCCTGCGGGGCCCCGGCCAGCTTGGCCAGCAGGGCCCGCGCCTCGTCCGCCTCGATGGACATGGCCGGGAGCGAGCCGCCCGCGTAGCCGGTGAAGCCCTGCCAGCGGCCGGGTGCGTCGCGGTGGGCGAGGACGGCCTTGGCCCCGGCCGCCCTCGCGTTCTCCGCGACCTCGTACAGGGCGTCGTCGGCCGTCCTCACCAGCACGATCGCGTCCTTGGCGGCGATGGCGGCGAGCTCCTGCGGCGTACCCGTGCCCGCGTCGACGAGCGGGGCGCTGCCGGTGCCGTCGAGGTTGTCACTGCCCGTGGAGGCGGTGATCGGGTGCAGGACCGGGCCGCCGTTCGCCTTCAGCTCGGAGAGCAGCGGCGCGGCCGCCCGCCAGTAGCTGCCGAACTCGAACGCGCCGTCCTTCGCCCTGCCTTCGACGGAGGCGTAGTAGCCGCGGACGGTGCGCCCGCCCAGGGCGGTGCCGGCGTGCAGCCAGACCTCGTCCCAGGAGCGGGAGAAGGCGAGGGTGGTGCTGCGCGCCTCGGCCGGCCGGTCGGTCTCGATGCTCAGCCTGGCCGCCTTGCGGGCGTCCATCACGATGACCGTGTCCTTCTTGATCTCCGTCTGAGGACGGCCGAGGTAGGTGAGCGAGTCGGTCATCGTCGCGTTCTCGCCGGCGTCGGGGGTGCCGACGAAGGCGGAGAGGAAGTACGCGCCCGGGCGGACCCGGTAGACCTGGTCGACGGCGCCCTCGTTGAAGCGGCGGCTGCCGGTGGCGTCGTCGGTGCCGATCACGTCCAGCGAGGACGGGCCGGCGGCCGGCTTTCCGTCGCGGTCGATGAGCTTGACGCGCAGGGTGACCGTCTCCGGCTCCACGTAGAGGGAGAAGGGGGTGGAGACGTGCACGCCGTTCGCCGTGGCGACGACGCGGCCGGTGACGCCACCGTACTGGGAGCGCTCCAGCTTCGCGGAGGGGTCCAGGGCGAGCGGCACCGTGACGGTGGCGCCGGCCGGGACGGTCACGGTGCGCCGCTCGAGGCGGGCGACCTGGCCGCGGACGGCCGAGCCGTCGTTGCCGGTGACCTTCTCGACGGAGAGGTTCAGCGTGACGGGCTCGGCGCCCGTGTTGGTGTACGGGACCTCGACGCTGACGCGGTCGCTGCGGTCCTGGGGCCAGTCGTACGCGCCGCCCTGGAGCGAGGGGGCGCCGGTGACCGTGGTGTCGAGGGCGGCCTTGACGTCGAGGCGGCCGCCGCCGGTCTCCCGTACGTCGCCCGGGACCGCGGTGTTCGCCGATCCGACCAGCGCGGCCTTGATCTGCTGCGGGGTCCAGTCGGGGTGGCGCTGCTTGACGATGGCGGCGGCGCCCGCGACGTGCGGGGTGGCCATCGAGGTGCCGGACATGGACTGGTACGCGTACACCCCGCGGCCGCCCATGGCGGCGGCGGAGATCCCGACGCCGGGCGCGGCGATCTCGGGCTTGAGGGTGTGCTGCAGTCCGGCCGGGCCGCGGCTGGAGAAGGGGGCGGTCGTGTCGTCGCGGTCGACGGCGCCCACGGTCAGCACGCTGGGCGCGCAACCGGGCGAGGAGACCGTGTTGTTGCCCGGGCCGGAGTTGCCGGCGGCGATGACGAAGAGCGTGTTGCCGCTGCGGGCCAGGGCCTCCGTCGCGGCGGCCATCGGGTCGTCGCAGGACAGCTGGGAGGGGTCGCCGAGGCTCATGGAGACCACGTCGGCCTTGCTGTCGACGGCCCACTGCATGCCCGCGATGATCCACGAGTCCAGGCCGTATCCGGCGTCGTTGAGGACCTTGCCGCTGAGCAGCTGGGCGCCGGGGGCGACGCCCCGCTTCGCCCCGCCGCTCTCGGCGCCGGAGCCGCCGACGGTGGAGATGGTGTGGGTGCCGTGGCCCTGACGGTCCTCGGCCGTGTCCGAGTCGGTGAAGTTCTTCGCCTCGGCGACCCGGCCCTTGAGGTCGGGGTGTTCGAGGTCCGTGCCGGTGTCGAGGACGGCGACCTTGGTGCCCGTGCCGTCGAATCCGGCGGCCCACGCGGCCGTCGCGTTCACCTGCCGCGTGGAACGCTCCAGGTTCGCCTGGACCTTGCCGTCCAGCCACAGCTTCTTCAGCGGGGCGGAGGCCGAGGACCGGGTGTGGGCGTTGGTGGCGCTGCCGGTGACGTCGGCCCAGAACTCCGCGGCCTTCGCCTTGTCGGCGGCGAGCGCGACGCCGCCGATGGAGCCGAGGACGAGGGACCGTTCGGCGCCGCGCGGGACCGGCGGGGCGCTGCGCGCGAGGCTCGCGGAGCCCTCGTAGACCGCGATGAGCGGCAGCTTCCCGGCGTGCGCGTCGTCGTAGCCCTGCCGGATCAGGCCGGTGACGTTGAAGAGTTCCTCGTCGGCCTGGCCCGCGGCGAGCGCCTTGACGGCGCTCTCGGGGTAGACGTACAGGTCCTTGCCCGACTGGCGGGTCTGCACGACCGGTTGGGAACCGTCCTCGCGCGGCATCGCGGTGGCGGCGGTGCGGCCGGCCGCGTCCGTGGAGACCAGGACCCGGTCGCCGGTGACCAGGGTCACCGTGACGGGGGTGGTGGGCTGCTTCGAGGCCGCCTCGCTCCCCGTGAGGGGCCTGTTCGCCGTTCCGGTACCCGCTCCGGGCGCTCCGTCTCTCGGCTGTGCCGTGGACGGACCCACGGCGGTGACGGCCAATGCGGCCGCGATGGCCGCTCCCAGTGCCGTACGCGATATCGGGCGCATCGCTCTCCCCAGGTGAATTCCGGCCAACCACTTCGATGCACGGCGAAATCGCCGCGCACATGGCGCCTGGCCAGCGAATATTGGTGCTGCGGTGGCGTCACCTTGGCAGAGGGGCGCGGGGTACGGCGATGATGTCGCGGGCGGGTTTGCGCCGTGGCCGCTTCCCGCCAGGAACGGCGCCGAGAGGGTTGGGGTGGACGGGATGCTGGGAGCGATAGGTCTCGACGAGGGACAGGAGTCCGCTTACCGCGCGCTGGTCGCGCTGGGCGCGGCGGAAATACCCGATCTCGCGCACCGGTTGACGCTGCCCGTGCAGCAGACCGAACGGGCCCTGCGCCACCTGGAACGGCACGGGCTCGCCGCCCAGTCCTCGGCCCGGCCCGGCCGGTGGGTGGCCGCCCCACCGGGGGTGGCGCTGGGCGCGCTGCTCACCCAGCAGCGGCACGAACTGGAGCAGGCCGAACTGGCGGCGGTGCTGCTGGCGGAGGAGTACCGGGCGGAGGCCGCCGAACCGGCCGTGCACGATCTGGTGGAGGTGGTGACGGGCGCGAGCGCGGTGGCCCATCGTTTCCACCAGCTCCAGCTGGGCGCGACGGAGGAGGTGTGCGCGCTGGTCACCGGGCGGCCGCAGGTCGTCGCCGCCACGGACAACGAGGCGGAGGACCGGGCCTCCGTACGGGGCGTGGCGTACCGGGTCGTCATCGAACGGGAGGTGCTCGCCGGGCCCAGCGGGATCCGGGAGGCCTCGACGGCACTGGCGCGCGGCGAGCACATCCGGGTGACGGCCGAGGTACCGACCAAGCTGGTGATCGCCGACCGGACGCTCGCGATGGTTCCGCTGACGGCGCGGGGCGCGGAGCCGGCGGCGCTGGTCGTGCACGCGTCGGGCCTGCTGGAGTCCCTGATGGGCCTCTTCGAGGCGGTCTGGCGGGAGTCGCTGCCGCTGCGGCTGGGCTCCACGGGCTCGCCGGAGGAGGGCGACGGCGCGCCCGACGCCACGGACCTGGAGATCCTCACGCTCCTCCTGGCGGGCATGACGGACGCGAGCGTGGCGAAGCACCTGGAGCTGGGCCTGCGGACGGTCCAGCGTCGGGTCAAGGGCCTGATGGAGCTCTCCGGGGTCACGACGCGGCTCCAGTTGGGCTGGCACGCGTACGAACGGGGCTGGGTGGCCCGATAGCCCCAGGTCAGGCAGGCTGAGCAGATGGATCTGCCTCCGCTGCTCCTGATGGGGCTGGTGCTGGTGCTCGGAGTGGCCGGGGTGCTGGTCCCGGGCGTCCCGGGGACCTGGCTGGTCTGGGCCGGGGTGCTGTGGTGGTCCCTGCACGAGCGGTCGGCCGCGGCGTGGACCCTGCTGGCCGCCACGACGGCCCTGCTGCTGGTGGTGCAGGTGGTGAAGTGGCTGCTGCCGCCGCGCCGGCTCCGGGGAGCGGGCGTCACCAGCCGGATGGCGGCGTACGCGGGCGCGGGTGCGGTACTGGGCTTCGTGCTGGTGCCGGTGGTGGGGGCGGTCCCGGGTTTCGTGGGCGGGATCTATGTGTGCGAGCGGCTGCGGCTCGGCTCCGACGGCGAGGCGAGGACCTCCGTCCGGGCGGTGATGCGGGCGGTGGGGACGAGCGTGCTGGTGGAGCTGTTCGCGTGCCTGCTGGTGCTGGGGGCGTGGGTGGGAACACTGCTGTGGGCTTAGGCCCAGTGCGGTGAACCGGCCGCGGGGGCCGGCCTGCTGTCAGTGGCCCTTCCTATCCTGACGGCATGACGATCACTGAGCGGACCCTGGCGGAGGCCTGGCAGCGGACGGCCGCGCGACACCCCCTGCTCCACGAGGTCGGGCTGCCGCCCGTGGCGCGCTCGGAGGACGAGCTGGAGGAGTATGCCGAGCGCGCCGAGGAGGCGGGGGACGAGAGCCTGTGCCTGCTGGTGGACGAGAACGGCACGGTGCACGGCCGGCACGGCCCGTACCGGGAGGTCTTCGCCACCCGCGACCTCGACCGGGCGCTCTACCTGATCGCCGAGGCCGAGATGCGCCGGCGCGGCGGCGGCCCCGAGGAGGTGGCCGGGGCGCTGGACCGGATCGATCCGGTGTGGGGCGGACGGTTCCGGGGCGGCGTCCTCGACGACACGGGGACGGTCGAGGCGTGCGGGCGCGACCCGCTGGAGGGGCTCGCCTGGATAGCCGGTTCCTGGCGCGACCAGGACCCGTACACGACCCTCGCCTTCTACCGCGCGGCGCCCGGTCAGACCGTGGACGCCGAGCGGCTGGCCCTGCTGTACGGGGCCGATCCCGGGCAGGTGGCGGCCGGCACGCGCCTGAAGGACCTCCAGGCCGTGGACGGCGGCCGGGCCTACTGGGACCGCCACGCGGAGAGCTGCTGTTTCGGGCGGGCGGGCGAGTGGACGTTCCTGCTCTACCACGACACGCCGGCGGGGTCCTTCGCCGACAAGGAGGCGTACGCGGCGCTCGGGATCAAGGAGAGCGTGCGCCTGACCGCCACCTCCGCGAAGGCCATCTACACCCTCGACTACGAGCGGGACGGCCGCCGCGTCGACGACGACTGGGGCATGCTGGAACTGATCTGGTACGAACGCGGCCGCGCCCCCTATCGGCGCGGCGGCGAACTGGACTTCCTCAACGGGGCCCTGCGCCGTGCCGAGCTGGACCATCCCGGACTGACCAACACGTACGAGCTGTACTTCCACGCCCTGGACCAGTCCCTCGGCCTGCGTCTGCCACGGCGGGACTTCGCGGACGGGGAGGTGCGGGCCGCGTACTGGGCCGGGGAATGGCGCTGAGGAGGACGCGGCGCGCGCACGCTCGGCGCTCCCCTCCCCTCGCCCGCGGGGACTTCGGGCCGGACAGGTCCTAGTCCTGTGGAGCGGGGCCTCGGCCGCGGGGCGTAGGTCGCGGGCCCGATGCGGTGCGCGGCCGGGGCTGGGATCGTCTCTCCCATGACGGACTTGACGGGCGCCGAGGTTTTCAAGGGTTTCAGCGAGCCGGAACTGACCTATCTGCGGTCACAGCACCTGGGGCGGCTCGCGACGGTGGACGCGGCCGGACAGCCGCAGGCGAACCCGGTGGGGTTCTTCCCGCAGGAAGACGGGACGATCCTGGTGGGCGGCCTGGCGATGGGCACGACGAAGAAGTGGCGGAACCTGGCGGGCAATCCCCGGCTGTCCCTGGTCGTGGACGACCTGGTCAGCACCCGCCCGTGGAAGGTCCGCGGCGTGGAGATCCGCGGCGCGGCGACCCTGGAAGTCGGCCCGCACTCCCTGGTTCCCCACTTCAGCCCGGAAGTGATCCGCATCCATCCGCACCGCGTGCTGTCCTGGGGCCTGGACGCGTAGTCCGCGACGCGGACGGTCCACCGGGCCGGCCGCGACACACAGGGCCGGGACACGGCTGCGGGCCGGTGGCGGGGCCGACGGGGGGCCCGCCACCGGGCCGGCCGCGGGGGCCCCCGGGGGGGGGCCCCCCCCCGCGCCCCCCGGGGGGGGACCGCGGGGCCCCCCCCGGGGGGCGGGGGGGGGCCGCGCCCGCGCGCGCCCCCCGCCCCCCGCGGCCCCGAGA
>NZ_JBSGWY010000008.1:112139-190099 GCF_053609145.1 Streptomyces sp. NPDC054961 | reverse complement strand
CCGCACACGCGCGCGCCGCCGCGGGGGGGGCGGGGGGGGGGGGGGCGGGCGGCCCCCCCCCCCCCCGCCCCCCCGCGCCCCCCCGGGGGGGGCCCCCCCCCGCGGCCGCGCCGGGGGCGTCAGCCGCGGCCCCCGCGCTTCGCGGCGTAGTTCGCGCGGCCCTCCGCGGACCGCAGCCGCCAGTCCCGCCTGATCTCCGACCGAAGCCGCGCGTCCGTCTTGGCGACGATCCGCTGGTTCTCCCGGAGCAGCTTCCGGTAGCTCTCCAGCCGCCGCTCCGGCAGTTCGCCCGAGTCCACGGCGGCCCGCACCGCGCACCCGGGCTCCGCCTCGTGCGCGCAGTCGTGGAACCGGCACTGCCGGGCGAACTCCTCGATCTCCGAGAAGACCTGCCCGACGCCCGCCTCCGCGTCGAAGAGCCCCACGCCCCGCAGCCCGGGCGTGTCGATCAGTACGCCGCCGCCCGGCAGCGCGAGCAGGTTGCGCGTCGTGGTCGTGTGACGGCCCTTGCCGTCCACTTCGCGCGTCTCCTGGACCTCCATCACCTCGGAGCCGAGGAGCGCGTTGGCCAGCGTGGACTTGCCCGCGCCGGAGATGCCGAGGAGCACGCTCGTACCGCCCGCGACCACCGCGGCCAGTACGTCCGTCCCCTCACCGGTCAGCGAGGACACGGTGAGGACCTGGACGCCCGGCGCGGACGTCTCGACGTCCTCGACGAGGTGGCCGAGGGCGACGGGGTCCGGGACGAGGTCCGCCTTGGTCAGGACGACCAGCGGCTGCGCCCCCGATTCCCAGGCGAGCGCGAGGAACCGCTCGATGCGGCCGAGGTCCAGGTCCACGGCCAGCGACACCGCGATGATCGCGTGGTCGACGTTCGCGGCGAGGATCTGGCCCTCGGACCGCTGTGAGGAGGTGGACCGCACGAAGGCGGTCCGGCGCGGCAGGTACGTCTTGACGTACCGCGGGCTGCCGTGCGCCTCCACCACCGCCCAGTCGCCGGTGCAGATGACCCGGAGCGGGTCGTGCGGGGTGACGAAGGCGGTGTCGGCGCGGACGATCCCGTCCGCCGTCATGACGTCGCACTGCCCCCGGTCGACCCGTACGACCCGGCCGGGCACGAGGCCCTGATCGGTGTACGGGGTGAACTCGTCCGCCCAGACGTCGTCCCAGCCGAAGGGGCCGAGGGCGTGCGAGAGCGAAGCCTGCGAGAAAGAAGAGAAAGACAAGGGAAACCCTTCACAGGGTGGCCCCGGCAGAGCGCGCCGCTACGGCGCGCGGGAAAAAGTGTGAGGTCAGCCGGAGACCACGGAAGTGACATTGATGGTCTTCTGAGTGCGGGCAGCGCCCTGCGCGATGACAGTCATCAATGAACTCACCTCCGGGTCGAACACCATGCTGAAGCGTGCGGGAACACGCGGTCCCCGCACCGATCGGCGGGAACGGCCCCACCGTAACAAGCCCGTTCAGAGGCGCGCCACTTCTTTTACGTGCCGTCGCGCATCCGGACGCCCTTGCCCGGGGAGCACGCCCGCCGGGATCTCCCGCTCGGCGCCCCGGACTTACCGCCGGTCAGGAGAACATGGAGATCCCTGGCCGCAACTCGGCCGAGACCCTAATCTGTTCCCCATGCCGACCCGCGAGAACGCAGATTCTGAGACGCTTAACGAGACGCCGACCGCTCCCGTCGCGTCGCGTACGGAGTCGGTGGCCGAGACGCCGTCCGACACCCGGGGCCAGATCCTGCGGGTGTCCATGGAGCTGTTCGAGGCACACGGTTTCCACGACACCTCGCTGCGGGAGATCGCCGAACGGGTGGGCGTCTCCAAGCCGGCGGTGCTCTACCACTTCCCCGGCAAGGCCGACATCCTCGCCGCCCTCGTGGAACCGATGCTCCGCGACGTGACCGCCGCCCTGGCCCGCGCGGCGGCCGCGGGTCCCGCCGGGGAGCGGTGGGCCGCGATCGAGGGCGTCCTGGACGTCTGGCTGAAGCACCGTCACCTGCTCCGGCTCGACCTCCCGGACACGGCCCCCGTCACCCCCGGCCTGCGCGATGCCCTGCTCCGGGCGAGCACGCTGGTGGCCGGCGCGGATCCCGGGTTCACGGAGCGGGTGCGGGCCGCCCAGGCCGTCGCGATGCTCTCCGACCCGGTGGTGCTCTTCGCCGACGCCCCGGTCCCCGTCCTGCGCGCGGCCGTCCTGGACGGCGTACGGCGTCTCCTGGACGGGGGCGCCGAGTCCGCGCCCGGGAGCTCGTGGCCCGCGTCCGGAGGCCGGCGCGGCCGGCCCGCCGCCATGAGCCCGGCCATGGTCGAGGCGGCCCGCCGGATGCACGCGGCGGGCAGCGGGGCGACCGCGATCGCCGCCCGGCTCGGCGTCTCCCGGGCCACGGTCTACCGCAACCTCCCGCAGGAGGAGGACGGCGGGTGACGTGTCCGATTCGTTCAAGACGGGCCGTCGGCGGCGTGCCTAGTCTGACGCCATGACTCCCCGACTCGACATGATCGGCATCATCGTCTCCGACATGGCCGCCTCGCTCGCCTTCTACCGCCGCCTCGGGTTCGACATCCCGGCCGAGGCCGACTCCCAGCCCCACGTGGAAGCCGTCCTGCCGGGCGGACTGCGCGTCGGCTGGGACACGGAGGAGGTCATCCGCTCCTTCGACCCCGCCTGGACCCGGCCCGCGAGCGACGGCCGGGTGGGGCTCGCCTTCCTGTGCGACTCCCCCGCCGCCGTGGACTCCGTGTACGCGGAACTGACCGGCGCCGGCCACACCGGCCACCTGAAGCCCTGGGACGCCTTCTGGGGGCAGCGCTACGCCGTCGTCCTCGATCCGGACGGATCGGGGGTCTCCCTCTTCGCGCCGGCCGACCCCGCCGACCCCGCCGCGTAGTAGGCCCCCGGCGTCGTCCCGGCCAGGGCGCGCACCTCCCGGACGTAGTGGGCCTGGTCGGCGTACCCGGCCAGGTGGGCCACCTCCGCGTGCGGCAGCCCGCGCCGGGTCAGCGCGAGGGCCCGCTGGAGGCGCAGGATCCGCCCCAGAGTCCGGGGCCCGTATCCGAAGGCGTCGAGCGACCGCCGGTGCAGCTGCCGCTCCCCGAGGCCGACCGCGGCCGCGATCGCGGCCACGCCCTGGCCCGCGCGCAGCCGGGCCGCGACCTCCGGGGCCAGCGCGTCCGGGGGCCCGCCGTCGGCCGCGCGGAGCCGGGCCAGCTCCTCCAGTCCCGCGCGGGGGTCCCCGTACGAGGCCACCCGCCCCGTGAGGCGCCGCACCTCGGCGGCGGGCCACAGGCCGGCCAGTTCGACCCGCCGGTCGCGCAGCACCCGGGCCGGTACGCCGAGCAGTGCGGGCGCGGTGCCGGGGGCGAGGCGGATCCCGGCGAAGCCGGTGCCGGCGACCTCGCCGGCGGGGTGCGCGACGGTGTCGGGCCCGGCCACCAGGAGCCGCCCGTCCACCCACAGCAGGTCGACGCATCCGTCGGGCAGCACCACTCCGGAGCCGCCTGCCGCGTCGGCCCGCCACAGGACGGCGCCGGGGACCAGGCGGGACGGTCGTTCCTCGTACACGAGGACCAGGCTAGACGGCCTGCCGTCACCCGAAAGGTTCAGCGGCGGACGGCCGGCCCCGCGCTCAGTGCTTGCGCAGCCGCGAGTGGTAGTCCTCGGGGGGCAGGAACCGCGACCAGCGCTCCGGGAACTCCGACGGCATGTCGTCGCCCTCGTCGTCCTCCGACTCCCCCTCGGCCAGTGCCCGCCAGGCGGCCGCCCGCGCGACGAGCTGCGCGGCCTCCGCCTCGCGGACCCGCTCGTTCGCCTCGCGCGCCGCCGCCGTGGCCAGCGAGGGCCAGACGCGGTCGATCGCGGCGTTGACGGCCGCGCCGACGAGGACGGCGAAGGCCGAGATGCCGATCCAGAGCAGGATGGCGACGGGGGCCGCGAGGGATCCGTAGATCGTGGGGCCCTCGACGGTGTTGGTGAGGTAGATCCGCAGCAGGAAGGAGCCGACCACCCACATGGCGAGGGCGACGAGCGCACCGGGCACGTCCTCGATCCAGGGCGAGCGGACGGGGACGGAGACGTGGTACAGCGTCGTCAGGAAGGCGATGGAGAGCAGGGTGACGACGGGCCAGTAGAGGACCGCGATCACTTCCGTGCTCCACGGCAGGAGCCGCACCACCGTGTCCGGGCCCACGACCATCAGCGGCAGCACGATGGCGCCGATCAGCAGGGCGATGACGTAGAGGAGGAAGGCCAGGAGCCGGGTCTTGACGATGCCGCGCTGCCCGTCGAGCCCGTACATGACGGTGATGGTGTCGATGAAGACGTTGACGGCGCGCGAACCCGACCAGAGGGCGAAGGCGAAACCGAGGGAGATGAGGTCGGGGCGGCCCCGGTTGGTGACGTCGTCGAGCATCGGTTTGGCGATGTCGTTGACGCCCCGGTCCGACAGGACGGTGCCGACCGCGCGCAGGATGTTCTCCTCGATGCTGGCGACGGTGGTGCCGCCCGACCAGCCGTCCACGTACCCCAGCAGGCCCAGCAGGCCCAGGAAGAGCGGGGGCAGCGAGAGCAGCGTGAAGAAGGCGGCCTCGGCCGCGAGCCCGAGGATGCGGTACTCGATGCACGAGTTCACGGTGTCTTTGAGCAGCAGCCACGCCATCTTGCGCTTGGAGACGTTGCGATAGAGGGCGCGGGCCCGGTGGAGCCTTCCGGGAATCCGCTCGGGTGTTTCTTTTGCTGGCTGCACGTCCTTACGGTATCCGCATGGCAGCCACCACCCACACAGTCAGCAATCAGGCCCCGCTCCTCACGGCCTACGACGTCTACGGCAGCGACCGGGTCCTGAGCGAGGGCGTGGAGCGGCATCTCGCGGGCGCGGAGCCCGAACTCGGCGCGCAGGTGCGGGAGGAGCTCACGGCCCTGGGACGGGCCGCCGGATCCCGCCAGGCCCAGGACTGGGGCGCGCAGGCGAACGAGAATCCGCCGAAACTGCGCACCCACGACCGGTACGGGAACCGGATCGACGAGGTCGAGTTCCACCCGGCGTGGCACCGGCTGCTCGGGCACGCGGTGGGCGCCGGGCTCACCGACGCGTGGGGGCGCCCCGCGGGGCATCTGCGGCGCGCGGCCGGGTTCTTCGTGTGGTCGCAGGCGGAGTCGGGGCACGGGTGCCCCGTCTCCATGACGCACGCGGCGGTACCGGCGCTGCGCACCGACCCGGTGCTCGCCGCCGAGTGGGAGCCGCGTCTGACCTCGCACGTCTACGAGGAGGGGCTGCGGCCGGCCGGGCAGAAGGCCGGGGTGCTCTTCGGGATGGGCATGACGGAGAAGCAGGGCGGCAGCGACGTACGGGCGAACACGACGACGGCGGTGGCGCTGGACGCGTCCGGCGAGTACCTGCTGACGGGGCACAAGTGGTTCTGCTCGGCACCGATGTGCGACGGGTTCCTGGTGCTGGCGCAGGCTCCGGGCGGGCTCACGTGCTTTTTGGTGCCCCGGATGCTGCCGGACGGGACGCGGAACGTGTTCGCGATCCAGCGGCTGAAGGACAAGCTGGGGAACCGGTCGAACGCGTCGAGCGAGGTCGAGTTCGACGGGACGTGGGCGCGCCGGGTCGGCGAGGAGGGCCGGGGGGTGCGGACCATCATCGAGATGGTCGCGGCGACCCGGCTGGACTGTGTGATCGGGTCGGCCTCGCTGATGCGGCAGGCGCTGACGCAGGCCGCTCACCACGCGGAGCACCGCTCCGCTTTCGGATCACTGCTCATCGACCAGCCACTGATGCGCAACGTGCTCGCGGACCTCGCGCTGGAGTCCGAGGCGGCCACCACGCTCACGCTGCGCCTCGCCGCCGCCTACGACGCCGGCACCGACCAGGAGCGCGCCTTCCTGCGCATCGCGGTGCCCGTCGCGAAGTACTGGGTGACCAAGCGCTGTACGCCGATGGTGGCGGAGGCCCTGGAGTGTCTGGGCGGCAACGGCTACGTCGAGGAGTCGGGGATGCCGCGCCTGCTGCGCGAGTCCCCGCTGAACTCCATCTGGGAGGGATCGGGCAACGTACAGGCCCTCGACGTGCTGCGCGCGCTCCAGCGCGAGCCGCTGGCGCTGGGCGCCTTCCTCCAGGAGGTGGGCCTGGCCCGCGGGGCGGACCACCGGCTGGATTCGGCCATCAAGGACCTGCTGACCGAGCTCGCCGATCTCGAGGGCATCGAGGCACGGGCCCGCCGCGTCGTGGAGCGCATGGCCCTGGTGCTGCAAGGGTCCCTGCTGGTGCGCTACGCCCCGCCGGAGGTCGCCGACGCCTTCTGCGCCTCCCGGCTGGGCGGCGACTGGGGCACGGCCTTCGGCACGCTGCCGCACAGCCTCGATCTCCGGTCCATCGTGGAACGGGCCCGGATCACGGGCTGACAGAAGGGCCCCAACCCTTCTGTTCACGGGCTCGAGGAAGGGCCCCAACCCTTCAGCGAGCACGGCGGGCGTGGATCCGGGCCCGTTGACCTGGATGAGGGACGGCGCCGCGCCGACTCGGCGCCATCCCTGATCCGATGAGCCCCGAGGAAGGAGCCGTCACGTCGCCGGGCGACGCCCGCACAGTTTCGATCGCGCGACCGGGACTTGGCGAGAGTTGCATGAGGTTGCACCCTGTGAATCGGAACGGCCCGCACTCGGGGCGTACCGCGTGCTCCGGGACCCCGCACGCCTCGTACGCCCCCTCGGCGGTATCCGTCGTACGTCTGTTCCACACGGGAGGTTCCGGTGGCCCACACCACGGGCAGCGCGGTCGGTGCGGCACGCATTTCGGCCATGGACGCGCGTGACGCCGCGCGTCTGCTCAAGGGCGTACGGGCGGCCGCGCTCGCCGGGGACCGGCCGCCGGCCGCGCCCCGCCCGGAGATCGCCGCGTCCTGGCGCCGGATGCTGGCGGGCGGGGTCCACCCGGACCGCGACACCCGCTCCCGGATGCTGTCGGCCGCCGAGACGGAGGAGCGGCGCCAGACCTCTCCCCTGCGGGACCTCCTGCCCGTCCTGCGCGAGGGCCTGCTGCCCTCGCTGGACGAGACCCTGCACATCATGGTCGTCGCCGACGCCGACGGCCGGCTGCTGTGGCGGGAGGGCCACACCTCCATCCTGCGCAACGCGGACCGGCTCGGCTTCGCCGTCGGGGCCGACTGGGACGAGGCCGTCGTCGGCACCAACGGGGTGGGGACCGCCCTGGTGACCCGGCGGCCCGTCCAGGTGTTCTCGGCGGAGCACTTCGTCTCCAGCCACCACGACTGGACCTGCGCCGGCGCCCCGGTGCACGATCCCCGGGACGGGCAGCTGCTCGGCGTGGTCGACGTCAGCGGCCCCCTGGCCACCATGCACCCGGCGACCCTGGCGTGGGTGAGCTCGGTGGCCCGGCTCGCGGAGCGGGAGCTGCGGATCCGGCACCTGGAGTCCCTGGAACGGCTGCGCGCGGTGGCGGCCCCGCTGCTGGCCCGGCTGCCCGGCCGGGCCGTGGCCGTCGACAGCCACGGCTGGACGGCGGCCGTCACGGGGCTGGCGCCGACGGATCGGATCCCGCTGCCGAAGACGTTCGGACCCGGCCGGGCGTGGGTGCCGCAGCTGGGCGACTGCCTGGTGGAGCCGCTGCCGGGCGGCTGGCTGCTCAGCGTCGCGCAGACGCCCGGCGGGACGCGGGCCGCCGCCCGCGTCGTCCTGGACCTCAGCCGGCCGGAGGCCTGCCTGGCGACCGTCCACGGGGCCTCGGGCAGCTGGTCGCAGGAGCTGAGCCCGCGCCACGCGGAGCTGTTGTTCCTGCTGGCGGAGTCGCCCCGCGGCCGCTCGGCGGCGGAGCTCGCCCGGGAGCTCTTCGGGGACCCGACGCGCACGGTGACGGTCCGGGCCGAGATGTCCCGGGTCCGGCGCAACCTCGGGGGCGTCCTCACGCACCGGCCGTACCGCTTCGCGCAGGACGTGGAGGTCGAGCTGATCCGGCCCGCGGATCCGGCCGGCCTGCTGCCGCACTCCACCGCCCCGGCCGTGATCGGTGCCCGGCGGGGAGGGACGGATCCCGGGGGGACCCCCCGGCCGTGACCTGGGGATGTGGTTCCCTGACATGCATGAGCACCACGACGCTGACCACCTGGTCCCTGGAAATGACCTCGCCGACCGACCTCGTCCCGTCGGCGGGCGTCCCCGGACCGGAGATCCGGATCGTCCGGTCCCAGGTCCCGTCCCCGGAGTTCAGCCGCTTCCTCTACACCGCGGTGGGCGGCGACATCCACTGGACGGACCGGCTGGGCCTGACCCGCGCCCAGTGGGCGGCGCATCTGGGCCGGCCCGGCGTGGAGACGTGGGTGGTGTACGACCGGGGCACCCCGGCCGGGTACGTGGAACTGGACCCGCAGCCCGACGGTGTGGTGGAGATCATCTACTTCGGCCTCGTCGCGGAGTTCCGGGGGCGCCGGCTGGGCGGCCACCTGCTGACCGTGGGCATCGAGAAGGCCTGGTCCCTGGCGGAGCGCTGGCCCGAGCTGCCGCCGACGCGCCGGGTCTGGCTCCACACGTGCAGCCTCGACGGGCCGGCGGCGATGCCGAACTACGTCCGCCGCGGCTTCAAGGTCTTCCGCGAGGAGACGGAGCCCTACGAGCCGTCCCCGACCCCGGGTTCCTGGCCCGGCGCCTGAGCCCCGCTCCGGGAGCCCTCAGGGGGCTCCCGACGTGACCCCCGTCACGGCATCTCGCGATACGAGACGACTTCGTCCGAATCGTGGACAGTAGTGGACTCCTCCAATCGCCCCATGCCACGCTTCCGCCATGAACGGAGCTGGAATTGCCTTGGTGAGTCGGCGGCACGTCGACCTCGGCCGCATGTCCAGCGCCATCTGTCCGGCACGCTGAGGGAACCAGCACCGCCGCACGACGTACGGCGCACCGCGCGCTGCCGCCGCGCCCGCCGTAGGACGTCACCCCATCACCGCAGTCCCCTGTAGGCCGCTCACCGCCCCAAAAAGGCGGCGATCAGCCACACCCGCTCCATGTGCGCCAGGGGTCACGCCGCCACTCCCCCTGCCCATGCCTTGAGCCGCCGAAGAAGGACGTACCGCCATGGCCGCCACCCCCGAAACGACCGCAGCCGCCGCACCCGCCGCCGCCGCGCGCCGCAAGAGCGGCCGTCACCGCGGTGAGGGCCAGTGGGCCGTCGGACACCACACTCCCCTCAACGGCAACGAGCAGTTCAAAAGGGACGACGACGGTCTCAATGTGCGGACACGCATCGAGAACATCTACTCCAAGGCGGGCTTCGACTCGATCGACCCCAACGACCTCCGCGGCCGTATGCGCTGGTGGGGGCTCTACACCCAGCGCAAGCCCGGGATCGACGGCGGCAAGACCGCGATCCTGGAGCCGGAGGAGCTGGACGACAAGTACTTCATGCTGCGCGTCCGCATCGACGGCGGCCGGCTGACCGTCGCGCAGCTGCGCGTCATCGGCGAGATCTCCCAGGAGTTCGCGCGCGGCACCGCGGACCTCACGGACCGCCAGAACGTGCAGTACCACTGGATCCGCATCGAGGACGTCCCGGAGATCTGGCGCCGTCTGGAGGCCGTCGGCCTCTCGACCACCGAGGCCTGCGGTGACACCCCCCGCGTCATCCTCGGCTCGCCCGTCGCCGGCATCGCGCGGGACGAGATCATCGACGGCACCCCCGCCATCGACGAGATCCACCGCCGCATCGTGGGCAACCCGGACTTCTCCAACCTGCCCCGCAAGTTCAAGTCCGCGGTCTCCGGCTCGCCGCTGCTCGACGTGGCGCACGAGATCAACGACATCGCGTTCGTCGGCGTGACCCACCCCGAGCACGGCCCCGGCTTCGACGTCTGGGTCGGCGGCGGCCTCTCGACCAACCCCAAGCTGGGCGTGCGCCTGGGCACCTGGGTCTCGCTGGACGAGGTCCCGGACGTCTACGAGGGCGTCATCTCGATCTTCCGCGACTACGGCTACCGCCGGCTGCGCACCCGCGCCCGCCTGAAGTTCCTCGTCGCCGACTGGGGCCCGGCCAAGTTCCGCCAGGTCCTCGAGGACGAGTACCTGAAGCGCCGGCTGACCGACGGCCCGGCGCCCGAGCAGCCCAGCGGCCAGTGGCGCGACCACGTCGGCGTCCACCAGCAGCAGGACGGCCGTTTCTACGTGGGCTTCGCGCCGCGCGTGGGCCGTGTCGACGGCGCCACCCTGACCAAGATCGCGGACGTCGCCGAGAGCCACGGCTCCGGGCGGCTGCGCACCACCGCCGAGCAGAAGATGATCGTGCTCGACGTCGAGGCCGACCAGGTCGACTCGGTCGTCGCGGCCCTGGAGGCGCTGGACCTGCGGGTCAAGCCGTCCCCGTTCCGCCGCGGCACGATGGCCTGCACCGGCATCGAGTTCTGCAAGCTGGCCATCGTCGAGACGAAGGCGCGCGGCGCCTCGCTGATCGACGAGCTGGAACGCCGTCTGCCGGAGTTCGCGGAGCCGCTGACCATCAACATCAACGGCTGCCCGAACGCCTGCGCCCGTATCCAGGTGGCGGACATCGGTCTCAAGGGGCAGCTGGTCCTGGACGACGAGGGCAACCAGGTCGAGGGCTACCAGGTCCACCTGGGCGGCGCGCTCGGCCTGGAGGCCGGGTTCGGCCGCAAGGTCCGTGGCCTCAAGGTCACCGCGGCCGGTCTGCCGGACTACGTCGAGCGGGTCGTCACGCGCTTCGAGGAGCAGCGCGAGGGTGGCGAGCGCTTCGCCGCCTGGGTGACCCGTGCGAAGGACGAGGACCTCTCGTGAGCGAGCGCGCCGCGCCCTTCTACTGCCCGTACTGCGGTGACGAGGACCTGTTCCCCAACGAAACCGGCCACGGCGCGTGGGAATGCAGGGCCTGCAACCGGGCCTTCCAGCTGAAGTACCTCGGGCTGCTGGCCCGGGGTGTTCAGTCCAATGACGCTGGAGGGGACGAGATATGACCACCATTCAGGAAACCGGTCCCGAGGCCGGCGCGCTGAAGGCGCTGGCCGAGCAGGCGGGCCGCGACCTCGAGGACGCCTCGCCGCTGGAGATCCTCACCTGGGCGGCCGAGACCTTCGGCAAGAAGTTCGCCGTGACCTCCTCCATGGAGGACGCGGTGGTCGCCCACCTCGCCTCCCGCGCCTTCCCCGGCGTGGACGTGGTCTTCCTCGACACGGGCTACCACTTCGAGGAGACCATCGGCACCCGTGACGCGGTGGAGGCCGTGATGGACGTCCACGTCATCACGCTCACCCCGCGTCGGACGGTCGCCGAGCAGGACGCCGAGCACGGCCCGAAGCTGCACGACCGCGACCCCGACCTGTGCTGCGCGCTGCGCAAGGTCAAGCCCCTGGAAGAGGGCCTGACGGCGTACGACGCGTGGGCGACGGGCCTGCGCCGCGACGAGTCCCCGACCCGGGCGAACACCCCGGTGGTCGGCTGGGACGAGAAGCGGCGCAAGGTCAAGATCTCCCCGATCGCCCGCTGGACCCAGGACGACGTGGACGCGTACGTCCAGGAGCACGGCGTCCTCACCAACCCGCTGCTGACGGACGGTTACGCCTCCGTCGGCTGCGCGCCCTGCACCCGCCGGGTGGCCGCGGGCGAGGACGCCCGGGCCGGCCGCTGGGCCGGACGCGGGAAGACCGAGTGCGGACTGCACGGCTGATGACAGACACCTCTCGCACGGAACCGACGGAGACGAAGCAGATGAGCGTGAGCGACCAGGGCGCCACCGTGTGGCTGACCGGGCTGCCGAGCGCGGGCAAGACCACCATCGCCTACGCGCTGGCCGAGCGGCTGCGCGCCGAGGGCCACCGCGTGGAGGTCCTCGACGGCGACGAGATCCGGGAGTTCCTCTCCGCGGGTCTCGGGTTCAGCCGTGAGGACCGGCACACCAACGTGCAGCGGATCGGCTTCGTCGCCGAACTCCTCGCGAGCAACGGCGTCAAGGCGCTGGTGCCGGTGATCGCGCCGTTCGCGGACAGCCGCGAGGCCGTCCGCAAGCGTCACGCCGCCGAGGGCACCTCGTACCTGGAGGTCCACGTGGCCACCCCGGTCGAGGTCTGCTCGGAGCGTGACGTGAAGGGCCTGTACGCCAAGCAGGCGGCGGGCGAGATCTCCGGTCTGACCGGGGTCGACGACCCGTACGAGGCACCGGAGTCCCCGGACCTCCGTATCGAGTCGCACACGCAGTCCGTGCAGGAGTCGGCTTCGGCCCTGCACGCGCTGCTCACCGAGAGGGGCCTGGCATGACCGCCACCGTCGCACACGTCCACGAAGGGACGGACGCGCCCTACGCGCTGTCGCACCTCGACGCCCTCGAATCCGAGGCCGTGCACATCTTCCGCGAGGTGGCGGGCGAGTTCGAGAAGCCGGTGATCCTCTTCTCCGGCGGCAAGGACTCCATCGTCATGCTGCACCTGGCGCTGAAGGCGTTCGCGCCGGCGCCGGTGCCGTTCACCCTGCTCCACGTGGACACCGGCCACAACTTCCCCGAGGTGCTGGCCTACCGGGACCGCGCGGTCGCCCGGCACGGCCTGCGCCTGCACGTGGCCTCCGTCCAGGAGTACATCGACGCCGGCAAGCTGCGCGAGCGCCCCGACGGGGTCCGCAACCCGCTGCAGACCCTCCCGCTGACCGAGGCCATCCAGAGCCTCAAGTTCGACGCCGTCTTCGGCGGCGGCCGCCGCGACGAGGAGAAGGCCCGCGCCAAGGAGCGCGTCTTCTCCCTGCGCGACGAGTTCTCCCAGTGGGACCCGCGCCGCCAGCGCCCCGAGCTGTGGCAGCTCTACAACGGCCGCCACGCCCCCGGCGAGCACGTGCGCGTCTTCCCGCTGTCCAACTGGACCGAGCTGGACGTGTGGCAGTACATCGCCCGCGAGAACATCGAGCTCCCGGAGATCTACTTCGCCCACGAGCGCGAGGTCTTCAAGCGCAACGGCATGTGGCTGACGGCCGGCGAGTGGGGCGGCCCGAAGAGCGGCGAGACCCCGGAGTCCCGGCTCGTGCGCTACCGCACCGTCGGTGACATGTCCTGCACCGGTGCCGTCGACTCCGACGCCACCACGCTGGACGCCGTGATCACCGAGATCGCCGCCTCCCGGCTCACCGAGCGGGGTGCCACCCGCGCCGACGACAAGATGTCCGAGGCAGCGATGGAAGACCGCAAGCGCGAAGGGTACTTCTAGACATGACCTCCACCACCGAGCAGTTCGCCGATCTGTCGGCGACCACGCTGCTGCGCTTCGCGACCGCCGGTTCCGTCGACGACGGCAAGTCCACGCTCGTCGGCCGCCTGCTGCACGACTCCAAGTCGATCCTCACCGACCAGCTGGAGGCCGTCGAGGCCGTGTCCGCCCAGCGCGGCCAGGACACGCCCGACCTCGCGCTGCTCACCGACGGCCTGCGGGCCGAGCGCGAGCAGGGCATCACCATCGACGTGGCCTACCGCTACTTCGCGACGGCCCGCCGCCGGTTCATCCTCGCCGACACCCCCGGGCACGTGCAGTACACCCGGAACATGGTCACCGGCGCCTCCACCGCCGACCTCGCGGTGGTCCTGGTCGACGCCCGCAACGGCGTGATCGAGCAGACCCGCCGGCACGCGGCGGTCGCCGCGCTGCTGCGGGTGCCGCACGTGGTCCTGGCCGTCAACAAGATGGACCTGGTGGGCTACGCGGAGTCGGTCTTCGCCGCGATCGCCGAGGAGTTCACCGCGTACGCCTCGGACCTGGGCGTCCCGGAGATCACCGCGATCCCGATCTCGGCCCTGGCCGGCGACAACGTGGTCGAGCCGTCCGCGCACATGGACTGGTACGGCGGCCCCACGGTGCTCGAGCACCTGGAGACCGTCCCGGTCAGCCACGACCTCACCGCCTGCCCCGCGCGTTTCCCGGTGCAGTACGTGATCCGTCCGCAGAGCGCCGAACACCCGGACTACCGGGGCTACGCGGGCCAGATCGCCTCCGGCGTGCTGCGGGTCGGCGAGGCCGTGACCGTCCTGCCGTCGGGCCGCACCTCGGTCATCGAGGGCATCGACGCGCTCGGCGGGAGCGTGGACATCGCCTGGGCCCCGCAGTCGGTGACGGTGCGTCTGAAGGACGACATCGACATCTCGCGCGGCGACCTGATCGCGCCGTCCGCGAGCGCGCCCGCCACCACGCAGGACGTCGAGGCGACGGTCTGCCACGTGGCGGACCAGCCGCTGGCCGTCGGCGCCCGGGTGCTGATCAAGCACACCACGCGCACGGTCAAGGCGATCGTCAAGGAGATCCCCTCGCGGCTGACCCTGGACGACCTGTCGCAGCACCCGAACCCCGGGCAGCTGGTCGCCAACGACATCGGCCGGGTCGTCGTCCGCACCGCCGAGCCGCTCGCGCTCGACCCGTACGCCGCCTCGCGCCGCACGGGATCCTTCCTGCTGATCGACCCCGCGGACGGCACGACCCTGGCGGCCGGCATGGTCGGCGAGTCCTTCGCCTCCCGGGCCGAGACCACCATCCAGGCCGATGAGGAAGGGTGGGACTTCTGATCATGCTTGCCGATATCTACTCCACCTTCGCGAAGGAGGGCGGCCGCGTAGGCAGCGGCTCCCTCGGCAGCGGCCAGGGAGGTGTGGGGCGATGTGCGTGATGACGTACGCGCACCGCTTGCGCGCCCACACCCCCACAGAGCTGTACCTGCCCTTGCTCCATAGACGAAGACGTGCGTCGTGACCCGACGCTACGAGAGGAAGTCCTCCCGTGCCTGCCACCGGTACCACCCGTAGGACCCTGAACCGCGGCATCGTCGCCGCTGCCGCCCTGCCGCTCCTGATCGCCGCGCTCGCCTCGTGCGGCTACGGCTCCGAGGCCAAGAAGGACGACGCTCCCGCGAAGGGGAACGTCGCCGCCGACGCCGACAAGAAGCTGTCGGCCTCCGAGGTCCGCATCGGCTACTTCCCGAACCTGACGCACGCCACCGCGCTGGTCGGTCTCCAGGAAGGCCTGATCGCCAAGGAGCTCGGCGGCACCACGATCAAGCCGCAGGCCTTCAACGCCGGCCCCTCCGAGATCGAAGCCCTCAACGGCGGCTCTCTCGACATCGGCTTCATCGGCCCCTCGCCGTCGATCAACGGTTATGTGAAGTCCAAGGGCCAGAACCTGCGGATCATCTCCGGCTCCGCCTCGGGCGGCGTCAAGCTGGTCGTGAACCCGGACAAGATCAAGACCCTGGACGACCTCAAGGGCAAGAAGATCGCCACCCCGCAGAAGGGGAACACGCAGGACGTCGCGTTCCTCAACTGGATCGCCGAGAAGGGCTGGTCGGTCGACCCCGAGTCCGGCAAGGGCGACGTCTCCGTGGTCCGCACGGACAACAAGGTCACCCCGGACGCCTTCAAGCAGGGTTCGATCGACGGTGCCTGGGTGCCGGAGCCCACGGCCTCCAAGCTCGTCTCCGACGGCGGCGCCGTCCTCCTCGACGAGACCGCCCTGTGGCCCGACAAGAAGTTCGTGATCACGAACATCATCGTGTCGCAGAAGTTCCTCAAGGAGCACCCGGACGTGGTCGAGGCCGTGCTCAGGGGCACGGTGAAGACCAACGAGTGGATCAACGCCAACCAGGACCAGGCGAAGGCCTCCGCGAACGCGAAACTGGCGGCCGAGGGCGGCAAGCCGCTCGACGCGAAGGTCATCGACCCGGCCTGGCAGTCCATCCTCGTCACCGACGACCCGCTGGCCTCCACGCTGAAGACGGAGTCCGACTGGGCGGTCAAGGCCAAGCTCATCGAGCAGCCCGACCTGGCCGGCATCTACGACCTCTCGCTCCTGAACAAGGTCCTGAAGGCCGCCGGCAAGCCCGAGGTCTCCGACGCCGGTCTCGGCGCGAAGTAACTCCGTAGTCCAGCAACCCAGGAGGTGACGACCATGGCCACCACGCTCGCCAAGGCTGCCGAGGGCATCGCAGCGGAGCAGCACCCGTACGCCGCACGCATCGAGCACGTCTCGAAGTCCTTCTCCGGCCCGGCCGGAACGCAGCTCGTCCTGGACGACATCAGCCTCGATGTCGCTCCCGGCGAGTTCGTCACCATCCTGGGTGCCTCCGGTTGCGGCAAATCCACCCTGCTCAACCTGGTCGCCGGACTGGACAAGCCGTCCGTGGGCTCGATCGAGACCCCCGGCGGCCGTCCGGCCCTCATGTTCCAGGAGCACGCCCTCTTCCCGTGGCTGACCGCGGGCAAGAACATCGAACTGGCCCTGCGCCTGCGCGGGGTCGCCAAGGCCGAGCGCAAGCCCGAGGCGGAGCGGCTGCTGGAGCTGGTCCGGCTCGGGGGCGCGTACGGCAAGCGGGTCCACGAGCTGTCCGGCGGGATGCGCCAGCGCGTGGCCCTGGCCAGGGCCCTCGCCCAGGACAGCCGGCTGCTGCTCATGGACGAGCCCTTCGCCGCCCTCGACGCCATCACCCGCGACGTGCTGCACGGCGAACTCACCCGCATCTGGGCCGAGACGGGGCTCTCCGTCCTCTTCGTCACCCACAACGTGCGCGAGGCCGTCCGGCTCGCCCAGCGCGTGGTCCTGCTCTCCTCGCGCCCCGGCCGGGTCGCCAGGGAATGGACCGTGGGCATTCCGCAGCCGCGCCGCATCGAGGACGCGGACGTCGCGGAGCTGTCCCTTGAGATCACTGAAGAACTGCGTGGGGAGATCCGCCGTCATGGCCAGCACTGACACCACTGCGAAGACCGCGGCCAAGAACGACGACCTGGCCGGCCTGGAGGCCGGGCTCGACGCCCTCGACGCGGTCCAGACCCACCGCGCCTCCCTGCGCGAGGTCTTCACCAAGAAGGTGCTGCCCCCGCTGCTGGCCGTCGGCCTCGTCCTGGTCGTGTGGCAGGTGCTCGTCACGGCGAAGGTCACCGACGAGACCAAGCTGCCCGCGCCGTCCGCGGTCTGGGACAGCCTGTCCGAGATGTGGCTCAAGGGGACCCTGCTGGAGGTCATCTGGACCAGCGTCTCCCGCGGCCTGCTCGGCTTCCTGCTGGCCCTCGCCATCGGCACCCCGCTCGGACTGCTGGTCGCCCGGGTGAAGTTCGTCCGCGCCGCCATCGGCCCGATCCTGCAGGGCCTGCAGTCCCTGCCCTCGGTGGCCTGGGTGCCCCCGGCGGTGCTCTGGTTCGGCCTCGACGACGCGATGATGTACACGGTGATCCTGCTCGGCGCCGTCCCGTCCATCGCCAACGGCCTCGTGTCCGGCATCGACCAGATCCCGCCGCTGTTCCTGCGCGCCGGCCGCACCCTGGGCGCCACCGGACTGAGCGGCGCCCGGCACGTGGTCATGCCCGCGGCGCTGCCCGGCTACCTGGCCGGCCTCAAGCAGGGCTGGGCCTTCTCCTGGCGCTCCCTGATGGCCGCCGAGATCATCGCCAGCTCCCCGGACCTGGGTCTGGGCCTGGGACAGCTGCTGGAGAACGGGCGCAACAACATCGACCTGCCCGGCGTGTTCCTCGCGATCCTGCTGATCCTCGTGGTCGGCATCGCCATCGACCTGCTGATCTTCAGCCCGGTCGAGCGCTGGGTGCTGCGCAGCCGCGGCCTGCTGGTCAGGGGCTGACCCCGGTGGACGCGCACTCCCCCGCCTCCCCCGCCCTGCTGGTCATCGCCCACGGCAGCCGCGACCCGCGGCACGCGGCGACCGTGCACGCCCTCACCCGGCGGGTGCGGGCGCTGCGGCCGGGGCTGCGGGTGGAGACGGCCTTCCTGGAGTTCGACGGCCCGGCCGTCGACCAGGCGGTCGCCTCTCTCTACCTCTCGGGCGTACGGGAGGTCGTGGCCCTCCCGCTGCTCCTGACACGGGCGTTCCACGCCAAGTCCGACGTCCCGGCCGTCCTCGCGGGGGCCGCGTCCCACCTGCCGGACCTTTCGGTCCGGATCGCGGATGTCCTCGGGCCGTCCCCCTTGCTGCTGGCGAACCTCGAGCGCCGCCTGTGGGAGGCCGGCCTCACCCCGGCGGACCGCGCCACCACCGGTGTGGTGCTCGCGTCCGCCGGTTCCTCGGACCCGGAGGCGATCGCAGTGATCGCTGAAACCGCGCGGGAGTGGCGGCACACCGGTTGGTGCGCCGTGCGGCCTGCGTTCGCCTCCGCTGCTCTCCCCCGGACGGAGGACGCCGTACGGGCGCTGCGCGCCCAGGGCGTCCGCCGGATCGCCGTGGCCCCGTACGTGATCGCCCCCGGCCGCCTCCCGGACCGCATCGCGGCCGGCGCGGCGGCGGCCGGCGCCGACGTGGTGGCCTCCGTCCTGGGACCCTCGCCGGAACTGGCCCGCCTGCTGCTGCGCCGCTACGAGGCCGCGGCCGGCGCCCCGGTACGGATCCCGGCCCTGACGGCCTGAGCCGCCGGGCACGGGCCGCGCCTACCCGCGCGCCACGGCCTCGTCGGCCAGGGTGGTCAGGTCCTCGATGGACATCGCGCCCGGCGGGAGGCCCTCGCGGGCGAAGATGTTCGCCGCGTGCCGCAGGGTGTCGTTCACCGGGGTCGCCACCCCGTGCAGCCGGCCCAGCAGCGCGATCTCACCGTTCAGGTAGTCCGCTTCGATCGATCCCGTGCCCCGGGCCAGGCTCTGCCAGGACGATCCGCCCCGCACGCCGGGCGGCTGTTCCACCTTGCCGCCCCGCGCCGCCGTCTGCTCGGCCTCCGAGGCGTACCCGATGCCGGCGGCCTCGAAGGCGGCCTTCGCCTCGCGGATCGCCCGCAGCAGCAGCGCCGCCTTGGCCGGATCGGGATCGGGGCCGGTCGTCGCCTGGATCGCGTTGCCCAGGTTGCCCAGCAGCTTCGCGTGCTTCCAGCGCATCACGTCCTCGACGACCGGCGCCTCGAAGCCGGACTTCTCCAGGTCGGCGGCGATCCGCCGGACCCGCGCGTCCGCGCCCCCGGCGGCCAGTCCGACGTGCAGGATCCCGGTCAGCGGCGCGCACAGCGCGGAGACGGCGCCCGGCTCCAGGAACGTCGCCGGCAGCCAGACGCAGACCCCGTACACGCGCGCGAAGCGCCGCAGGGCGAGGCGTTCGCTCTCCACGCCGTTCTGGGCGCACAGCACCGGCAGTCGCTGCGCGGCCGTCCCGCCGCCCGCGACCTCGGCGTCGCCCCACGCGTCGAGCGCGGCGATCGCGTCCTGGGTCTTCACCGTCAGCACCAGCACGTCGTCGGGGCGCAGTTCGCCGAGTTCGGCCGGGTCGCCGGCCACGGGCAGCCGGTGCACGCGCTCCCCGTCGGCCGTGGTGAGCCGCAGCCCGTCCGCCCGGAGGGCCTGCGCGTGGGGGCCGCGCGCGACGAGGACGACCTCGTTGCCGGACTCCGCGAGCCGTCCGCCGATGGTCGCGCCGATCGCCCCGGCGCCGATGATGATGTAACGCATGCCCCGAGCCTGGCACATCCTCGCCGCCGCGCTACGGTCGGGCCATGCCCGTTCCCGCTGAAGACACGTTCCTCCTCGGCGGCGACCTGCCGGTGCGCCGCCTCGGGCTCGGCACCGGCGGCCTGGTCGGCGCCGGCTACTGGGGCCCGCGGGGCTCCCGCGGGCGGGCCCGTACGCTGCTGCGCGCCGCCGTGGAGCGCGGGGTCACCCTGATCGACACCGCCGACAACTACGGCCCGGCCCTCGCGGAGGAGCTGGTCGCCGAGGCCCTCCACCCTTACGGGGAGGGGCTGGTGGTCTCCACCAAGGGCGGGGTGGTGCGCACCGGCCCGGACCGGTGGCACGCCGCGGGCCGGCCGGAGCAGTTGCGGGCCATGTGCGAGGCGAGCCTGCGCAGGCTCCGTCTCGACCGGATCGACCTGTACCAGCTGCACCGCTTCGACCCGGCCGTCCCGGCGGCGGAGCAGCTGGGCACGCTGGCCGAGCTCCGGGCGGAGGGCAAGATCCGGCACATCGGCCTGAACACGGTGACGGCCGGCCAGCTGCGGGAGGCCCTGTCGCTGGTTCCGGTGGCCTCGGTCCAGAACCCGTACAACCTGCTGGACCGCTCCTCGGCGGAACTCCTCTCCCTCTGTGAGGAGCGCGCGATCGCCTTCCTCCCGTACTACCCGCTGGGCAGCGGAGCCCTGACCCGCGAGGGCGCGGCCGCGCTGACGGCGGTCGCCGCCGAACGCGGCGCGTCCACCGGCCAGATCGCCCTGGCCTGGCTCCTCCACCACTCCCCGGTCCTCTGCCCCACGCCGGGCACCGGCTCCCCGGACCACCTGGCGGAGAACCTGGACGCGGCGACGGTCCGGCTGACCGCGCGCGAGACCTCCCTGCTGGACGCTCTGGCCGACTGACCCGTGGTCGGACCGGGGACGCGCGCCACGGGTCGGCAGCGGCCCCCGTCCGTCGGTTCCGGTGCGGTCGCGGGTCAGTTCCCGGTCAGTTCGACCAGCTTCGCGACCGTGTTCCAGTTGCGGGTGGTCACGTCGAGGCCCTTGACGACGGCCGGTCTCGCCAGGGCCTCGGCCAGCTTCGAGCGGCCGAGGCCCTCCGGGGCGTAGAGGTAGATGACCCGGTCCCCGAGGCGGTACTCCTCGGGGAGGTACGAGGGCCCGTCGATCGACGCGAACCGGGACGCGGCGGGCTGCTCGGAGCAGAAGGTGGCGTGGAGCTGCTTGCCCTCCAGCTCGGCGGCCGGGAAGGGGCAGGCTTCGGCGACGGCGCGCAGGTGGGCGGCGTCGAGCACCAGGCAGGCGACCCGGAAGCCGAAGTGGGCTTCGATGGCGGCCTCCAGCTCGCGGGCCAGGGCCTCCGGGGCCCGCTCCGTCGCGCTGCCGAAGACGGCGTTGCCGCTCTGCAGGTACGTCTGCACGTCCTGGTGTCCCAGGTCGTGCAGGACCTGGCGCAGTTCGGCCATCGGGACCTTCTTGTTCCCGCCGACGTTGATGCCCCGCAGGAGCGCCGCGTACTTCCGAGTGGTCATGTGGGAACGATAGGACCCTCCGCTGACATCGCGCCCGGGGCGGTCGGGAGAGGTCAGGCCGTCGGGTGAGGTCAGGCCGTCGGGGTGGCGGGCCCGGCCGGTGCGGGCAGTTCGGCCTCGATCAGGTCCGCGGCCCGCCGCGTGCCGCCCTCGGCGGCCATCCGCGCGCGGACGGCCCGCGCCCGGGCCGCCACCTCCGGGTCGGCGGCCAGGGTGAGGACGGCCTCGCGCAGGGTGGCGGCGTCGGCCTCGGCCATCGGGACGTGCCGGGCGACGCCGAGGGCGACCAGCATGTCGGCGTTGCCGAACTGGTCGACGGCCTGCGGGACCGCGACCATCGGGGTGCCGGTGGCCAGTCCCTCCTGGCTGCCGCCCGCGCCCGCGTGGGTGATGAAGGCGTCGGCCCGTCGCAGGATGTCCAGTTGGGGAACCCAGCGGTGGACTTCGACGTTGGCGGGGACCGGCCCGATCTCGGCCTCGTCGGTGAACTTGCCGATCTGGAGCACCACGTGCCAGTCGGGCAGGTCCCCGAAGGCCTCGACGCAGGCCCGGTAGAAGGCCGGCTGCTTGGTGAAGGTGGAACCGAGGGAGACCAGCAGGATCTTCTTCCCGGCGGCCTCCGCCGCCGCCGGGGGCCGCCAGGTGCCCTGGGTGGCGCTCCGGTCTCCCTGGCACGCGCCGACGAAGGTGTACACGGAGTCGTCGACCCGGTCGGCGTGCGGCTGGAGGGCGCGCGGGATGAGCACGATGCTGCGGCGGGGGCGGCCCACGAAGCGGTCACTGTCCTCGTCGATGCCGTTCTCGTCGAGCCAGGCGCGGAAGCGGGCGTAGTACGCGCGGCCGCGTTCGGAGGCGCGCAGTGCGGCGGTCATCGGCGCGGCGACCTCCTCCTCGTAGCCGGTCCAGGCGACCAGGTTCGGGGAGAGGGAGACGGCGGGGACGCCCCAGCGGTGGGCGAGGACGATCGCCGGGTAGGAGGTGATGTCGTGGATGACGAGGTCGGGCTCGTCACCCTCGAAGGCGGCCGCGAGCTGCGGGAGGGCCTGGACCGCGTCGGTGAGGAAGGGCTCGATGCTGTCGATGAGCTCGGTGCCCCACGCCTCGGGGTCGTCCTCGGTGGGGAGGGTCGAGTTCCAGATCACCGGCGTGGCGCCGGTCTCGGCGATCTTGTCCGCGTAGGCGGCGGGGATCGCGTAGCTGACGCGGTGGCCGCGGGCGACCAGTTCGCGGATCACTTCGATGCTCGGGTTCACGTGGCCGGCGGCGGCGATGGAGAACATGGCGATGTGGGCGGGCTTCGCGGTCGAGGTCATGAGACGAAGATAACGAGACGAGACGTCTCGTGCAACCGAAAAGAACGAAAGACCTGGCCCGGGTGCGAGACTTGGCCGATCAAGGACGCCCGGGCCCGCCCGGGACGAGGCGGCGGACCAGGACGGACGGCGGAGAACGGCATGGACGAGGCACGGGCCAGGCACGTACTGACGGCGGCGGGCCTCACCGCACGGGCCGGGACTCCGCAGTTGCTGGCCCTCGGCGAGAACGCCGTCTTCGCTCTCGGCGACGGCCTCGTCGCCAAGGTGGGCCGGGAGGCGGCGCTGCTGCCCCGCGCCGAACTCGAGCTCGCCGTGGCGGGCTGGCTCGCGCGGTGCGGGGTCCCGGCGGTCCGCGCGGCCGAGCCGGAGCCCCTGCTGGTGGACGGGCACCCGGTGACACTGTGGCACCGGCTCCCGGACGCGGTCCGCCCGGCCGGACCGCAGGACCTCGCGGCGCTGCTGCGCCGGATCCACGCCCTGCCCGCGCCCCCCTTCGCCCTGCCCCCGCGGGACCTGCTGGGCGGGGTCGAGCGCTGGCTCCGGCTGGCGGGCGACGCCATCGACCCGGCGGACGCGGCGTACCTGCGGGCCCGCCGCGACGGGTACGCCGGCCAGGTCGCCGCCCTCACCCCGCACCTCGCACCGGGCCCGATCCACGGCGACGCGCTGCCCCGCAACGTCCATGTGGGCCCGGAGGGGCCGGTCCTGGTCGACCTGGAGACGGTCTCCAGCGACCTGCGCGAGCACGACCTCGTGGTGATGGCGCTCTCCCGCGACCGCTACGGGCTGCCCGGCGCGTCCTACGAGGCGTTCGCGACGGCGTACGGATGGGACGTGCGCGGCTGGGAGGGCTGCGCGGTCCTGCGCGGCGCCCGCGAGACGGCCAGCTGCGCCTGGGTCTCCCAGCACGCCCCGGCCAACCCCAAGGCCCTGGCCGAATTCCGCCGCCGGGTCGCCTCCCTGCGCGAAGGGGACACGGAAACCCGCTGGCACCCGTTCTAGTGCCGTGATCCGGCCGGCGCCGGCCCGGAAGGGGCCGCGCAGCCCGGCAGGGACGGGGACCGGGGTCCTACGCCGCCACGAGCCCCCGCAGCGGCCACGCCGTGTCGATCACCGCGTCCGGGGTGCCCTGCCCCCGCAGGTACGCCTGGAAGTCGCGGGCCCAGCGTTCGTGCCAGGCGCCCTGGCGGGCGTGCAGCGCGGCCGGGGTGAGGGCGGCCACCTCCGGGTGGCGGGCGGCTATCGCGCGGGCCACGCCGACCGCGGCCAGCGCGTCCGCCCCGGCGTCGTGCGCGGCTTCGAGGGTGACCCCGTAGACCCCGCAGGCCGCTTCCAGCGTGCGCTTGCCGCGCCGGTAGCGGTCGACGGCCCGGTCGATGGTCAGCGGGTCCACCACGGGGCCGGTCTCCGCGCCGCCCAGCCGGTCGGCGAGCGAGGGAAGTCCGTGGCGGGCGAGCTCGGCCGACAGCAGGGTCAGGTCGAAGGCCGCGTTGTAGGCGACGACGATCGCGCCCGCCCGCCAGTGGTCCACCAGGGCCGCCGCGACCTCGTCCGCGACCTCGCGCACGGGGCGGCCTTCGGCGACCGCCCGCTCCGTGCTGATGCCGTGGATGGCGGAGGCCTGTTCCGGGATCGGTATCCCCGGGTCCGCGAGCCAGCCCCGCCGTCCGCGCACCTCGCCGTCCCGCACCTCGACCACCGCGGCCGTCACGATCCGCGACTCCCCCGGCTCCGTGCCGGTCGTCTCCAGGTCGAACCCGATCAGCACACCGCCGTGCCAGTCCCCCATCACGCGCCCCCACCCCTACCCGTACCTTCGGTCAACGGCTTTCAGCCTGCCACGGGCCACTGACACCGCGGCCCCCGGGGCCGCCGGGCGGTGCGCTCCCCCGGAGGAGCGGGGGGTCCCTGCGTCAGGAGACCGGCCGGGAGTCCTGCCAGATCGATTCGAATTCCTCCCGGTACGTGGGGAACAACCCGTGGTCCGCTTCGCGCGAGGTGTCCCGGGACCCCCCGCGCCCGCCGCCCCGCAGGAGCAGGACCGGCGCCTCCATGCCCCGCGCCCGGCGCAGGTACGACTGGACCACCGCGATGCCCGAGGACTCGCCCTCGACCAGGTAGGCCGTGAAGCGCGGGGTCTCGTCGAAGACGTGGATCTCGAAGCCCGACGCGTCCCGCAGTCCGGCCCGCACCCGCCGCACGTGCAGGATGTTCATCTCCACCGACCGGCTCAGCTCCCCCTTGCGCAGCCCCAGCTCCCGCTCGCGCCGCTTGACCGCGCTGCTCGCCGGGTTGAGGAACAGCAGCCGCACCCGGCAGCCGGCCTCCGCGAGCCGTACGAGTCTTCGGCCCGAGAAGTTCTGGACCAGCAGGTTGAGGCCTATGCCGATGGCGTCGAGGCGGCGCGCGCCGCCGAAGAGGTCCTCCGCCGGGAGCTGGCGCTGCAGCCGCACCCGGTCGGGGTGGACGGAGATGACGTCCGCGTACCGGTCGCCGACCAGGTCCTCGACGGCGTCGATCGGCAGCCGGTCGGCGGAGGGCGAGCCCGCGCCGCCGCCCAGGACCTCCAGCAGCCGCGCCGAAGCCCGCTCCGCCTGCTCCAGGACGGCCCGCGACAGGGCGCGGTTGCGGGAGACGACGTTGCGCGTGACCTCCAGCTCGTCCAGCGCCTGTTCGATGTCGCGCCGGTCGTCGAAGTACGGCTCGAAGCAGGGCCAGTGCTGGACCATCAGCTCCCGCAACTGCGGCAGGGTGAGGAAGCTGAGCACGTTGTCGTCGGCGGAGTCCAGCAGGTAGCCCTTGCGCCGGCTGACCTCCCGCACGGCGACCGCGCGCTGCACCCACTCCTGGCCGGCGGGTCCGGCGGCCGCGACGACCCAGTCGTCCGCGGAGTGCACGGGTTCGTAGACCGGGCGGAGCACGGCTCCGACCACCGCACGCAGCCGCTGTTCGACGAGGTTCAGCCAGATGTAGGCGCGGCCGGCGCGCTGGGCGCGTACCCGGACCTCGCTCCAGGCCTCCGCGCCCCAGTCCAGCTCGGCTCCGGATCCGGCCGGCGCCTTCCCGGTCCTCCCGGCCTCCGGCGGGGCCAGCGAGACCGCGCCGGCGGGCATCCCGCCGGGAGCCCCGCCCGCGGTGTCCGCCGGGCCGCCCTCGTGACCGCCGTCACCAGGGGGCAGCTCCAGACCTCCCGAGCTCACCCGTGCACCGCCTCCCGCGTCTGGACGCCCGTCTCCAGTGATCACGGAAGGGTACTCCGCGCGCACGGCCCCCTGCAGCCCGATGCGGCCCCCGTGCGAACCGGTGGCCCGCCGCACCGCCGGAGCATCGGCCCATTATCCGATGCGCGCATCATCTGACCTCCCCATTGTCCCTTGACCCTCCTATCAGCTGTCCGGGTCACCCGGTAGGACCCTCCCCAAGTCCCCGCGTGAGACCCCTCTTTCGGGGAAGATCTGGCAGTGACGCGGTCCATGCCGGATCACCCCGACACAGAACGGAAGAGTCGTTATCTATGCAGGTCTGGCCGGGACAGGCTTATCCGCTCGGCGCCACGTACGACGGCGCCGGCACCAATTTCGCGGTCTATTCGGAAGCCGCCCGACGCATCGAGCTGTGCCTGCTCCATGACGACGGGTCGGAGACCGCCGTCGAGCTGCGCGAGACCGACGCCTTCGTCCGGCACGCCTATCTGCCCGGCGTCATGCCCGGTCAGCGCTACGGATTTCGGGTGCACGGCCCGTACGAGCCCGAGCGCGGCCGCCGCTGCAACGCGGCGAAGCTGCTCCTGGACCCCTACGCGCGGGCCGTCGCCGGCAGCGTCGAGTGGGGCGAGGAGGTGTACGGCTACCACTTCGGCCGCCCCGATTCCCGCAACGACCTGGACTCGGCCCCCAAGAGCATGAGCTCGGTCGTGGTGAACCCCTACTTCGACTGGGCCAACGACCGGCCGCCCCGCCACGAGTACCACCACACCGTGCTCTACGAGGCCCACGTCAAGGGCCTGACCATGCGCCACCCGGACCTTCCCGAGGAGCTGCGCGGCACGTACGGGGCGCTCGCGCACCCAGCGGTCATCGGGCACCTCACCAAGCTCGGCGTGACGGCGCTCGAACTGATGCCGGTCCATCAGTTCGTCAACGACCACCGGCTGGTGGACGACGGGCTGAGCAACTACTGGGGCTACAACACCATCGGCTTCTTCGCCCCCCACAACGGCTACGCCTCGGGCGACCGCGGCCAGCAGGTGCTGGAGTTCAAGTCGGCCGTACGGGCGCTGCACGAGGCCGGCATCGAGGTGATCCTCGACGTGGTCTACAACCACACCGCCGAGGGCAACCACCTGGGCCCGACGCTGTCCTTCCGCGGCCTGGACAACGCCTCGTACTACCGGCTGGCGGACGACCCCCGGCACTACATGGACACCACCGGCACCGGGAACTCGCTGCTGATGCGCTCCCCGCACGTCCTCCAGCTGATCATGGACTCCTTGCGTTACTGGGTCACCGAGATGCACGTGGACGGCTTCCGCTTCGACCTGGCGGCCACGCTGGCCCGCCAGTTCCACGAGGTGGACCGGCTGTCCTCGTTCTTCGACCTGGTGCAGCAGGATCCGGTGGTCAGCCAGGTCAAGCTGATCGCGGAGCCCTGGGACCTGGGCGAGGGCGGCTACCAGGTGGGCAACTTCCCGCCGCTGTGGACCGAGTGGAACGGCAAGTACCGGGACACGGTGCGGGACCTCTGGCGCGGGCAGCCGCGCACGCTCGCGGAGTTCGCGGGACGGCTGACGGGCTCCTCCGACCTCTACCAGGACGACGGGCGCCGGCCGCTGGCCTCCATCAACTTCGCGACCTGCCACGACGGTTTCACCCTGAACGACCTGGTCTCGTACAACGAGAAGCACAACGAGGCGAACCGCGAGGGGAACCGGGACGGCGAGACCCACAACCGGTCCTGGAACTGCGGGGTGGAGGGGCCGACCGAGGACCCGGAGATCGGGGAGCTGCGCGAACGCCAGATGCGCAACTTCATCGCCACGCTGATGCTGTCGCAGGGCGTGCCGATGCTCAGCCACGGCGACGAGTTCGCCCGTACCCAGGGCGGCAACAACAACGCCTACTGCCAGGACAACGACCTGTCGTGGGTGACCTGGCCGGAGCCCGGCAAACCGGCGCCCGCGCTGCTGGAGTTCACCCGCCAGATGGTGTGGCTGCGGCGCGAGCACCCGGTGTTCCGGCGGCGCCGCTTCTTCCACGGCCGCCCCGTGGAGGGGACGCACGACGACCTGTCCGACATCGCCTGGTTCACCCCGCACGGCGAGCCGATGCGGGCCCGCGACTGGCAGGCGCAGCAGGCGCGGGCGCTGGCCGTGTTCCTCAACGGGGAGGCGATCTCGGAGCCGGGCACCCGTGGTGAGCGGATCACCGACGACTCCTTCCTGCTGATGTTCAACGCGGCAGCGGAGACGCAGGACTTCACCGTCCCGGCCGGGCACGGCGCGCAGTGGCGCCTGGTCGTGGACACGGCACGGGCGGACGTACTGGCACCCGGTACCGGGCCGCAGTACGCGGCCGGGGACCGGGTGACGCTGCCCGGGCGGAGTCTGGTGGTGCTTCAGCGCCCGGCGTAGGCGGCGCCCGGGAGGGCGCCCGGATCCGGGGCGGGCGCCGCCGGGGCGTGGGTGCGGGCGGCCGGCACGCGGGTGACGAGGGCGAGGACCAGGCACAGCGCGGCCGCCCCCACGGCCACCGCGAAGGCCGAGGCGGGCCCGTACCACTCGGCGAGCCGCCCGGAGACGGCGAGCGAGGCGGCCTGCCCGGCGACGAGCGAGCTGGCCGCGAAGGCCATGGCCTCGGCGAGGCGGCAGGGCTCGACCGCCCGCTCGGTGAGCGCGAAGGCGGTGATCAGGTGCGGGGCGTAGGCGGCCCCGAGCACGGTGACCACCGCGTACAGCGGCCCCAGGGTGTCGGTGAGGAGCAGCGGCAGGGAGAGCGCGAGCGCGGCGGCCGTGGCCACCCGCCAGCGCAGCCGCAGTCCGAAGCGGGCGGGCAGCGCACCGAGCGAGAGGCCGACGACGGCACTGACCACGCCCATGGCGGCGTAGACGATGCCGGCCTGGCCGGGAACGCCCAACTCCGCGGTGAGGGCGGCGATCCCGGCCTGGCAGGCGCCGAACATGGCGCCCTGGAGGGCGAGGGAGCCGCGCACGGCGTACACGACGCGGGGCGGCCGGACCCGGGACCGCTCCTTCTCCTCGCGGACCCGCGCGGACACCCCGGCCGTGACGGCGGCGGTCGGGTGGAGCGCGTAGAGGGTTCCGAAGACGGCGACGAGGCCGGCCGCGCCGCCGAGGGCGACGGCGGGGTGCAGGACGAGGGTGGCGAGGCCGACGAGGGCCGGACCGAAGACGAAGGAGACCTCGTCCAGGGTTCCTTCGAGGGAGTGGACGGCGCCCACGACGCTCTCGCCGGCCTTGGCGCGGTGGGCCAGGGCCACGGAGCGGGTCCGGGCGAGCGGTCCGATCAGCGGCACGGAGGCGCCGGTGACGGCGCCGAGCGCGGCGAGCGGGAGGGTGGCGAGGTCCGCGAGGGCCCCGGCGACTAGAGCGGCGGTCGCGGCGGCGTTGACCGCGGCGGCGCCGAGGACGACGGGACGCTGTCCGTGGCGGTCGGCGAGCCGTCCGAGAACGGGCCCGAAGACCACCTGTCCGGCGGAGAGCGTGCCGCCCACGATGCCGGCGGTGGCGAGGGATCCACTGGTCTGCGCGACCAGCAGAACGCTTCCGAACTGCGACATCGCGACGGGCAGTCGGGCGAGGAAGGAGACGATCGGGAGAAGGGGCCCGGTCAGGGCGATGACGTGACGATAGGTGGTGACGGTTCCGAACACCTGCGTCACGTTAACCCGGTGCAGTCACCCGGATGCATTGGGTCATGGCACGGAATCCGGCATCCTGGGTACGTACGTTCTCATGAGCCAGCCCGCGCACACAGGCGTTGAATCCAACGCACCGGAATCCGATGCTCCGTCTGCCGGCACCCCGACGGCGACCTACCGACTACAGCTGCGCCCGGAGTTCACCTTCGCGGACGCCCGCGCAGTGGTGCCGTACCTCGCCTCACTCGGGGTGTCGCACCTGCACCTCTCCCCGGTGCTGGAGGCCGTGCCCGGATCGGCCCACGGGTACGACGTCACCGACCACACCCGGGTGCGGGCCGAGCTCGGCGGGGAGGGCGGACTGCGGGAGCTGGCCGCCACCGCCCGCGCGCACGGCCTCGCCCTCGTCCTCGACATCGTGCCCAACCACATGGCGGTGCCGGCGCCCCTCCGGCTGAACCGGCCGCTGTGGGAGGTGGCCCGGGAAGGGCCGGACTCGCCGTACGCACACTGGTTCGACATCGACTGGGAGGCGGGCGGCGGGAAGCTGCTGCTGCCGGTGCTCGGCGAGCCGCTGGATCCGGGGGAGCTCAAGGTCGACGGGCGGGGCGACCGGGCCGTCCTGCGGATCGGGGAGCTGGAGTTCCCGCTGCGCCGGGGCACGGCCGAGCTGGAGCCGGCGGCGCTGCTCGCCGCCCAGTGGTACCGGCCGGCGTACTGGCGGGAGGCCAGGACGAGCCTCAACTACCGGCGCTTCTTCACCATTTCGGAGCTGATCGGGGTCCGCGTCGAGGATCCCGGCGTCTTCGCCGCCACCCACTCCAAGGTGCTGGAGCTGGTCCGGGACGGGGTGGTGGCCGGACTCCGGATCGACCACGTCGACGGGCTCGCCGACCCGGAGGGCTACCTGCGCAGGCTGCGGGAGGCCGTCGGGGACGGCTGCTGGGTGGTGGTCGAGAAGATCCTGGCCCGCCACGAGCGGCTGCCGGACTCCTGGCCGGTGGCCGGGACCACCGGGTACGACGCGCTGTACCGGGTGGACGGGGTGCTCACCGACCCGGCCGGGGCGGAGCAACTCGCCGACGGCTTCCGGGAGTCGACCGGACAGCCGTCGTGGACGGCGACCGCCGGGGCGGGCGCGCGGGAGGTCCTGACCGGGGACCTGGCCGCCGAGCTGGCGACGCTGGAGCGGCTGGCCGGACCGGCACGGGCGCCCGCCGTGCGGGAGCTGCTGATCGCCTACCCCGTCTACCGCCCCTACCCGGGCGAGCGGGAGCTCTCGCCCGAGGCGCTGGCGGCGGCCGCCGCGCGTTCGGGGCCGGCCGCGGTGGCCGGCGTACGGGACCTCGTGCTCCTCGATCCCGTCTTCGCGGCCCGCTTCGCCCAGACCTCCGCCGCGCTGCGCGCCAAGTCCCTGGAGGACAGGGCGTTCTACCGCTACGCCCCGCTGCTGTCGGCCACCGAGGTGGGCGGGGACCCCGGGAACCCGGCGGTCACGCCGGCCGGGTTCCACACGTACTGCGCCGAGCTGGACCGGCGGTGGCCCGCGACCGGGACGGTGCTGACCACGCACGACACCAAGCGCAGCGCGGACGTCCGGGCCCGGATCTCGGTGCTGTCGCAGGAACCGGGGCTCAGGCCCCCCACGACGGACGGGGCGGACGGGGGACCGGAGAGGCCGGACGGGGCGGACGGGGCGGATCCCCAACTCGCCTGGGTAGCCTGGCAGACGGCGCTGGGCCTCGGTGACGACGGACCGGAGCGGGCCGAGCGGCTGGAGCAGGCCCTGCTGAAGGCGGTCCGCGAGGCCGCCCTGCACACGACCTGGACCGAGCAGGACGCGGCGTACGAGGCCACGCTCACGCGGTACGTGCCCGCCGCGGCCCCGGAGCTGCCCGGGCCGCTCGCGGCGGCGGCCCGGGCGAACGTGCTCGGCGCGGCGCTCCTGCACCTGGCGATGCCCGGGGTGCCGGAGGTCTACCAGGGCTGCGAGACGGAGTACCGGGCCCTGGTGGATCCCGACAACCGGCGGCCCGCCGAGTTCCCCGGGGCGGCCCTGGCCCGGCTGGACGCGGGGGCGGCGCCGCGCGGCACGGCGGAGGAGAAGCTCGCCCTCACCGCGACGCTGCTCCGGCTGCGGCGGAGCCGGCCCGAGCTGTTCACCGGCTACGCCCCGCTGGCCGCCCGGGGCCCGGCGGCGGACCACTGCGTCGCCTTCACCCGCTCCCCCGCCCTGCTGGCGGTGGCCACCCGGCTGTCCCACCGCCTGGCGCTGGCGGGCGGCTGGGGCGACACGGCCCTCCGCCTGCCCCCGGGCCGCTGGCGCTCCCTCCTCCACGCGGCGCCCCCGCTGTCGGGGGAAGTCCGCCTGTCCGAGCTCCTGGACGCCACCCGCCCCGTGGCCGTCCTGCGGCGCGAGGAGTAGCGCGGCCGCAGCCGGCGCACCGCCACGATCCGCGCGTTCCCGGCGCCCGTGGCGGTGCGCCGGGGGCCCTGACGGCACGCGCCGAACGGGCGGGCGGGCGCTCCGCGCGAGCGGCCCATCGGGGTGGATATATCTATCCCCGGAAGGTGCGCAAAGCGGCTTGCTGACCCCCAGTCAGAGCCATAGGATGACCCGTCTCTGCATGCGTCGGCACGATAAGTGCGGCAAGGGGCATTCTGTGCACTCTCTCGATTCCAAAATCCTCAACCGCATGTGGGAACGCGCGGATCAGAGCAGGCAGGATTCGGATACCGCCTATTTTCACGACCTCATGCTGCTGGGCGAGCTCGTCATAAAATTGACCACGTCCGCCCTGCTCGCGGGCGTGGAGAACGATCGCGACCGGCAGCGGTACAAGATTGCCTACCAACTCGTCCGGGCGGACGGCATCGGCGAATGGTCGAGGGCGCTCAGCGAGGTACTCACGGGACCGGCCAGCGCCCACATCGTGAGCACCGCCCGTCCCTTCGCCCGCGAGTTCACCGAGAACTTCCCGCACGGCCACGCGTCCTGGCAGCGCGTGGCCATCGACGCCCTGAGCCAGGCCGGCCGGGTCATCGACGCCGATCTCGAGGCCGCCCCGCGCAAGGCCAACCTGCAGTGGTGGGTGAAGAGCTTCGCGGCGCTCCGGAACAGGACGCGGGGCCACGGCGCGATCACGACCTCGAAATGCTCGGCGTCCGCCCCTCACCTCCAGCAGGCCATTCTTTCCATCATCACGGGTTCCTCCATCTTCTCGGCCCCCTGGGTCTACCTCCACCGCAACCTTTCCGGAAAGTACCGGGTCACCGCCATCGGGGGTGACGCGTCGGAGTTCTCCTATCTGAAGTCGGAGAAGGAGCACACGTACGACGACGGCGCCTATATCGCTTTCGATTCCGAACTGAAGCCGCTCCCTCTCGTCGGGAGCGATGTCGACGCCCTGGACTTCTTTGTCGCCAACGGCGGCTACCGCGAGGGTGCGGCGCCGACGTTCGAAATGCTTTCCTACATCTCGGACGTGAGGATCAGGCGGGACGCCGCGGACTTCCAGACCCCTCCGGAAGCGCTGCCGGCCAGCGAAACCGAGGGCCTGCCGAACCTCGACCTCCAAGGCCGGTCCTTCGCGAACGTTCCCCCGAGCCTGGCCGAATACATCAAGAGGCCGGACCTCGAGGAAGAAGTCATCGGCCTCCTGAAGGACGACCGGCACCCCGTCGTCACCTTGGTGGGCCGCGGCGGGATCGGAAAGACGTCCTTGGCGCTCGAGGTGCTGCACCGGCTCGCGCTGGACGGCGACTACTTCGCCATCCTGTGGTTCAGTGCCCGGGACATCGACCTCCTCGCCACCGGCCCCAAGCCGGTACGCCCCGCGGTCCTCTCCAAGGAGGACATCGCCAAGCAGTTCGTTTCGCTGATGAACCCGGCCGAGTCCCAGGTCAAGGGGTTCAAACCGGCGGAGTACCTGGCCGCGAGCATGGCCGAGCGCGACGAGGACAAGAGGCTCCTCCTCGTGTTCGACAACTTCGAGACGGCGTCGCACCCGCTGGAGCTGTACCAGTTCATCGACGCGTGCGTGCGCTGCCCGAACAAGGTGCTGATCACCACACGCATGCGGGACTTCAAGGCCGACTTCCCGGTGGAGATCCGAGGACTCAAGAGGGGCGAGTTCGAGGACCTGGTGATGACCACGTCACGCAAGCTCGGGATCGAGAGCCTGATGACGCACAGCTACATCGACTCGCTGTACGAGGAAACGGACGGACATCCCTACTTCGCCAAGATCCTCCTGGGAGACACGAAGCGCGAGGGGCGGGCGGTGCCCGTCAAGCGCCTCTTCCTCAACAAGGAGGACTCCCTGCGCGCCCTCTTCGAGCGGTCCTACGGAGTCCTCACCCCGGCCGCGCAGCGGGTGTTCCTGACCCTGGCCAACTGGCGTTCGCTCGTTCCCCGTCTGGCCCTGGAGGCCGCCCTCATCAGGCCGCAGAACGAGTCCATCGACGTGGACGACGCGCTCGACCAGCTGGAACGCTATTCGATGATCGAAGTCATCACGGACGACGGCGGGGACGAGTTCATCAGGACCCCCATGACGGCCACCGTCTTCGGCCAGAGCAAGCTCAAGGTGAGCCCCTTCCGGCCGCTGGTCATCGCCGACACCGAACTGATCCAGCAGTTCGGCCCCATGCAGGCGACGGACGTGGCGAAGGGGATGGGTCCCCGAGTGGAGCGGATGGTCCGCGTCATCGCCTCCAGGAGGCAGTCCGGCCAGGACTACAGGACGCAGATGCGCGCACTCGAGTACGTGGCCGAGCGCTACGCCCCGGCCTGGCTGAGGATCGCCGACTTCTACCTCGAGAGCCCCGGCGAGGAGGACCTGCGCGAGGCGCGCCGGAGCATCGTGCGCTTCCTGGAGAAGAACAGCGACGATCTCGACGGATGGCGCAAGCTCATCGAGATCAACCGCCAGCTGGGCGACCTCCTCCAGGAGCTGAACGCACGCATCAACCTGGCGGAGGTCCCGGGAGGCGAGTACTCCGAGATCGCGAACGCCGCCAGCTGCTTCGCGCACGCCCAGAAGCAGCAGGCCCTCAGTCTGGACCCGGACTCGAAGAGCATGATCATCGCCAGTATCGTGCGCCTCATGGAGGCCCGGATCGGCGAAGCCACTCCCACGGAGCTGAGCAGGCTCGCCTGGCTTCACATCGCCTCGAAGGACATGACACGGGCTGCCGAAGTCGTCCGGATGGGGCTCCAGCGCGAGCCCACCAATCCCCATCTCTCGAAGCTGGACCAAAGGCTGAGCGATGGGCCGGAGGCCGTGTGAACACGGCGCGCGCACAAGGTCCCCGAGGGGCTCCGGCGCCTCGGGGCCCGGCCTTCGACGGCGCACGCCTCCGGGGCTCGCGCCCTTCCGCGGCGCGTGGCGGTTCCCGGCTCCGGAGGCGGGGACGACCACGCAACGCCACCCGGGACGCCTAGCCCGCACCCCCCACGGGAAAGGGATCACCTGTGACCCTCATCCGTGACATCTGCTACCCCACCCCTCACGAACTCGCCCTCGCCGCCCGCGCGCTCGCCGATGAGCACCCCGACCGCGTCCGGCTCCGCCAGGCCGGCACCTCCCGGGCGGGGGAGCCGCTCTGGGTGCTCTCCGTAGGGTCCCCGACCGAGGCGACGGCAACGACCACGGCCGAAGCAGAGGCGGAGGCAGGGACGGGGACGGGGACGGGGACGGCGGCAGGGGCGGGGGCAGCCACGCCCAACGTGCTCGTCGTCGCCGGCGCACACGCCAACGAGCCCGTCGGCGGGGCCACCGCCCTCGCGCTCGCCCGGCACCTGATCCGCGTGCCCCCCACCGGAACCACCTGGCACTTCCTGCTCTGCGCCGACCCCGACGGCGCGGCCCTGCACCGCACGCCCCGCCCCCTCTCGCTCCTCGACTACCACCGGAACTTCTTCCGACCACCCGGACCCGAACAGCCCGAGTGGGCGCCGTCCTTACTGCCCCCGGACCGCCTCCCCCCGGAGACCCTGGCCCTCACCCACCTCATCGACGAGCTCCGGCCCGCCCTCCAGGTCTCCCTGCACGGCACCGATCTCGGCGGCTCCTGGGTGCAGCTCACCCGGGACATCCCCGGCCTCGCCGAGCCCTTCGGGGCGTCGGCCGCCGAGCTGCGCATCCCGGTGGAGACGAGCGCGTCCGACGCGTCCGGCTGGCCCTCCCCCGGGGCGGGGATCTTCGTGATGCCCGATCCGGACGACCCGGACGCCCCGGACGACCCGGCCGCCGCGAACACCGGGGACGCCGGGGACATCCCGGCCGCCACGGCCGTCCCGGCGAACCCTCCCGAGGACACCCGTCTGAGCACCTGGTACCGCGCCCACCGCCACGCCGGTACGACCGCGATCGTCGAAGTCCCCATGTGGGCCTCGGACCTGGTGGACGATCCGGCCCCGCACCCCGACCCGCGCGGTGCCCTGCGCGTGCTCGCCGCCCGGCTCACGGCCGACGCCGCGCAGGTGACCGCTGTGCGGGAGGCCGCGGCGGGCGGTACGGATCCGGCCGCCGACGCCCTGCTGCGCGCGGTGGACTGGACGCTCGCGCTGATCCCCCGCATCGCCCTCGAGTGGACGGGCCCCGGGGCCCCCGCCGAAGCGACGGCCGCCTACGTCGGGAGCATCGACGCCTTCGGCCGCCGGCTGTCGCTGCGCGCCGCCGCGATGCTCCTGCGGGTGCTGCGCGCGCAGGACCATCCGGCGGCGCCGGCCGTGGACCGGCTCGTCACGGGGTGGTGCGAGGAGTTCGCGGCCCGCTTCCAGGCCCGCTGGGTCCCGGTGGCCACGCAGGTGGAGCACCAGTCGCGCGTGGTCCTGGCGGCCTACGAGCGCCTCGTGGCGGCCGGCAGGTGACCGCCCGGCCGGCGGTCGCCCGGCCGGGACGCCCGCTCTACTCGGCGGCCGTCACCAGCGTGTACCGGAGCTTCGGCAGGCTCGTCGCCCCGAGCCGGTCGTAGAAGCGGATCGCGCCCTCGTTCCAGTCGGGCGTCTGCCACTCCACGTGGCCGAGGCCCAGCTCGCCGGCCAGGTCGCGGACAGCGTCCATCAGGGCGGCGCCGAGGCCGTGGCCCCGGGCTTCCTCGGCGAGGTAGAGACAGTCCATGTGGAGGTACTCGCGGGCTTCCCAGAAGGAGAACTGGGCCGAGCAGGCGGCATATCCGGCGACCTCGCCGTCCGGGGTCTCGGCCAGCAGCACCCACAGCCGGGCCGCTTCGGCGAACAGCAGGGGGCCGAGCCGGTCGGCGAGGCCGGCCGGCCGGGGCTCGGACTTCTCGTACACCATGTGCGCGCGCATGAGTTCGATCAGCCGGGACAGGTCCCCGGGGCGCGCGGGTCGTACGACGGATGGGGCGGCTCCGGTCTCCGGGGCCGCCGCGGCGGGGACGTGTTCCATGCGAGTCATGGACGCCATCCTCCGCGCCGGGCCCCTACGCCCTCCACCCGGGTCCCGGGCCCTCGCGTCCGGACCCGGCGGTGGACCCCGCTAGGAAGCCGACAGCCGGAACGACATCCGGCCGAAGCCGATCTGGTCGCCGTCCCGGACGAGGGCGGAGCCGGTCACCCGGCGCCCGTTCACGGTGGTCCCGTTGGTGGAGCCGAGGTCCGTGACCACCCACACCCCGTCCTTCATGCTCAGTTCCGCGTGCGCCCGGGAGACCGTCTCGTGGCTGAGCCGCAGCCCGTTGCCCGGATCGCGGCCGATCCGCAGCGGCTGGGCGCTGGGGTGCGGGAGGAGCAGTTTGGGCAGCTTCTCGGCGGCCCAGGCCCGCCGGACGCCGACCGACACCGCCGAGGCCCGGCCCACCAAGCCGAACAGGCGGCGGGTCCAGGGGTGTTCGGCGCCCTGCCGGCCCTCCAGGTCGGCGGTGAGCACCGCCAGGTCCTCGGAACGGCGGGCGACGAGGGCGAGTTCCATGCGGCGCAGGAAGGTGTCGTGCGACAGTTTGCCGAGGGCCGCGCCCTCCCTGAGCTGGCTCAGCGCCCTGTCCCGCTCGGCGTCGGACAGGCGCGGAACGGGGTAGGCGGGGAACTCGAAACTGGACGTCACAGGGTGATTGTCGGCCCGCCGGGGGCAGAGTGTCCAGAACTCCCCCGCCGCGCCGGGGATGATGGCCCGGACACGCAGGTTGGGGTACCGCCGCGAGACGAGGGGACCGTCCGTGAAGTTCGAGGTGTGGGCACCGCTGACAGGTCTGACGGGCCGGGTCGGACTGAGACTCGACGGGGCCGCGTACGAGATGACGCGCGATCCGGACCGGGAGGGCTGGTGGGTCGTGGACGCCCCGGCCGCCGACGGCTCCCGGTACGGGTTCGTGCTGGGCGCGGACACGGGCCAGGACCCCGGCGACGCCCCCGGAGGCGGACACGACGCCGGCCGCGGCCCCGGCCACGGCGGCGACCCGCGCGAAGGCTCGGACGGCACCCCGGGGCCCGTACGGCCCGACCCCCGCGGCCGCCGCCTGCCCGACGGCCCCGACGGCCTCTCCGCGGTGGTCGACTTCGAGGCGCTGGCGCCCGCGGCCCCCGTCGGGGCTCCCCGCACGGCCCTCCAGGACGCCGTCCTGTACGAGCTGCACATCGGGACCTTCACCCCCGAGGGCACCTTCGACGCGGCCGTCGGCCGTCTCCCCCACCTCACCGCCCTCGGGGTCACCCACGTCGAGCTGATGCCGGTCTGCTCCTTCCCCGGCCGCCACGGCTGGGGGTACGACGGGGTCGCGCCCTGGGCCGTGCACGAGCCGTACGGGGGCCCGGCCGGGCTGGCCCGGTTCGTGGAGGCGGCGCACGCCGCCGGGCTCGGCGTGGTGCTGGACGTGGTCCACAACCACCTCGGCCCGTCCGGAAACCACCTCCCCGCCTTCGGGCCGTACTTCACCGACTCCCACCACACCCCCTGGGGTGCCGCGGTGAACCTGGACGCGCCCGGCTCCGACGAGGTCCGCGCGTACTTCCTCGGCAGCGCCCTCGCCTGGCTGCGCGACTACCGGATCGACGGGCTCCGGCTGGACGCCGTCCACGCGCTCGCCGACGGCCGGGCGCTGACCTTCCTGGAGGAACTGGCCGCGGCCGTCGACGCGCTGGCCGCCGAGACCGGCCGGCCGCTGTTCCTGGTCGCCGAGTCCGACCAGTGCGATCCGCGCACCACCACCCCCCGCGCGGCCGGCGGCATCGGTCTGCACGCGCAGTGGAACGACGACTTCCACCACGCGCTGCACTGCGCGGTGACCGGTGAATCCCAGGCGTACTACGCCGACTTCGCCGAGGCCCCGCTCGGCGCCCTCACCAAGACCATGACCCGGGCCTTCTTCCACGACGGGACCTGGTCCTCCTTCCGGGGCCGCCACCACGGCCGCCCGCTGGACCGCGGCCGCACCCCCGCGCACCGGTTCCTCGGCTACACCCAGACGCACGACCAGATCGGCAACCGGGCCCTGGGCGACCGGCTCGGCGCCTCCCTCTCCCCCGGACTGCTCGCGTGCGCGGCGGCGGTGGCACTGACCGGGCCGTTCGTGCCGATGCTGTTCATGGGCGAGGAGTGGGGCGCGGGCACTCCCTGGCAGTACTTCACCGACCATCCCGACCCCGAGCTCGCCGAGGCCGTGCGGGCGGGCCGGCGCCGCGAGTTCGCGGAGCACGGCTGGAAGCCCGAGGAGATCCCCGATCCCCAGGACCCCGCGACCCGGGACCGCTCCTGCCTCGACTGGTCCGAGCCCGGCCAGGAGCCGCACGCCCGCCTGCTGGACTGGTACCGCACCCTGATCACGCTCCGCCGCACCCATTCCGACCTGCGCGATCCCGATCTGGCGGCGATCCGCACCGCCCACGACGAGGAGCGCCGCTGGCTGACCTTCCGCCGGGGCGACATCCGCGTGGTGGTGAACCTCGCCGGAGAGCCGGCCACGGTCGCGCTGGGCCGCAACGGCGTACGGGTGCTGGCCGCCTGGATCCCCGTCGCGCACCCGGACGCCGACGGGCGGGTCCACGTGCCGGCGGAGTCGGTGGTGATCCTCGGCTCGTGAGGCCCGCCGCCCGGGGGTCCGCTCCGGCCGGCCGGGACCGGGCCGGAGCCGGGTCCCGGCCGGAGCGGACCCGGGGCGGGCCCCGGGTCCCGGCGGGCCGTGGTCCTACTCGACGACCGCCATCTCCCGCGAGGCGTTGTTGAAGCTGCGGCAGCCGTTCTCCGTGACCGTGATGATGTCCTCGATGCGGACGCCGAACCGCCCGGGAAGGTAGATGCCCGGCTCCACGGAGAAGCACATGCCGGGGAGGAGGGGCTGCTCCTCGCCCTCGATCATGTACGGCGGTTCGTGCGTGGTGACCCCGATGCCGTGGCCGGTGCGGTGGATGAACTGCTCGCCGTAGCCGAACTCGGTGATCACCGCACGGGCCGCGCGGTCCACGTCCTGGCACGCGGCGCCCGCCCGGGCGGCCGCCACGCCCGCCAACTGGGCCTCGCGGACGATGTCGTGGACCCGCTGCTCCTCCTCCGTGGGCTCGCCCACGTGGACGGTGCGGGAGATGTCCGAGCCGTAGCCGTCCTTGAGCCCGCCGAAGTCGAGGACGACCATGTCCCCGTGCCGGATGACCCGGTCGCCGGCCTCGTGGTGCGGGTTGGCGCCGTTGGGACCGGAGCCGACGACGGTGAAGTCGACCTGGGAGTGGCCGTGGACGCGCAGCAGCGCGGCCAGGTCGGCGGCGACGTCGCTCTCCCGCCGGCCGGCGAAGGGGACGTGCAGGATCTGCGCGTACGCGGCGTCCGCGGCCTCTCCGGCGGCCGCGAGCCGGGCCAGCTCGCGCTCGTCCTTGACCGCCCGCAGCATGGGCAGCCCGTCGGACAGCGAGACGTACGAGGTCGTCGGCAACTCCTTCTGCAGGCCCAGCAGGTGCAGCGCCCAGGTGTTGTCGCTGACCCCGAAGCGCCCGGCCACGTCGAGCAGCGGGGAGGCGGCGGCGTACGGGCTCTTCCCGTCGGTCCAGTCGCGCAGGGTCAGCGCACCCGCGCCGGGCGCCTTCGCCGCGTCGGGGGCCTCCAGCGCGGGGACGACGAGCACGGGCTCCTGGCCGGCGGCGAGGACGAGCAGGGTCATCCTCTCGGTGTCGACGGGCCGGTAGCCGGTGAGGTGGGTCAGGTCGGGCCCGGGCGAGATCAGCAGACCGGCCAGGCCCGCGTCGGCGGCGGACTGCGCGGCGGCGGCCATCCGGGCGGCGTAGTCGGCCGCCGTGAAGGGATCGGTGTCGTGGGAGCGGTCGTGGGAGCGGTCCTGAGCGGGCCCGCGAACGGCCTCGTGATCGGAATCGTGGTCCATACGGGGATCCTGCCGTGAGCCGCGCGCGGAGGGCAGGGGCCGCGCCGGACCGGAGCCCGGCACGGACGCCGTCCCCCCGGGCCGCCCCGTGGTGCCGCCCGATAAGGCGTCGCGGGAGGACCGCGCTGATCGGCTATGCTGTGCATGCACATCGACCGGGTGGTTCCGCCGCCCGTCGTGGTGGGTGTAGCTCAGTTGGTAGAGCACCTGGTTGTGGTCCAGGTGGCCGCGGGTTCAAGTCCCGTCACTCACCCTGTTGATCCCGTAGGGGGTACGAGGTTCTCCTCGTACCCCCTACGGGCTTTCCCTCTCCCCGCCCTCTCCCCGCCCTTGTGGCCGCCCCCCTCCCCCACCCGCGCCCGCCCGCGCCGCCGTGCCGGGCGCCACGCGTCCTGGCAGGATCGGCGCCATGAAGAGCGACATCCGGGTCGCCCTCGCCGTGTCCCTCGGCATCGCCGGCACCCCGGCGCTGCTCCTGGCCGTCCTCCTGGCGGCCGCGGTGTTCGGGGGCACGGTGTGGCTGTGGCCCCGGCTCGCGGGACGGGGTGCGCGGGCGGTGCTGGGGCGGGCCGGGCTGCAACTGGCGATCACCCTGACCATGGGGGTGCCGCTGCTGCTCGCGGTGAACTCCTCGTACGGCTTCTACGGCTCCTGGCGCGACCTGCGGTCCTCCCGGCTCGACGGGCCGGCGCCCGCGGGCACGGACCCGTCGGGGCGGGACGGGCTGCTGGTGCGGGGCACGCGCTCCTGGCGGTACGAGGGCTCGGACGACCCGGCGGTGATCGGCCGGGTCGAGGCGGTCACGCTCCGCGGGGCGCACAGCGGGCTGTCGGCGCAGGCCTACGTGTACCTCCCGCCCCAGTACCTGCCGGCCACGGCCCGGCGGCGGGAGGAGTTCCCGGTGGTGCTGGTCATGAGCGGGTTCCCGAGTACGACGCGGGTGCTGCTCGACCTGTTCCGCTACCCGCGGCTGGCGCTGGACACGGTGCGGGCGGGCAGGATGCGGCCGTCGGTCCTGGTGCTGACGACTCCGACGGTGGCGCCCCCCAGGGACACGCAGTGCGTGGACGTGCCGGACGGGCCCCGGGTGGAGACCTTCTTCGCCCAGGACCTGCGCGCGGCGGTGGCCTCGCACTACGGGCTCACGCGCGACGCCCGGGGGTGGGGCGTGATGGGCCGTTCGGTGGGCGGCTACTGCGCGCTGAAGCTGGCCCTGCGCACGCCGGACGCGTACCGGGCGGCCGCCGGGCTGTCGGCCTCCTACGCGGCGGCGAAGGACGCGGCCACGGGCGACCTGTTCGGGGGCGACCCGCGCTACCGGCAGGAGAACGACCTGCTGTGGCGGCTGCGGAACCTGCCGCAGCCGCCGGTGTCCCTCCTGGTCGCGAGCGGCCGGGCGGGCGGGGACCCGTACGCGCGGACGCAGGAGTTCATCGAGGCGGTGCGGCCGCCCGCCCGGGTGTCGTCGATGGTCCTGGACCGCGGCGGCCGCGACGAGACCTGGTCCCGCGAGGTCCCGGCGGCACTGGAGTGGCTGGTGGGCCGCCTGAGCCCGCCCTGACCCCCCGCCCCGGCTCCTCGAAATGGCGCCGTACGTCCTGCCCGCCGGCCCTACGATCGGACCGTGAAACCGACACCATCCGTTGCCGTGCGGTGCGTCCGGGTCCGCGACGGGGCAAGCCGTGACGCTCACCCGCACCACCCGTCGCGCTACGAGATCACCGACGCGGGCGAGCTCGCGGAGGTCCTCGCCGTCTGGCCCGCCGAGCAGGTCCCCGAGCGGTCCCCCGAGCGGGGGGCGCCGCCCCGCTCCGACATCGATTTCACCTGCTGCGAGGGCGAGGCCGACCCGTTCGACCACCCGGGCGACCCCGCGATCCGCCACGTCCCGCCCCACCGGCCCGGGCCGCTCTCCCGGCTCCTCGATCCGGGCGCGTCCGACGGCATCCCGGCCCGGCACCGGGCCCGGTGGGCGGCCGACGCCCCGGAGCCGCTGCGCGCCTACGCGCGGGCCCTGGCCCTCGGCGGGGATCCGGCGCCGCCGGCCGGGATCCGGCTGTCCGCCGCCTTCTCCTGGCAGGGCGCCGTACGCGCGACCCCCACGGACGCGGCCTCGGTCCTCGCGGAGCTGGCTCCTCGGCGCCTGCTCGTGGGCGCCGCCACCGCGGACCTGGCGTGGGCGGTCCGGGAGACCGACCGCGACGGACTCGGCGCGGCCGTGCGGTTCTTCGCGAGCGAGGAGTTCACCACCCGCCACCCCAAGCGCCGCCGCGTCCCGGACACGGCCCGCGACCTCCTGCTCCGGCACGCCCGCAGCCACCGTCCCCAGGACCTCCCGGTCCTGGAACGGCGGCTGCTGCGCGTACCGGACGACCGGGTCAGACGGTCTTGATCGCCGGGTCCGAGACGCCCGTGGCGCCCGTTTCGACGTGCCCGGCGAAGCGGCGCAGGAAGGTGGTGTCCGCGTCGGAGACGACCTTCACGTCGTACCAGCGGGCCGTGGCGCGCAGGTCCACCGTGTACGGGACCGTCGCGCCCGGGTTGACCTTGAAGGTCTGGGCCGAACCGCCGTAGGCGTTGGTGACGGTCAGGTTGACGGCCGTCGTGCCGCCGTTGGCCAGGGACAGGACCAGGTTGCCGGAGGTCCCGTCGTGGCGGGCGGTGACCTCGGGGCCGGCCTTCTTCGCCGGGCCCTTCCAGGTGCGCAGGAAGCCGTTCGGGCCCCAGACCGTGAGGTTGACCTGGTTGCCGGTGGAGCCGCTCGTGCTCCAGGTGTCGGCGAGGGTCTTGCCCGCCTCGACCGTGTAGGGCCACGGGCCGTCCGTGCGGTTGCCCGAGGTGCTGTGGAAGTGGGCGCCGAGGGAGGGCCCCGAGGAGAAGGTCAGGGTGAACTGGCCCGTGGAGACCGTGGCCTTGCCGTCCACGAAGGGGACGTAGCCCAGCGCGCGCGTCGGCTTGGCGCCGGCCTCCTGCTTGGGCAGGGTGCCCGTGACCGGCGGGACCGGGTGGTAGGACGGGTGGGCGTTGTGGTCCCGCGGGAGGTACCCGGCCGTGGGCGGCAGGGCCGCCGGGGACGCGTCGGCCCTGCTGAAGTCGAAGGCCGAGGTCAGGTCGCCGCACACCGCGCGCCGCCACGGCGAGATGTTGGGCTCCTGCACCCCGAACCGCTTCTCCATGAAGCGGATCACCGAGGTGTGGTCGAAGGTCTCGGAGCAGACGTAGCCGCCCTTGCTCCAGGGGGAGACCACGATCATCGGGACGCGCGGGCCGAGCCCGTAGGGGCCGGCCGCGTACCCGCCGCCGCCCGCGTAGAGGTCCTTGGTGACGTCCGCGGTCGACAGGCCCCAGGCCGAGGAGGCCGGCGGGTACGGCGGCACGACGTGGTCGAAGAAGCCGTCGTTCTCGTCGTAGGTGATGAAGAAGGCCGTCTTCGCCCATACCGCCGGGTTCGCGGTCAGCGCGTCGAGCACCTGCGCGATGTACCAGGCGCCGAAGTTCGTCGGCCAGTTCGGGTGCTCGCTGAACGCCTCGGGCGCCGCGATCCACGAGACCTGGGGCAGGGTGCCGTTCACCACGTCGGCGCGCAGCTTGTCGAAGTAGCCTTCGCCCGCCTTGGCGTTGGTGCCCGTCCGCGCCTTCTCGTACAGGGCGCTGCCCGGCTGGGCGTTGCGGTACGCGTTGAAGTACAGCAGCGAGTTGTCGCCGTAGTTGCCCCGGAAGGCGTCGCTGATCCAGCCCCACGAACCGGCCGCGTTCAGGCCGTCGCCGATGTCCTGGTAGATCTTCCAGGACACCCCGGCCGACTCCAGGCGCTCGGGGTAGGTCTTCCAGCCGTAGCCGGCCTCCTGGTTGCCGAGGACCGGGCCGCCCCCGACGCCGTCGTTGCCCGTGTGACCCGACCACAGGTAGTAGCGGTTGGGGTCGGTGGCGCCGATGAAGGAGCAGTGGTAGGCGTCGCAGACCGTGAAGGCGTCGGCGAGGGCGTAGTGGAACGGGATGTCGTTCCGCGTCATGTACGACATGGTCGTGGCCGTCTTGGCCGGGACCCACTTGTCGTACTTGCCGTTGTTGTACGCCGCGTGGCCTCCGGCCCAGTCGTGGTTGAGGCCCTCGACGAACTGCATGCCGAGGTCGTTGACCTGCGGGTTGAAGGGGAGGACGTCCTTCACCCCGTTGGACTGGTAGAAGACGGACTTGCCGTTGTCCTGCAGGACCGGACGCGGGTCGCCGAAGCCCCGTACGCCCTTCATCGAGCCGAAGTACTGGTCGAAGGAACGGTTCTCCTGCATGAGCACGACGATGTGCTCGATGTCCTGGATCGTTCCGGTGCTGCCCTGCGCCGGGATGGCGGCGGCGCGCGCGATGCTCTCGTTCAGCATCGCGACGGCGGCCGAGCCGCCCGCTATCTGCAGGAACCTGCGGCGGTTCAGTTCTGCCATGGTGTCGACGACCTCTGCGGGGTGAGACGGTGCGGGGCTGGAGGGAAGCTGTGCGGCAGCGCCCGGGGCGCCCCAAGGACAGCGGCCCCGGGGTACCGGTCGGCATTGCTTGCGTGACAGTGGGCCGTACACCTGGAGAACGGAAGACCTCGTAGGGCGTTTCATGGCTCCGGGATCGCCTTTCGTCCCGTGCCGCACACCCGCCCCGGCTGCGTCAACTCGCCTCACGGGCACGCGTGTCGGCGTTGTCGTGAGGCCGGAGCGAGCGAGGGGAGGCGGCGGCCGTGGCACGCGATGCCGGCCTGGACGCGGTGCGGCGACACCTCGACGGCCAGGTGCGGCGCACGGACGCGCTCGCCGACCGGATCGAGGCGGGATGGCAGGGCGAGACGGGCAAGGCCTACCGGGATCCGCACCGGGCCGCCGCCGAGGACGCCGTACGCATCCGGGAGATCAGATCCTCGTGGTCCTCGAGGAGGCCGTCCGCAGGGGCCGCGACGGGTTCACCCGGCAGGAGCTGGACGTGCTCCGGGCCTTTCGCACGGTGCGTGGTGCGGTCGACGTCGCCCACGCAGTGGACCGGCTCTCCGGGGGCACCGCCCCGTGGGCGCCGCGCAGCGCCCTTCTGGACTGCCGGCGCACCCGGCCCTGGGCCATCGCCGCCGCCGAGCACCAGCTCCGCGCGGACGCACGGAACCCGCCGGGCCGGCTCCTGCCGTGCCTCGGCGGGTTCTCCCCCGTGCCCGGCGCCGGCCTGCCGGACCCGGAGATCCAGGACTGGCTGCCGCGGCGGGCCGTCCCGGCTCCGGTGAGCCGTGCGGACCGGCGGGCCGCCGCTCCGCTCAGGCTCCCGCGGTCCCGCCCGCGGGGGTGAGCCGCAGGGAGATGCTGTTGATGCAGTAGCGCTGGTCCGTGGGCGTCGGGTAGCCCTCGCCCTCGAAGACGTGGCCCAGGTGGGAGCCGCACGTCGCGCAGAGCACCTCGGTGCGGACCATGCCGTGCGCGACGTCCGCCTTCAGTTCGACCGCGTCGGAGTCCTTCGGGTCGAAGAAGGACGGCCAGCCGCAGTGCGACTCGAACTTCTCCGTGGAGCGGAACAGCTCGGAGCCGCAGCCGCGGCAGGCGTAGACGCCCTCGGTCTTGGTGTCCGTGTACTCACCGCGGAAGGCGGGCTCGGTACCGGCCAGGCGCAGCACCTGGTACTCGGCCGGGGTCAGCTCGGCCTGCCACTGCTCGTCCGTCTTCTCTACCTCGTACGACATGACTCTCCCGCTCCCTCGAAACCGACTCGGAACCGACCGGGCACCGCTCGGGGCCCGTCAGCCCGCCAGACGGGCCAGGATGACCGGCCCGAGGTCCGTGACGTCGCCCGCACCCATGGTGAGAACGAGATCGCCGGGCTTGGCCATTCCCGCGATGACGTCGGCGACGGCGTCCTTGTCGTGCTCGGGGGTGACGTCGGCGCCCGCGGCCCGGGCGGCGTCGATGATGATCTCGCTCGTGATCCCGGGGACCGGGTCCTCGCGCGCGGGGTAGATGTCGAGCACGACGGAGGCGTCGGCGAGGGCGAGGGCCGTGCCCATCTCCGTGCCGAGCTCCTGGGTGCGGGAGAAGAGGTGCGGCTGGAAGACGACCAGGATGCGGGAGTCCCCGGCGGCGCCGCGGATGGCCTCCAGGTCGGCGGTCATCTCCGTGGGGTGGTGCGCGTAGGAGTCGATCACCTGGACGCCGGCCGCTTCGCCCTTGAGCTGGAGGCGGCGCTTGACCCCGGTGTACTTGCCGAGGGCGGAGGCCAGGTTGTGCGCCGGGATGCCGAGCGCGACACCGGCGGCGAGGGCCGCGACGGCATTGTGCGCGTAGTGGCGGCCGGGCACCGAGACGGTGAAGGTGAGCATCCGGCCGTCGATGACGACGGTGACCTCGCTGGTCAGGCCGCGCGGGGTGATCTTCGCGATCCGGACGTCGGCCTCGGGCTCCTCGCCGTACGTGACGACGTTCAGCCCGTCCTTGCCGCGGACCCGGCCCGCGATCTCGGCGGCTCCGGCCTGGCCGTGGGCGATGACCAGGGTGCCGCCGTCGGGGATCTTGCCGACGAAGGTCTCGAAGGACGCGTAGATCTCCTCCACCGACGCGTAGTTGGCGTGGTGGTCGAGCTCGGCGTTGAGGATGATCGCGACCTGCGGCGTGTACGTGTGGAAGCTGCGGTCGCTCTCGTCGGCCTCGGCGACGAAGATGTCGCCCTCGCCGTGGTGGGCGTTGGAGCCGGGGGCGTCCAGGTCCCCGCCGATGGCGTACGAGGGGTCCAGCCCCAGCGCCGAGAGGGAGACGGCCAGCATCGAGGTGGTGGTCGTCTTGCCGTGGGTGCCGGCGACGGCGATCGGCCGCAGGCCGTCCATCAGGCCGGCCAGGGCGTCGGAACGGTGCACGACCGGGATGCCGAGCTCGGCGGCGCGGGCCAGCTCCGGGTTGTCGGCGCGGATCGCGCTCGAGACGACCACGCAGGTGGCGTCGTCGGCGAGGTGACCGGCCTCGTGCCCGATGTGGACCGTGGCGCCGTGGACGCGCAGCGCCTGGGCGGTCTCGGAGTCACGGGAGTCGCTGCCGGCCACCTTCGCGCCGCGCTGCGCGAGGATCTTCGCGATGCCGGACATGCCGGCGCCGCCGATGCCGATGAAGTGGGGCCGTTCCATGGCGGTCGGCAGGCCGGGCTTCATTCAGGTAGCTCCAGGTTCGAGTGCGTGCGGGCAGCCGGACACGGCGGTCCGGCTGCTGCCCACCCTATTCCTTGTGGGCGAAGAGCTTGAGCACCGGAACGCCGACCTTGTGCCGCGCCCGCGAAGCCCAGTCCCGGTGGAAGAACTCCTCCACGTAGTGCGGGGCGGTCAGAACGATCACCTCGTCGGCGCCGGTCTCGTCCACCACCGCCTTCAGCTTGTCGAGGGGGTGGTCCTCGATGATCTGCCCGACGGCCTTGGCGCCCTTGGTGCGCAGCGACGCGAGGGAGTGTTCGAGAGCCAGTTCGGCGGGTCCCCGGGCGGCGTCGCCCTCCGGTTCGTCACCCTCGCGGATGGCCTCGGGCAGCTCACCGAGCGCTACGTCGTCGATGGCGCGCAGCAGCCGGTCACGGTCGCCGCGGGGTTGCATGAGGACGACGAAGGAGACCGACTCGTCTCCGTGAAGGGTCGTGACGAAGTCCACGTCGACCGGGGTCAGCGGCTGCTCGATCATCAAAACGCTCGTGAACACGGACGCCCTCTCCTTCGTGGGCCGGGGCCGGCCGGCCGGCGGCCCCTGCGGAAACCATCCTGCCCCGCTGTCGCACGGAGCCTTGCGCGGATATACCTGCCCAGTCATCTGCCCCGCGGAAGCCAAGCGGAACAACAAATTCCGCTTCTTGCCTCAGATCCGACGGTAACGCGTGAAAAGGAACCCGGCCTCTTCCAGTACGCAGGCCGGCGCGAGCCGGTGCGGAACCGTGACGGACGGCCCGCCGGAGATCCTCTGGGCGTCGCCGGCGGTGAGCATCGGCGAGATCGTCAGGCAGAGCTCGTCCAGTGCGTCGGCGGCCACGAACTGGCCCAGCAGCCGGGGTCCGCCCTCGGTGAGCTGGCGGCGCAGCCCGCGGTCCGCGAGCTCCCGTACGGCCCGGGCCGGATCCACCGCGGTCCCGTCGCCGGCCACCACCACCTCGGCCCCGGCCTTGACGGCCTCGGCCACGCGCCCCGCCGGGGCGGCGGCCCCGGTGACCACCAGGGTGGGCACGAGCGGGGAGGTGAACAGGGGCAGCGAGAAGTCCAGCTCCAGGCTGGCGGTGATCACGGCGATGGCGGGGGCGGGCCCCTGGCCGGAGGCCGCGCGGCGGTCCGCGAAGGCCTCCCGGGCCCGCGCGGGGCGGTACCCCTCCTGGCGAACCGTTTCCGCGCCGACGACCACCACATCGGCCAGCGCCCGCAGGGTGCCGAAGATCTTCATATCGGTCTCGCCGGAGATGGGCTGCGAACGCCCGTCGTGCTGGGCCGCGCCGTCGAGCGTGGACACCATGTTGGCCCGGGTCCAGTGGCCGTCCGGGCCGAGGGAGGGGTACGCGTACGCCTCGGCGAGCTCGTCCAGCGACCACTCCCGGTCGGTCTGGTCTGCTGATGTCTGATCGGTCACAGGGAACAGGCGTCGCATCGGTGCAGTGTGCCACGCCCCGTAGAGTGATGAGCTGTGTCAACATCACTCTCGCCCTCAGCGTCAGCCTCCGGGCGGCCCCCGATAGCCGACGCGGGACCGCAGTCCCTGTGCGCCCGTGAGCCGCGGGTGCCCGCCGAACGGCTGGTGGCCGAGATGGTGCCGCCGCCGCGCTTCGACTCGGTGCGCTTCGACACCTACGACCCGGACCCGGCCCAGCCGAGCCAGTCCGAGGCCGTCTCCGTCCTCGCCGGCTTCGCCGCGGGACTGGGCGGCGCCCACGCCACCGGCGCGGGCAAGCGCCGCTGGTTCGCGAAGAAGCCGATGGCCCCCACCGCCCCGCGCGGGGTCTACCTCGACGGCGGCTACGGCGTGGGCAAGACCCACCTCCTCGCCTCCCTCTGGCACGCCACCCCGGCCGAGCCCGCACTCAAGGCCTTCGGCACCTTCGTGGAGCTGACCAACCTCGTCGGCGCGCTCGGCTTCCAGCAGACCGTGCAGACCCTGGGCGGACACCGCCTCCTGTGCATCGACGAGTTCGAGCTCGACGACCCGGGCGACACCGTCCTCGTCTCCTCCCTGCTCAGCCGCCTGGTCGAGCAGGGCGTGGCGCTGGCCGCCACCTCCAACACCCTGCCCGGCAAGCTCGGCGAGGGCCGGTTCGCCTCCGCCGACTTCCTGCGGGAGATCCAGGGGCTCTCCGCCCACTTCCGGCCGCTGCGCATCGACGGCCAGGACTACCGCCACCGCGGCCTGCCCGAGGCCCCGGCGCCCTTCTCCGACGAGCAGGTGGCGAAGGCCGCGTACGCCACCGACGGAGCGAGCCTCGACGACTTCCCCGGCCTCCTCGAGCACCTGGCCCGGGTCCACCCCAGCCGCTACGGGGCCCTGACCGACGGCATCACGGCCGTCTGCCTGACCGACGTCGGCCCGGTCCCGGACCAGTCGACGGCGCTGCGCCTCGTGGTCCTCGCCGACCGGCTCTACGACCGCGAGGTACCGGTCCTGGCCTCCGGCGTCCCCTTCGACGAACTGTTCAGTGACGAGATGCTGAACGGCGGCTACCGCAAGAAGTACTTCCGGGCCATCTCGCGGCTCACCGCCCTGGCACGCGACGCGAAGCCCCTGGTGTCCCAGTAAGTTGGGGAACGCCGGCCCGCTTTCCGGGCCGGCCGTTTCCACTTCCGTGAAGGGATCCACCATGGCTGCCACACGCAACGCCCACGCCGTCTGGGAAGGCGACCTGTTCGAAGGCAAGGGCGTCGTCACGCTCGACTCGTCCGGCCTCGGCAGCTACCCCGTCTCCTGGCCCGCGCGGACCGACGAGGAGGCGAACGGGCGCACCAGCCCGGAGGAGCTCATCGCCGCCGCGCACTCCAGCTGCTTCAACATGGCCTTCTCCAACGGCCTCGCCAAGGCGGGCAACCCGCCCGCCAAGCTGACCACCTCGGCCGCCGTCACCTTCGTGCCGGGCAAGGGCATCACGGGGATCCACCTCACCGTCGAGGGTGAGGTCCCGGGCCTGGACAGCGACGCGTTCGTCGCCGCCGCCGAGGACGCGAAGAAGAACTGCCCGGTCAGCCAGGCCCTGACGGGGACGACCATCACCCTGACGGCCACCCTCGTCTGACCCCCGGCGGCGCCGTACCGCCGCCACCCCGTTCCACCGTCCCGGCCCCGGAGGCTCCGCCTCCGGGGCCGGGGTGCGTGCGGGGCCGGATCCGCGCGCGGCCGTCCTGGGCGATAATTATGGATACAGTGTTGCCGTTATTACCGCGTGGGTGACGCACCGAACGGAAGGCAGCGCAGTGAACGCTACGAACGCGACCGTGGACGCCGATGTGATCGTCGTCGGCGCCGGGCCCGTCGGCCTGGCCCTCACCCTCGACCTGGCCCGCCGCGGAGTCGCGGTACGGCTCCTGGAGCGGTCGCCGGGGACCTTCGGGGGATCGCGCGCCAAGGGGATCCAGCCGCGGACGCTGGAGGTGTTCGACGACCTCGGCATCGCGGACGGGGCCCGCGCCGCCGGGGCCCCCTATCCGCCGATGGGCCTCCACCTGGGCCCCTTCACCAAGACCTGGCGCATGCACCGGTCCGCTCCCGAGAGCGCCGCCACCCCCTACCCCGACATCCTGCTGCTGCCGCAGTACGCCACCACCGCGCTGCTGCGCGACGCCGTCGAACGCCTCGGCGTGCGCATCGCCTTCGGCACCGGCGTCACGCGGATCGACCAGGGCGCCGGGACGGCCGTGGTGACGCCCGACGCCGGCCGGCCCCTGCGGGCCCGCTACGTCGTGGGCGCCGACGGCGGCGCCTCCACCGTCCGCAAGGCCGCGGGCATCCGCTTCGAGGGCTCCACCGACGAGACCGACCGCATGATCGTCGCGGACGCGGCCGTCGACGGCCTGTCCCGCGACCGCTGGCACGTGTGGCCCCGTCCGGGCGGTCGCACCGTCGCCGCCTGTCCGCTGCCCGGCGGCGACCGCTTCCAGCTGATGTTCCACCTGCGTCCCGAGGACCCCGCCGGACCCGCCGACCTCACCGAGACCGCCCTCGCCGCCCTCCTGCGCCGCCGCGTGAGCCGCTCCCTCACCCTGCGCGACGTCACCTGGTCCTCCGTCTTCCGCCCGAACGTCCGCCTCGCCGAGCACTACCGCCGGGGCCGCCTCCTGCTGTGCGGGGACGCCGCCCACGTCCACACCCCCGCCGGGGCACAGGGCCTGAACACCGGCGTCCAGGACGCCCACAACCTCGGCTGGAAGCTCCAGCAGGTGCTGGCCGGGGCTCCCGAGCCGCTCCTGGACAGCTACGAGGGCGAGCGCCGGCCCGTCGCCGCGCGCGTCCTGGGACGCTCCAGCGAGCTGTACGAGGGCCTGCGCCGGGTCCGTCCGAGCCAGCTCACCCGCGGCCAGGAAGAGCACCAGTTGTACCTCTCCGTCGCCGGCGGTCCGCTGGCCCCGGCCGACGGCCCCCGGACCGCCACCCTGCGCTGCGGCGACCGCGCCCCCGACGCCCTCCTGCCCGGCCCCGCGGACCCCGTCGGCGCGGCGGGACCGGGACGGGGACGGCTGTTCGACCTGTTCAGGGGCCCCCATTTCACCGCCCTCGCCTTCGGCGCGCGCGCCGCGGCCGGGCTGGACCGCCTGGCCTGGCCCGCCCAGGGCGCTCCGCTGCTGCGCCGCACCGCCGTGGCGCACACCTCCGCCCGCACCCCCGAGGAGGCGGCCCTGCTCGCCCTCTACGGCATCACCGAGGACACCCTGGTGCTCGTCCGGCCCGACGGCTACATCGGCTCCATCGGGCACACCTCCGCCCCGGGCGCCGAGCCGGGCCTGAGCGCCGCCGTCCGCTCCATGACGCCGGGTGGCCGGGCGGCCTGACACGGGCTCCGCCCCGGTGGGCGGCCCCGGGCGGGCCGCTCCCCCGGCCGCCCCGGACCGCCCCCGGACCGCCCCCGGACCGGCCCGGCACGGTCCTGCCGGTACGGTGGCCGGGACACCGCCCGCACACCACCGAAAGGCGCCGGCTCCATGGCTGCCGACCCGCCGGCCCTTCCGGGCAGCCCGGACTGGTGGGCCACGCGCCCCGTCCCTCCCGCCACCCCGGAGGGCCCCCGCCGTGGACGGCCCGCACTCGACACCGGCCGGGTCATCGACACCGCGCTGCGCCTCGTCGACGAACACGGCGCCCAGCAGTTCTCCCTGCGCATGCTCGCCGACGCCCTCGGCTCCGGAACCGCCACGCTCTACCGCCACTTCGCCGGCAAGGACGAGATCCTGGCGTACGTGGTCGACCGCGTACTCGGCGAAGCCGACCTGACGGACCTGTCCGGCGCGGCGGCCCCCGCGGCAGGCTCCGGCCGCGACGCCGACACCGACGCCGACACGGACGCCGGCCCCGGCGCCACCTGGCAGGGGGCCCTGACGGCGACGGCGCACCGGCTCTACGGGGCCCTGCGCCGGCACCCCGACGTCCTGCCCCTGCTCATGGCCCAGGTGCCGGTCGGCCCGCACGGCCTCGCCCAGCGCGAGCGCGTCCTGGGCGCCCTCCTCGGGCACGGCCTGCCCGTGGACCTCGCCGCCCGCGCGTTCACCGCCGTCGGCCACTACGTCATCGGCTTCGCCGCGCAGCAGCACGGCCCCGCGGCGGCCCCCGAGAACGGTCCGCGGCTCGCCGCCTTCTACGGGCGCCTCGACCCCGCCGCCTACCCCGCCCTGACCGAAGCCGCCCCGGCCCTCACCTCCGTCCCCGTCGACGAGGAATTCCGCTTCGGCCTCGCCCTCCTCGTCCACGGACTCGAACAACTGCACCCGGCTCCCGTACCCCTGCCGCCGACGGAGTGACCCCGCCACCGCGTCGCGGCTCCCGCCACCGCGCCGCGTGATACCACGGCCCGGTCGTACGTCCTGCCCCACCGCCGGGAGTTGCCGATGCGCGCCGTCCGTCCGATGCCGCCGATGCCGCCGAACGCGCTCAGCCGGCGCAGCCTGCTCGCCGCCGGCGGCATCGCCTTCAGCGGAGCACTCGGCGCGCTCTTCCCCTCCGGCGGAGCCGCCGCACCGGCCGCCGCCCGCGGTTACGGCCCGCTCGTACCCGATCCCACCGGGCTGCTCGACCTGCCCGCCGGGTTCGGCTACCGGGTGCTCTCCCGCGCCGGGGACCCGCTGCGCTCCGGCGAGGGCACCGTCCCCGCCAACTGCGACGGCATGGCCGCCTTCGCCGCGGGAGACGCCGGACACGGCGGACACGGCGGACACGAGCGAGACCGCGGAAGCGGCGTCCGGCTCGTGCGCAACCACGAGAACCGGACCACGGCCGCCCTGCGGGTACCCCTCGTCGAAGGGCTCACGTACGACCCGCACGCACGCGGCGGCTGCACCGTCCTCGATCTCGACCCGGCCGGCCGGGTCACCGGCGAGCGCGTCGCCCTCGCCGGTACGGCCGTCAACTGCGCGGGCGGCCGCACCCCTTGGAACACCTGGCTGACCTGCGAGGAGACCGAGGACCGGGCGGGCACCGCCGGCTACACCCGCGACCACGGCTTCGTCTTCGAGGTCGACCCGGCCGACCCGCGCCGTTCGGGGGCCGTCCCGCTCACCGCGATGGGCCGCTTCGCGCACGAGGCCGTCGCCGTGGACCCGTACCTCGGCGTGGTCTACGAGACCGAGGACGCCTTCGTCGAACCCTTCGGCCTCTTCTACCGCTTCCTGCCGGCCCGCCCCCTCGGCGGCCTCGGCTCCCTGCGCGCGGGCGGCGCGCTGGAGGCCCTGCGGGTCCCCGGCCTGCCGAACCTGGCGGTGGTGGACGAGCCCGGGGCCCAGTTCCCGGTGGAGTGGGTCCCCGTACCGGACCCCTCGGCGTCCGGGACCCCGATCCGGCTCCAGGACTTCGGACCCGGCGGGATCACCCACGCGCAGAAGCTCGAGGGCTGTTACTGGGGCGGCACCGGCGTGCACTTCGTCTCCAGCTACTCCCGCAGCAGCGAGGGATCCCCCGCCGACCACCACGGGCAGGTCTGGTTCTACGACCCGCTGCGCGCCCGGATCCGGCTCGACGTGGTGTTCGGCCCGGCCACCGACGTCCAGCTGCCCGGCGACTCCCCCGACAACATCTGCCTGGCGCCGGACGGCGGGCTGATGGTGTGTGAGGACGGCGGCGGCGCGCAGTACGTCTTCGGCGTGACCCCGGGCGGCGAGGTCTACCCGGTGGCCCGCAACGCGGACGACATCGGCACGCCGGGCGCCCCGGAGTGGGGGGAGTTCGCGGGCGTCACCTTCTCCCCCGACGCCCGGACGATGTACGTCAACGCGTACGCGCCGGGGACCACCTTCGCGGTGACGGGACCGTGGCGGTAGGCGGTCCGCACACCGCCGCTGGAGCATCTGGAGGACATCGCGCCGCGGTACCCGAAGGGTGACTTCGGCGTGAAGGAGTGCCGCACACGCTGGCCCGCCACTTAGTCATATATTTTGCTTATGTGACCATCTCAGTGCGTAGGACGGCTGCCGTCGCGGCCCTAGCAGCTCTCAGTGCCGCCCTCACCGCGTGCGGGGGCGGCACCGGTACGTCGGACCCCGGCGGCCGGGCCCGGATGGGAGCCTCCGCGGCGCCCTCCGGTGCGGCCTCCGCCCCGGCCGCGGACTCCGCGTCCGCGGCCCCGCGGTCGAGCCCCCCGAGCGGCTCGGCGGCGGCCCCGCAGGCCGGCGCTCCGGGCAAGGCGCCGACCATGGCGCCCGGTCCGGGCGGGCTGACCCCCGTCTTCGAGCGGGCGAAGCAGCACACCGACAAGACGGTGGCGCTGACCTTCGACGCCGACATGACCTCCGACCAGGGACCGCGCGCGGCGAACGGCGAGCACTTCGACAACCCCCAGCTGATCTCCACGCTCCGCACGCTCAAGGTGCCCTCGACGGTCTTCATGACGGGCCGTTGGGCCGAGGAGTACCCGGACCAGGCGAAGTCCATCGGCACCGATCCGAACTTCGAGATCGCGAACCACTCGTACAGCCACCACGCCTTCAAGGCTCCCTGCTACGGGCTCCCCACCCTCGACGAGGCCGCCGCCCGCGCCGACGTGGACCGGGCCTTCGAAGCGTTCCGCAAGGCCGGGGCCGTCAACACCGTCCCGTACTTCCGCTTCCCCGGCGGCTGCTACGACGACCAGGCGCTGCGCGCCCTCTCCACCGCCAAGGTCACGGCCGTCCAGTGGGACGTGGTCAGCGGGGACGCCTTCGCGAAGGATCCGGTCGCGGTCGCGGAACAGGTGCTGTCCGGGGTCAAGCCCGGCTCGGTCGTGGTCATGCACTGCACGCGCAGCGCGGCGCCCGTCACCGAGGAGGCCGTCCGGACGATCGTGCCCGAGCTGCGCAAGCGCGGCTACCGCTTCGTCAAGGTGTCCGAGCTCATCGGGAAGTAGCCCGGCGGCGCGCGGCGGGAAGGCGGGGAAGCGAGGCGGTCCTCAGCCGGAGCAGGCCGTGCGCTGCGCGTCCTGCCACTCGCACACCGGGCACAGCACCACGCCCGGTGTCGCGACCCCGTACTCGGTGGGCTTGCCGCACTCCACGCAGTCCGCGTACGGCGGCCCGGCCACCCGCCCGGCGGGGGCCGCGGGGGCGGGGCAGTACGAGGTGTCCTGCGCGCCCTGTTCCCTGTGCTCAGTCCGCTCCATGACCACGAGCCTACTCACCTCCGCGGCGCCCCGGGGCCGGGGCCGGTCGGTGCGCGGCGCACCGCGCCCGGCCCCGCCCGGCCGGGACCCCCGCGGCCGCGCCCCGGGGGCGGGGGCTGGCATCCTTGGCCGGATGAGCACCGAGCACACGCACCCCTCCGCGGACGCCTCCGAACCGGCCGGGTCACCCGCCCCGGCCCCTTCTCCCGTGCCCGTGCCCGTGCCCGCGGTCGGGTCGGACAGCCCGTTCCGGCCGGAGCGGATCGCACGCGACGAGGCGCCGCAGTTCGTGCTGCCCCTGGTCGTGCGCATCGAGAAGACCGCGCCGCCGGCCCGGACCGACGCGCTGGAGACGGCGGCGCGCGCGGTGCTGGTGCTGCTCACGGACGAGCGGTCGACGGGCGAGGGCGAGTGGGCCGAGGCGGTGCGGGACTGGCAGGACGCCCGGATCCGCAAGGTGGTGCGCCGGGCGCGCGGCGCGGAGTGGCGCAAGGCCGGGACGCTGCCGGGCCTCACGGTGCTGGGTGACGTGTCGGAGGTACGGGTCTTCCCGCCGGTCCCGCTCGACGGCTGGCCCAAGGAGCTGGCCAAGCTCCAGGTGTCGGGCACCGATCTGGACGACCCGGAGCCGGCCGGTCCGCCGGAGGCCGGACTGCCCGTGCTGTGGCTCAACCCGGACCTGGACATGTCCGCCGGGAAGTCCATGGCCCAGGCCGGCCACGCGGCGCAGCTGGCGTGGTGGGAGCTGACCGGCGCGGAACGTGCCGCGTGGCGGGACGGCGGCTTCCGGCTGGCCGTGAGGACGGCGGCGCGCGAGCGGTGGGCGGAGCTGTCCGGGAGCGGGCTCCCGGTGGTGCGGGACGCGGGGTTCACGGAGATCGCACCGGGCTCGTGCACGGTGGTCGCGGACCATCCCGCGCTGCGCGCGCGGCTCTGAGCGGACCGCCCCTCACGCGGCTCGGCCCCCGGCTCCGCCTTCCGGGCGCCGTCCCGTCGGATCCCGGCCTGATCCCGGTCGGATCTCGTTCCCTTCGGACCGGGCCGGGACGGGAACCTCAAATGTTGCTCTGAACGTCTCCCCGGGCGGTTGGCTCGACTCCGCTGGGGCCATGACATCGGCAGACGGACCGATGAGGGGGGCGAGGGGACATGAAGCCCATGGCACACCTGGGGGTGGGCATCGGCTGGCGGCCGGAGATCGCGGACGCCGTGGAAGGCCTGCCCGGCCTGGACTGGGTCGAGGTGGTGGCCGAGAACATCTGCCCCGGCCACCTCCCGGAGCCGCTGCGGCGGCTGCTGGAGCGCGGGGTCCGCGTGGTGCCCCACGGGGTCTCCCTCGGGCTGGGCGGCGCCGACCGCCCGGACCCGGGGAAGCTGGCCGCGCTCGCCGAGCGGGCGGTGGTGCTGGGGGCGCCGGTCGTCACCGAGCACATCGCCTTCGTACGGACGTCCTCGGCCGTGCCGGGGCCGGCGCTCGAGGCCGGACACCTGCTGCCCGTGGCACGGACCTGGGACGCGCTGCACGTGCTCTGCGAGAACGTGCGGATCGCGCAGGACGCGCTGCCGGTGCCGCTCGCGCTGGAGAACATCGCCGCGCTGGTGTCCTGGCCCGGGGAGGAGCTCACGGAGGGGCAGTTCCTGACGGAGCTGGTGGAGCGTACGGGCGTGCGGCTGCTGATCGACGTGGCCAACCTGCACACGAACCGGGTGAACCGGGGCGAGGACCCGGCGGCCGTCCTGGCCGGCATCCCGCTGGAGGCGCTGGCGTACGTCCACGTCGCCGGTGGCGTGGAGCGGGGCGGGGTCTGGCACGACACGCACGCGCACCCGGTGCCGGACGTCGTGCTCGACGTGCTGGCGGAGCTCCGCTCCAGGGTGGACCCGCCGGGGGCGCTGCTGGAACGGGACGACAACTTCCCGCCGGACGGGGAGCTGGAGGGTGAACTCGCGGCGATCCGCCGGGTCCTGGACTCCGCGGGGCCCGCCCGCCCCTCCCCCACCCGTACCGCGGCCGCGGCGGCGTCCGCGGCGCGGACCGGGGAACGACGCGCGACGGCAACGGCGGGGTCGACGGCGACGGCGACGGTATCGGCGACGGCGGATCCCGCACCCGGGGACGCCTCCGCCGGGCCGGAGCCGGGCCTCGAACGGGCCCGGACACGGGTCGCGATCGGACAGGCGGCCCTGCTGTCGGCGCTCGTCGCCGGCACCCCCGTCCCCGAGGGGTTCGACCGGCAGCGCGTCCGCGTGCAGGCGCGGGCGCTCGCGGCCAAGCGGGCCGGGGTCGTGGCCCGGCTGGCCCCGGAGCTCCCCGAGATCCTGGGCGGCGAGGAGCCCTACCGGAAGGCCTTCCTCGGCTACGCCCGGAACCGGCCCCTGACCGCCGGATACCGGCGCGACGCACTCGACTTCGCCGAGCACCTGCTGATCCAGGACCTGCCCGCCGATCGCGCCGCCCGGCGCCGGCTCACGCGCTGGTGGCAGGACCGGGCCGGGCCGCGGCCGACGCACCGCGTGGTGCGCTGGGCCCGCGCGCTGACGGGGAGAGCCGCATGACCTTCTTCGACTGGTGCGCCGTCGCCATCTGGGCCGGCGTCATCCTCTCCAGCGTGCGGCTCCTGCGCGGCCTGCGGCGGTCGCGGCCGTCCACCCTCGGCCCGGCCCCCCGCCTGCACGACCTGTCCGAGGCCGCGTTCATGGCGGGCGGCCCCGGCTCCGTGGTCGACGCGGCGCTCGTCTCCTTGCTCTGCGACGGCCGGATGGTGGTCGGCGGACCGGGGATCGTCCAGGTACGACCGGGGGTGCGGGCCGGCGATCCCGCCGAGCGGGCCGTGCTCCAGGCCCAGCAGGGCGCTCCGTCGGGGTGGCTCTACCAGATCCGCTACGCCGCCATGCGCGACCCCGCCGTCCAGGAGATCGGCGACGCGCTGGCCGCCCGCGGGCTGATCGCCCCGCCCGTCGGCCGGCGCGCGCGGCGCCGCCACGGGGTGATCCAGGCGGTGGCGTGCGGTGTCCTGCTGATGCTGTCCCTGCCGCTCACCTTCGTCGCCCTCGCCCTCTCCCTGCAGGAGGAGTCCGAGACCTTCCACCTGCCGTTCATCGTCGAGGTGTTCCCCGTCCTGCTGGGCGGGATCGCCCTGGGCATCGCCGGTACCTCCCGCACCCGCCGGCGCGTCACCCGGCCGGGCGCCGCGGCGCTGCGCGACATCCGCGCCCACTACCGGACCGACCAGAGCCCGTACGTCCAGACCTCGTTGTTCGGGCTGCGCGGCCTGCGCGATCCGTATCTGCGCGAGCAACTGGTGCCGGCGGTCCGCGGGACGCGGCTGGCGGCGGCCCAGGCCGGTGCGCGTACGAGGAGTTCCGGTCACGTGGGCACGGACACCGTCTGGGCGACGGGCGCCGAGGCGATCCCCGTCGTCTGGTGCGCGGGCGGCGACGGCGGCGGATCCGGAGGGGCGAGCTGCGGATCCGGTTCGAGCTGCGGATCCGGTTCGAGCTGCGGTTCTTCCGGGGCCGGCTGCTCCTCGGGGTCGAGCTGCGGGTCCTCCGGGAGCAGCTGCGGGAGCAGCTCCTCGAGCTGTTCCAGTGGATCGAGTTGTAGCAGTTCGTCCGGTTCCAGCTGCTCCAGCAGTTCGTGACCGTCCATCACGGACCCGTGACGAGCTGCTCACACCTGCGGCAGACCCCTATGCCGGGCCCTTCCACATCTTGTAGAAAGCGGGCATGTTCTGGGTCGTGTTCCTCCTCCTGGCCTGGGCGGGTGCGCTGCTCGCGTGCGCCCGCCTCCTGAGGGCCGCCGACGAGGCCGCGGAGCCCGCCGCCTCGCACCCTCACCACCACGACGAGCTGAGCCTGTACGAGGCCGCGTACCTCGCCGGCGGCCCGGAGCGGGTGGCCGACCTGACGCTGCTGTCGATGCAGCGTCAGCGGCGGCTGCTGCTCGCGCACACCGGCTGGGTCACCGTGGTCGATCCGGTCGGGCGCGATCCGCACGAGCGGTCCGTGCTCGGCGCGTTCGGGCCGGACGGGCAGGAACAGGTGGTGTGCGTACGGACGGCGGCGGAGCGGGATCCGGCGGTCCGGGCCCTCGCGGAACGGCTGGGTGACGCCGGCCTGGCGCTGCGCGCCGGGGCCAAGCAGGGGATGGGCGAGGGGATCCGGTCGGTCCGGCAGGCCTGCTGGCTCGTCGTGGCCATGACGGCGGCGGCGCTCTGCGTGCCGGCGCCGCGGGCCACGACGGGGATGATCCTGTGCTGGTTCGCGCTGCCGCTGATCCTGACGCTGGGCTGTCTGGCCATAGCCCGCTTCGAGGGGCCCGCGCACTCCCCGTGGGCCTCCCCCGCCGGGCAGCGGCTGCTCGTGGACCTGGCGCGGGAGCGGGGCGTGCGGGGCTCGCTCACCGCGGTCGCCCTCCGGGGGCTGCGCGCGGTCGCCGAACCGGAGCTCCGGGCGGCGCTCGCGTACGGCAGGCGGGGGCGCGGGGCGCGGCATCGGGGCTATTGAGCGCGACACCTGCCGGTGATCCTGTACAGGGGGCCGCCGGCCGGATCTCATCGGAGCATCCGATGAGATGAGGGTCCGTCATGCGCCGATCGAGCCCCCGCGCGCTCCGGGCCGCACTGGTCCTCGGGCTGGCCGTGTCACTACCGGCGCTGCCCGCCGCACGCGCCCTGCCGGGGGGCCCGGCCCCGGCCCCGCCCGCCGCCGGAGCCGCACCCCCGGCCGCACCCCCGGCCCCGGCCCCGGCCGGGACCCTCGCCGAGGACGCCGGAGCCGAGCTCGTCGCCGGGCGGGCGGCCGCCGCCCACGCCGCGGCCGCCGCCTCCGCCGCCCACGCCTCCGTCTCCCCCGCCGGGACGGCGGGCCGCCCCGGCGGCCGGATCACGGCAGGGGGACTGCGGTTCGGCCCCTGCCCGGTCGCCGAGGGGCTCGGCCCGGACGTGCGGTGCGCCACGCTGCGGGTCCCCCTCGACTACGCGCGGCCGGACGGAACCCAGATCGGCATCACCGTCAGCCGGGTCCGCGCCACCGGAGCCGGCGGAGCCGCGCGGCAGGGTGCGCTCGTGTACAACCCCGGGGGGCCCGGCGGGAACGGGATGTTCTTCCCGCTCGTCGCCGGCCTGCCCGAGTGGCGGCGCGTCCACGCCGCCTACGACCTCGTCGGCTACGCGCCGCGCGGGATCGGCCGTTCCGGTCCCCCGCTGTCCTGCCAGGACCCGGCGCGGTACGCGTCCGCGCCGACGAAGGCCCCGTCCGGGACCCCGGACGCCGCGGACAAGGCGGAACGCGCCGCCGCCGCCGCGGCGTACGCCCTCGGCTGCGCCGCCCGGACCGGCCCGGACCGCCTGGCGTACTACACCACCCTGAACAACGTCCGCGACCTGCACGTGCTGCGCGCCGCGCTCGGCGAGCCGAAGCTGAACTTCATGGGGGCCTCGTACGGCACCTACCTGGGCGCCGTCTACGCCACGCTCCACCCCGCGCACGTCCGCCGGATGGTCTTCGACTCGGCCGTCGACCCGGACCCCGACCACGTCTGGTACCGGAACAATCTGGCCCAGGCGGCCGGATTCGAGCGGCGGTGGGGCGACTTCCGCGCCTGGGTGGCCCGCCACCACGCCGCGTACGGGCTGGGGACCACCCCCGGGGCCGTGCTGGCGAGCTACGAGCGCGTCCGCGCGGCACTGGACCGCGAACCGACGGGCGGGACCGTGGGCAGCGGGCAGCTGCACGCGGCGTACCTGCGGGCCGCGTACTACGACGAGGTGTGGCCTGACCGCGCGGCGGCGCTGGCGGCGTTCCTGCGCGGCGATCCGGGTCCGCTGATCGCGCTCGCCGCCCCGGATCCGGCGGCGGCCGCCGAGGGCGAGAACGCGACGGCCGCGTACACGGCGACCCTGTGCAACGACGCCCCGTGGCCCGCCGACTGGGAGACCTGGGACCGCGACAACACCGAACTGGCGCGCACGGCCCCCTTCGAGACCTGGGCCAACGCCTTCCTCAACCTGCCCTGCGCCCACTGGCCGGTGCGCGAGCGGCAGCGGCCGGTGGACGTGGGCGGCCCGGCGGCCGCGCTGCTCCCCCGTACGCTCGTCGTCGCGGCCGAGCGGGACGGCGCGACCCCGTACCCGGGCGCGCTGGAGCTCCAGCGGCGGCTCGGATCCGAGGCGGCGCTGGTGACGGAAGAGGGGGCCGGCACCCACGGAGTGGCCGGCGGACGCAACGGCTGCGTGGACCGGCACGTGGAGCGGTACTTGCTGACGGGTGACACCCCGGGACGGCGTGTCACGTGTGCGCCGCATCCGGAGCCCGCACCGGTGTCGCTGGACGACCGGGCAGCCAACGCCGAGGGGCACCCCAGGGCCTTGCTGCCGCCAGTCGTCTGAACTTCCGGGCGGGATCTCCGGCTGCGTCGATTCGGGGGCAGTGCCTCCCGATCCACCGGCGGAACCGCGGTCAGCGGTCCTCCGGCTCTTCCCCCCAGGGGAGGTCTCAGGCGAGTCCGGCCACCAGATCGGCGACGGACTTGCGGCGCCCGGTGTAGAAGGGCACCTCTTCACGGACGTGCATCCGGGCCTCGGAGGCGCGCAGGTGACGCATGAGGTCGACGATGCGGTACAGCTCGTCGGCCTCGAAGGCCAGCATCCACTCGTAGTCGCCGAGCGAGAACGAGGCGACGGTGTTGGCGCGCACGTCGGGGTAGCCGCGGGCCATCATGCCGTGGTCCTTGAGCATGCGGCGACGGTCCTCGTCGGGCAGCAGGTACCAGTCGTAGCTGCGCACGAAGGGGTAGACGCTGACGTAGTCGCGCGGCGTCTCGTCGGCCAGGAAGGCCGGGATGTGCGACTTGTTGAACTCGGCCGGGCGGTGCAGGGCCATGTTCGACCACACCGGCTCCAGCGCGCGGCCCAGCTTGGTACGGCGGAACAGGTTGTACGCGCCCTGCAGCTCGTCCGCCGTTTCCGCGTGCCACCAGATCATGACGTCGGCGTCGGCGCGCAGGCCGGAGACGTCGTAGGTGCCGCGGACGGTGATGTCCTTGGCGCCCAGCTGGTCGAACAGCTCCTGGACCTCGTCGGCGAAGCCGGCGCGGTCTTCCGGCAGGACGTCCTTCAGCTTGAAGACGGACCACAGGGTGTAGCGGATGACCTCGTTGAGGTCCTTCGCCTTCTTCCCCGCGTTGGGAATCTTCTCTGGTGCAGTCATGTGTCTATTGTCCCGTGCGCTGATCAGTGGTCCGTGCCAGGGGTGCCCCACGGGTGCCCAACGTGGCGATCACCACGTCGGCGGCCTTGCCGGCACTGGCGATGCACGCCGGGATGCCGACCCCGTCGTACAGCGCTCCGCACACCGCGAGCCCCGGCAGGGCCGCCACGGCGGTGCGGATCCGGGCCACCCGGTCGAGGTGGCCTACGGGGTACTGCGGCAGGCCGCCGTCCCAGCGGGTGACGGTGGAGGCGACGGGACGGGCGGCGGACGCGAGGCCCACGGCCCCGCCGAGATCACGGAGCGAGACGCCGACCAGGTCCTCGTCGGAGCGTTCGAGATCGGCGTCGTCGCCGTGGCGGCCGACGGAGGTGCGCAGCAGGAAGAGCTCGGGATCGGCCCCGGCCCAGGCCCACTTGTTGCTGGAGAAGGTCGACGCCTTGATGGTCCGGCCGTCGACGGGCGGTACGAGGAAACCGCTCGCGCCGCCCTCGGTGACCGCGGCGGGCAGGTCGGAGCGCCGCCACGCCATGGTGACCAGGGCCATGGAGGCGTACTCGACCCCGCGCAGCTCGGCGGCGGCCGCGGGCGCGAGCCCGTCCAGCAGCCGGGCGGCGGGCCCGGCCTGGGTGGCCAGGACCACCCCGTCGGCCTCGAGGACCTCGGTGCCGTCCCGGGTGCCGGCGACCACGCGCCAGCCGGTGGCCGTACGGGTCAGCTCGCGCGCGGGGGTGTCGGTGAGGATCCGGGCCCCGGCCGCGCGGCAGGCCTCGGCCACGGCGGCCGGGAGCCGCCCGATGCCGCCGTCGATGCCGGAGAAGACGGGGCGGCCCGCCCCGGCCGGCTCCGCCGCGGCGGCCCGGCGCTGCAGTTCCCGTACGCCCTCGCCCAGGGAGGCGTGGGTGCGGGCGGCCTCGAAGAGCTGGGGCACGGCGGCCCGCATCGAGATGCGGTAGGCGTTGCCGGCGTAGACCCCGCCGAGGAGCGGTTCCACGAGCCGGTCGACGACCTCGTGGCCGAGCCGGGCGGCGACGTACGCGCCGACGGCCACGTCCTCGCCGAGCTCCGCGGGCGGCAGTGCGGCCTCGGCCCCGATCCGGGCGAGGCCTTCGGCGGAGAGCACCCCGGAGGCCGCGAGCGGACCCAGGTCGCCGGGGACGCCCATCACGTGGCCGCGCGGCATGGGCCGCAGCGCACCCCGGGTCCACAGGTGGGCGGTGGCGGTGGCGGGCGGCTGCAGGTCTTCGCCGAGGCCCACGGCGCGGGCCAGTTCGAGGGCTTCGGGGCGGCGGGCGAGCACGGACTCCGCGCCGAGGTCGACGGGCAGACCGGCCAGTTCGCCCGCGCGCAGCTTGCCACCGAGGTGCGGACCGGCCTCGAGGAGGGTGACGCGGACCCCCTCGGCGAGCAGCCGGTGGGCCGTCGCGAGGCCGGCGATCCCGCCGCCGATGACGACGATGTGACCGGTCGGGGCCGGCCGGTCCGTACGCGTGTCCGAACGCGTGTCCGCTCCGTGCATGGACACATCGTCTCAGACCGCGCACCGGGCGATCACCGAGGCCCGGCCGTGACCGCTTCGGCACCGTCTCGCAACGGGGCGTGCGAAACCCGGGGGCGGACCCGTGCGTCACAACGGCGACAGGAGCGCGGCAGTCCACACCTCGGGGGTACCCAGCGATGCACACCCAGCGCGAAGAACAGCACGCCGGCAGACGGCGCGGGGCGGGACGGTACGGGCGGCGGCGGCCCGTGGCCGTCCTGGCCGCACTCTCGCTGGCGGGGGCGCTCGCCCTCGCCGGCTGCGCCGGGAGCGACGGGACCTCGGCGGCGGGGGCGGCGGACGCGGCGGCCCCCCGGCAGCAGGAGGCCGTCGGGCAGGGACCGGCGGCGGCCGCGTCGGGCGCGCCGGCGCCGTCCTCGGACAAGAACCAGCAGGCCCCCGTACGCGCGCAGGTCATCCGCACGGCGACGCTGGAGGTCGAGACGGCGGACGCGCAGAAGGCGACGGCCGGGGCCCGGACGGCGGCGGAGAACGCCGGCGGGTACGTGGGCAACGAGACCACCAAGCGCGACGGCGACGGGGCGATGACCTCGACGGTGACCCTGCGGGTGCCCGCCGACCGCTTCGACGCGGTGCTCGGCGCGATGGAGGGCAGCGGAAAGCTGCTCGGCCGCAAGGTCGAGGCGCAGGACGTGACGCAGAAGGTCACGGACGTCGACAGCCGGGTCAGGACGCAGCAGGCGAGCGTGGCCCGGGTGCGGGAGATGATGGAGAAGGCCTCGGGGCTCGCGGACGTGGTCACGCTGGAGGCCGAGCTCAGCAAGCGCCAGTCCGATCTGGAGTCGCTGCTCGCGCAGCAGACGGCGCTGAAGGACCAGACCTCGCTCGGCACGATCACGCTGACGTTCTCGGAGCCGGCGAAGGCGCGGGAGAAGGCACCCGAGAAGGCGGAGCCCGGCTTCCTGGACGCCCTGTTCGGCGGCTGGCGCGCCTTCGGGACGCTGGTCACGTTCCTGCTGATGGCGCTCGCCGCGTCCTCTCCCTTCCTGCTGGCGGGCGCCGTGCTGCTGGTCGTCTTCCGGCAGGTCCGCAGGTGGCGGCCGGCCAAGGAGAAGCCGGACACGGCCGCGGGGCGCCGGGTCCCGGCGCAGACCGGGGCGCTGTGGCCGGCGCGTCCCCCGGCGGCCGGCTCCCCGGCGCCGACGCCGACGCCGTCTCCCTCTCCATCTCCGTCTGCGACGTCCGCCTCGTCCCCGCCCGCCCCTCCGGGCGAGGTTCGGGACTGAACACCCGTTCGCCCGTAGCCTGGGCCCCGCAGACGACGGCGGCGGGGAAGGGCGGTACGGGCGATGGCGAACGGCACGCAGCGGCTGGTGGTGGTCGGCGGTGACGCGGCGGGCATGTCCGCCGCGTCACAGGCCCGCCGGCTCAAGGGCCCGGCGGAGCTGGAGATCACCGCCTTCGAGCGCGGGCACTTCACCTCCTACTCCGCGTGCGGGATCCCGTACTGGATCGGCGGTCTGGTCGCCGGGCCCGACGATCTGATCGCCCGTACGCCCGAGGAGCACCGCGCGCGGGACATCGACCTGCGGACGCGGACGGAGGTCGTCGAGCTCGACGTCGCGGGGCAGCGGGTGCGGGCCCGCGATCTGGACTCGGGCGCCGCGTACTGGACGGAGTACGACCAGCTCGTCCTGGCGACCGGCGCCCGCCCGGTCCGTCCCCGGCTGCCCGGCATCGGGGCGCACGGGGTGCACGGCGTGCAGACGCTCGACGACGGGCAGCGCCTGATGGCCGATCTGGAGCGGACGGCCGGCCGCCGGGCCGTCGTCGTGGGCGCCGGGTACATCGGGGTGGAGATGGCGGAGGCGCTGGTCGGGCGGGGCTTCGAGGTCACCGTGCTGCACCGGGGCGAGCAGCCGATGTCCACGCTGGACCCGGACATGGGCGGCCTGGTGCACGGCGCGATGAACGGCATGGGGATCCGTACGGTCGCGCGCGCCGAGGTGACCGGGATCCTCACCGACGAGGAGGGCCGGGCGCGCGCGGTGGCCACGGCCTCGGGCACGCGGTACCCGGCGGACGTCGTCGTCCTCGGCATCGGCGTGGAGCCGCGCACGGCGCTGGCCCGCGCGGCGGGCCTGCCGCTGGGCGAGTCGGGCGGTCTGCTGACGGACCTGTCGATGCGGGTGCGGGGGCACGAGAACATCTGGGCGGGCGGCGACTGCGTGGAGGTCCTCGACCTGGTGTCGGGCCGCATGCGGCACATCGCGCTGGGCACGCACGCCAACAAGCACGGCCAGGTCATCGGCTCGGGCGTGGGCGGCGGCTACGCGACCTTCCCCGGCGTGGTCTGCACGGCCGTGAGCAAGGTCTGCGACCTGGAGATCGCCCGTACGGGGCTGCGCGAGCGCGACGCGCTGGCGGTCGGTCTCCGCTTCGTCACCGCCACCATCCGCTCGACGAACACGGCCGGGTACTACCCGGGGGCGCAGGAGATGACGGTCAAGATGCTGGCGGAGCGGCGCACGGGCCGCCTGCTGGGCGTCCAGATCGTGGGCGGCGCGGGCTCCGCGAAGCGGGTCGACATCGCGGCGGTGGCCTTGACGGCCGGCATGACGGTGGACCAGCTCGTCTCCCTGGACCTGGGCTACGCCCCGCCGTTCTCCCCGGTCTGGGACCCGGTCCTGGTGGCGGCCCGCAAGGCGGTCGCCGCGGTCCGCTCGGCGGGGGTCTAGTGCCGCGTCGGGCAAGGTTTGCCCCGACGGGGCGAACGTTGCCTGACGCGGCACGAGGCCGCCGGTCCGTGCCGTGCGATGCGCGGCACGGTGCCGACGTCGTCGGAGCCCGGGGTCAGCGGGCCGTCCGGGTGTGGACGTAGTCCACCAGGCGGGTCAGGGCGTCCGGGTCGGTCGTCGGGAGGACGCCGTGGCCCAGGTTGAAGATGTGGCCCTCCAGGCCGGCCGCCGCGGCGAGGACCTCGTCCGTCTTCGTGCGGACGGCCTCTTCGGTGGAGAAGAGGACGGCCGGGTCCAGGTTGCCCTGGAGCGCCTTGCCGGGGCCGACGCGGTGCACGGCATCGGCCAGCGAGACCCGGTAGTCGACGCCCATGACGTCCGCGCCGGCCTCGCCCATGAGGCCGAGGAGCTCGCCCGTGCCCACGCCGAAGTGGATGCGCGGGACCCCGTACGAGGCGACGGACTCCAGGACCTTCGCCGACGCCGGCATCACGGAGCGGCGGTAGTCCGCCGGGGCCAGCGCGCCGACCCAGGAGTCGAAGAGCTGGACGGCCGAGGCACCGGCCTCGATCTGGACCTTCAGGAAGGCCGAGGTGATCTCCGCGAGGCGGTCCAGCAGGTCGGCCCACAGCTGCGGGTCCCCGTACATGAGGGCCTTGGTGTGCTCGTGGTTCTTGGACGGTCCGCCCTCGACCAGGTAGCTCGCGAGGGTGAAGGGCGCGCCGGCGAAGCCGATCAACGGCGTGGAGCCCAGTTCACCCGTGAGCATGCCGATCGCCTCGGTGACGTACGAGACGTCCTCAGGGGTGAGGTCGCGCAGCTGTGCGAGGTCTTCGCGGCGGCGGATCGGCTGGGCCACGACCGGGCCGATGCCCGGCTTGATGTCCAGGTCGATGCCGATGGCCTTCAGCGGGACCACGATGTCGGAGAAGAAGATCGCGGCGTCCACGCCGTGGCGCCGGACCGGCTGCAGGGTGATCTCGGTGACCAGGTCGGGGCGCATGCAGGATTCCAGCATCTGCGTGCCCTCGCGCACCTTGCGGTACTCGGGAAGCGAGCGGCCCGCCTGTCGCATGAACCACACGGGGGTGTGCGGCACCGGCTCGCGCCGGCACGCCTTGAGGAAGGCGGAATCGTACGTCTGGCTCGGCGTGCCCGTGGGGCGGGTGTTGGCGCTCACGACTCAAATCTTCGCACGTATGAAGAAGTGCCCGGCCCGGCGCGGGTGTCCCTGCGCCGCGGGGGCGCTCGTTCCGCCTAGTCTTCCCCGCATGGCTGCGGCTCAGGGACGATTTTCAGATGGCGCTGACGGTACGGACAGCGCGAAGGAGAGCTCGGTCCCGCTCCCGTTCCGGCGGGCGGTCGACGGCTTGAAGAAGGCGAGGCTACGGCCCGGGATCGAGATCGACCCCACCAAGCCGCCGCAGAGACTGGCACCCCACGCCTACGCGCTGGAGGCGGCGGTGGTGGACGGCGAGGAGGACCTGGCCGACGGCCGGCTCATCCTGCTGCACGACCCGGCGGGGCACGACGCCTGGCAGGGCACCTTCCGGCTGGTGACGCTCGTACGGGCGGAACTGGAGCCGGAGATGGCCGTGGACCCGCTCCTGCCCGAGGTGTGCTGGTCCTGGCTCAAGGGGGCGCTGGACGCGCGCGGGCTGACGTACGGGGAGGCGAGCGGGACCGTGACCATGGCCGCGTCGCACTACTTCGGCGGACTGGGCGAGCGGCGGCCGGCGACGCAGATCGAGATCAGGGCCTCGTGGACGCCGCGCGAGGGCGTGGGCGGGGTGCCGGACACCTCGTCCCACCTGGCCGCCTGGTGCGAACTGCTGTGCCAGATCGCGGGCCTGCCGCCGGTCGGGCCGACGGAGGCGGTGACGGGCGTGGTCTCCCTGCCGCAGCGGCGCGGCCCGCACCACCCGCAGGGGTAGTGCCGCGGGGCTCCGCGAGCCCCCGTGAGCCCTGGCGAGCCCCCGTGAGCCCTTTCGGGCCCCACCCGGGCCCCGCGGACCGCACCGGGCTCCCCGGGCATCCGGAAAACCGCAGGAGGCGGGGTCAAACCCGTGACGGGGTGTCAGAACAGGGCGTCCGTTGCGGGCTTCTGATCACCCTATGATCGATCATGCGTCCGAATTGCCCGAATTGTTACTCACCAAATCGTGATCATTCCCTAAAGCCGGGCGGGTGACGTGCCGAAGGAGTCAGTGACCATCCGCACGGTTCGCACCGGCTCACTTCCCCGAGCCGGCCGTCCCGCCACTCCCCCCAGGAGGCCTAGGTGTCCGTTCTTCTCGAGCAGCCCGCAAGCCTGGTCGCCTACCGCCCGAACAAGCCGACGGCCATGGTCGTCGTGGCCGACCCGCGCGTGCGTTCCACCGTGACCCGCCATTTGTGGGCCCTCGGAGTACGTGACGTGATCGAGGCGTCGTCCATCGCGGAGGCCCGTCCACGCATCGGCAGCCCGCGCGACATCTGCGTGGCCGACGTACACCTGCCCGACGGTTCCGGTCTCACCCTGCTCTCCGAGACCCGCGCCGCCGGGTGGCCGAACGGCCTGGCCCTGTCCGCCGCCGACGACATCGGCGCCGTGCGCAACGCCCTCGCGGGCGGAGTGAAGGGCTACGTCGTCACCGGCACCCGCACCAACATCGGGCTCCCTTCCCGGCCCGGCGCCGCCCCCATCGGCGCTGCCGCCGCCCGCATGCACCGCCGCCCCCCGGGTGCCCCGAGCCACCCGGGCGGCTACCGAGAGCTCTCCGGCCGCGAGGTCGAGGTCCTGCGCCTCGTCGCGGAGGGCCAGTCCAACAAGGCCATCGGCGTCTCGATGGGCCTGTCCGCCCTGACCGTCAAGTCCCACCTCGCCCGGATCGCCCGCAAGCTGGGCACCGGCGACCGGGCCGGGATGGTCGCCGTCGCCCTGCGCACCGGGATCATCCACTGACCCGGCCGATACCGCCCGGGGGACCCCGGGCCAACACCCGGAGAACCCGGGGGAACGTCCGCCCTTCCTCCTCGCGCCCGTCGCCGGAACGTACCGGCGACGGGCGCGTTGCATCCATGGATACCCTTGACCGGTGACCGATGCCCAAGAAACCGCAGCAGACCTGCGCACCACCACCGGGGGCGGCCCCCCGGACGACGAGGTTTCGTCCGACGGGCTGCCGATTCCCCTGCTAGAACCCCGTGAGGGCATCCCCCCGGTGGTCGCCGACGCCGCGGCGCTCGCCGAGGTGGTCGCGGCCTTCGCCGCGGGCACCGGCCCCGTCGCCGTGGACGCCGAGCGCGCCTCCGGCTACCGCTACGGCCAGCGCGCGTACCTCGTGCAGCTGCGCCGCGAAGGCGCGGGCTCGGCGCTGATCGACCCGGTGGGCTGCCCCGACCTCTCCACCCTCGGCGAGGCCCTGTCCGGTACCGAGTGGATCCTGCACGCGGCCACCCAGGACCTGCCCTGCCTGCGCGAAATAGGCATGGCGCCCACCTCCCTCTTCGACACCGAGCTCGCCGGCCGCCTCGCCGGCTTCCCCCGGGTCGGACTCGGCGCGATGGTCGAGGGCGTCCTCGGCTACGTGCTGGAGAAGGGCCACTCCGCCGTCGACTGGTCCACCCGGCCGCTGCCCGAGCCCTGGCTGCGCTACGCCGCGCTCGACGTGGAACTGCTCGTGGACCTGCGGGACGCCCTGGAGAAGGAGCTGGACCGGCAGGGCAAGCTGGAGTGGGCCCACCAGGAGTTCGACGCCATCGCGGCCGCGCCGCCCGCGCCGCCCCGCAAGGACCCCTGGCGCCGCACGTCCGGCATGCACAAGGTGCGCCGGCGCCGGCAGATGGCCGTCGTCCGGGAGCTGTGGGAGTCCCGCGACCGGATCGCCCAGCGGCGCGACGTGTCGCCGGGCAAGGTGCTGGGCGACGGGGCGATCGTCGAGGCCGCGCTCGCGCTGCCGCTGAACGTGCAGGCGCTCGCCGCGCTGCCCGGCTACGGGCAGCGCATGGGCCGGCGCCAGCTGGACCAGTGGATGGCCGCCGTGGACCGGGCGAAGGCCCTGCCCGAGAGCGAACTGCCGCAGCCGGGCGCGACCCCCGCGGGTCCGCCGCCGCCCCGCTCCTGGGCCGACAAGGACCCGGAGGCCGCGGCCCGGCTGGCGGCCGCCCGGACGGCCGTGTCGGCGCTGGCGGAGGGCCTGAACCTGCCGCAGGAGAACCTGATCACCCCCGACACCGTCCGCAGGCTGTGCTGGGAGCCGCCGCTGCGGCTGGAGGCCGACGCGGTGGCGGAGGCCCTGGCCGGCTACGGCGCCCGCCCGTGGCAGATCGAGCAGGTCACGACGGCGCTGGTCACGGCGCTGGCGACGACCGAGTGACGCGCCGGCCGGCCGGTCCACCGACCGGGGCCGGCCGTCCCGCGCGGCACGCACGCGCCTGAACCGAGAGCCCCCGGCCCCGCGGCCGGGGGCTCCGCCGTGTCCCGGTTCCGCTACAGCCGTCCGGGCCTCCTTTTGAACACGCTCAACACCAACTAGGTTTTGAACGTGATCAAACAGGGGTGGGGACACGAGGCGTGGCTGGCCGACTTCGAGGCCGAACGGGAGCGGCGGGCCGCCCGGGGAGATCCGGACTGGAGCCGCGGCGCCGCGCTGCCTCCGGAACTCGTACGCAGCCTGCAGCGGTTCCAGGTGGGTGAGGACGGGGACGGCTCCGCACTGACCGGCAAGGCCGACCGCGCGGGCGATCCGGTGTACGCGCGGGCCGTACGGCTCTTCGTGGCCGAGGAACAGAACCACGCGCGGATGCTCGCCCTGCTGCTGGCCGCCGGGGGCGCCGGGACCCTGACCGGGCACTGGAGCGACACGGCCTTCGTCCGGCTGCGGCGCCTGCTGGGGCTGCGGGTGGAGCTGCTGGTGCTGATGATCGCGGAGGTGGTGGCCCTGCGGTACTACCGGGCCGTGCGGGACGGCAGCGCGGATCCTCTGACCTCGGAGGTCGCGGGCCGCATCCTGGCCGACGAGGAGCGCCACGTCCCCTTCCACTGCCTGCGGCTGCGGGAGGCGCTGGCCCCGCTCCCCGTACCCGCGCGCCGTGCGGCCACGCTCGCCTGGCAGGTCCTGCTCGCCGGCGCCGCCGCCGTGGTCGCCGTGGACCACGGCCCGGCGCTGCGCACCCTGGGCGTCCGCCGCCTCGCCTTCCTGGCGGACACGGTCCGCACCTCCTCCCCCATCGCGGCCGCCGTGCGGGGCGCCGCCCGCCCCCGGGCCGCCTCCCGGCCGCACCGTGGGGCCGCGTCCCGCCGCCGCGGCGGAGTGTGACCTTCGCCGCTCCTCCCGGGAGGGCTGTGCATGCCGGTTACCGACAAGTAGCATGGAGAGGTGAGCGGGCGCTCAGTAATGAGCACGCCCCCGCGCAGCAGTGCACACCCGCACCTGGAGGAGAGCCAACGTGCCTCGTACCGTCAGGGACGTCGTCTTCGTCGACGGCGTCCGCACCCCGTTCGGCAAGGCGGGCCCGAAGGGCATCTACAACGAGACCCGCGCCGACGATCTCGTCGTCAAGGCGATCCGGGAGCTGCTGCGCCGCAACCCGGACCTGGACCCCGCGAAGATCGACGAGGTCGCCATCGCCGCGACCACGCAGATCGGCGACCAGGGCCTGACGCTGGGCCGTACCGCCGGCATTCTCGCGGGCCTCCCGCAGTCCGTGCCCGGGTACTCCATCGACCGCATGTGCGCCGGCGCGCTCACCGCCGTGACCGCCGTCGCGGGCGGCGTGGCCTTCGGCGCGTACGACGTCGCCCTCGCCGGCGGTGTCGAGCACATGGGCCGCCACCCCATGGGCGAGGGCGTCGACCCGAACCCGCGCTTCGTCTCCGAGAAGCTGGTCGACGAGTCCGCCCTGTTCATGGGCATGACCGCCGAGAACCTGCACGACCGGTACCCGTCGATCACCAAGCTCCGCGTCGACGAGTACGCCGTGCGCTCGCAGGAGAAGGCCGCCAAGGCGTACGCCGACGGCAAGATCCAGCTGGACCTGGTGCCGATCTCGGTGCGCAACAACAACGAGGCGGCGGGTGAGACGGGCTGGGGCCTGGTCACCGCCGACGAGCCGATGCGTCCGGGGACCACCCTGGAGAACCTGGCGAACCTCAAGACCCCCTTCCGTACCCACGGCAAGGTCACCGCGGGCAACGCCGCCGGTCTCAACGACGGTGCCACCGCCGCGATCATCGCGTCCGAGGACTTCGCCCGCGAGAACAACCTCCCGGTCAAGATGCGCCTGGTCTCGTACTCCTTCGCGGGTGTCGAGCCGGAGGTCATGGGCTACGGCCCGATCCCGGCCACCGAGAAGGCGCTCGCCCAGGCCGGCCTGACGATCGACGACATCGGCCTCTTCGAGGTCAACGAGGCCTTCGCGGTCCAGGTCCTCGCGTTCCTGGAGCACTACGGCATCGCCGACGACGACGCCCGCGTCAACCAGTACGGCGGGGCCATCGCCTTCGGCCACCCGCTCGCCTCCTCCGGCGTCCGCCTGATGACCCAGCTGGCCCGCCAGTTCGAGGAGCAGCCGGAGGTCCGCTACGGCCTGACCACCATGTGCGTCGGCTTCGGCATGGGCGCCACGGTCATCTGGGAGAACCCGAACTTCACCGCCGAGGGAGACAGCAAGTGAGCACCACCACTGAACTCCTGAAGGGCGCGGCCGAGCTGTTCCCGGACGAGGTCGTCACGCGCGCGCTCGTCCGCCACCTGGACCTGCCCTTCGGCGCCGGGCGCTTCGCGCTCATCACGCTGGACAACGGCCTGGACCACACCAAGCCGACCACCTTCGGCCCGCAGTCGCTCGCCAACCTGAACGCGGCGGTCGACCAGGTCGAGCAGGAGGCCCTCGCGGGCTCCATCGTCGGTGCGGGCCTGACCGGCAAGCCGTTCATCTTCGCGGTCGGCGCCGACCTCAAGGGCGTCGAGCTGCTGAAGACGCACGACGACGCGCTCGCCATCGGCAAGGGCGGCCACGACGTCTTCAAGCGCCTCGCGGCGCTGGCGGTCCCGACCTTCGCGTACTACAACGGCGCGGCGATGGGCGGCGGTGTCGAGGTCGGTCTGCACTGCACCTACCGCACCGTCTCCAAGGCCATCCCGGCGTTCTCCCTGCCCGAGGTCTTCCTCGGCCTGGTTCCCGGCTGGGGCGGCTGCGCCCTGCTGCCGAACCTGATCGGCGCGGACCGCGCGGTCTCGGTGATCATCGAGAACTCGCTGAACCAGAACCGCCAGCTCAAGGGCAAGCAGGTCTTCGAACTCGGCATCGCGGACGCGCTGTTCGACGGCGCGGACTTCCTGGAGCAGTCGCTCCTGTGGACGGCCCGCGTGCTCAAGGGCGAGACCGAGGTCGTACGCGCCGAGGTCGACCGCGGCGAGGCCTGGGACACCGCGGTCGCCCGCGGCCGTGCCATCGCCGACTCCAAGGTGCACGGCGCGGCCCCGGCCGCCTACCGCGCGCTGGAGATCATCGAGGCGGCCAAGGACGGCGACCTGCAGAAGGGCTTCGACGCCGAGGACACGGCCCTGGCCGACCTCATCATGGGCGGCGAACTGCGCTCCGGCATCTACGCCTTCAACCTGGTCCAGAAGCGCGCCAAGCGCCCCGCCGGCGCCCCGGACAAGGCGCTGGCGCGCCCGGTCACGAAGGTCGGCGTCGTCGGTGCGGGCCTGATGGCCTCGCAGCTGGCGCTGCTCTTCCTGCGCCGCCTGGAGGTGCCGGTGGTCCTCACCGACATCGACCAGGAGCGCGTGGACAAGGGCGTGGGCTACGTCCACGCCGAGATCGAGAAGCTGCTGGGCAAGGGCCGCATCAACCAGGACAAGGCCAACCGCCTGACCGCCCTGGTGACGGGCGTCCTGGACAAGGCCGAGGGCTTCGCGGACGCGGACTTCATCATCGAGGCCGTGTTCGAGGAGATGTCGGTCAAGCAGAAGGTGTTCGCGGAGGTCGAGGCGGTCGCCCCGGCGCACGCGATCCTCGCCACCAACACCTCCTCGCTGTCGGTCTCGGAGATGGCCTCCAAGCTCCAGCACCCGGAGCGCGTGGTCGGCTTCCACTTCTTCAACCCGGTCGCGATCCTCCCGCTGCTGGAGATCGTCCGCGGCGAGCAGACCGACGACGCCTCGCTGGCCACGGCCTTCGGTGTCGCACGGAAGCTGAAGAAGACCGCGGTCCTCACCAAGGACGCCCCGGCGTTCGTCGTGAACCGCATCCTGACCCGCTTCATGGGCGAGATCCAGAACGTCATCGACGAGGGCACCCCGGTGGTCACCGCCGAGAAGGCCATCGAGCCGCTCGGTCTGCCGATGTCCCCGCTGGTGCTCCTCGAGCTCGTGGGCCCGGCGATCGGTCTGCACGTCTCCGAGACCCTCAACCGCGCCTTCCCGGAGCGCTTCACCGTCTCGCCGAACCTGGCCGCCGTGGTCAAGGCCGGCAAGCGCGGCTTCTACGTCTACAAGGCGGAGAACGGTTTCAAGCCGGAGCTCGACCCCGAGGTCGCCGCGCTCCTCGTCCAGGGCGACACCGTCCTGACCGAGGAGCAGGTCCGCGACCGCGTCCTGGACGCGGTGGCGCAGGAGATCGGCCTGATGCTCGAGGAGGGTGTCGTGGCCGAGGCCCAGGACATCGACCTCTGCCTCATCACGGGCGCCGGCTGGCCCTTCCACCTGGGCGGCGTCACGCCGTACCTGGACCGCGAGGGCGTCTCGGAGCGCGTGAACGGCAAGAAGTTCCTGGCCCCGGGCGTGGCCAGCGTTCCCGCGTAACCCTTCGGCGCCGTACCCCGGCGCATCCGGCTGCCCGTCCGTGGACCCTTCACGGACGGGCAGCTGTTTTCGGGCACTCCCGTTCGACGTACGCGTTTGCCTATAGTGGCCCCGGCAACACGCCGCGCGGGCGATCTCACCACCCGGCTCCGGGTCCGCCGCACGTACAGACCGGCCGGCCGCGCCTCCCTTTGACGGCGGGCACCATCTCACGACCGCCGCCCACCCGGGATCAGAGGACACCAACGGCATGACTCAGGCAACCGACGAAACGCCGCGTTCCCGCAAGGCCCCGCGCAGGAGCAGCCGCAGGAAGCGGGTGCTCCTCGTCCTGTCCCTGTCCCTGCTCGCCCTGCTGCTCGTCGCCGGCGGCTCCGGCTGGTGGGCGTACAGCCACCTCAACGGCAACATCGACAGCGTCGACCTGGACCAGGCGATCGGTGTGGACAACCGGCCCGCGAAGGTCGCCCCGAACGCGCAGAACATCCTCGTCATCGGTTCCGACTCGCGCGCGGGCGCCAACGCCGAGCTCGACCACGGCGACGTCAGCGGCGCCCGCTCGGACACCGCGATGCTCGTGCACATCCCCGAGGGCCGCAAGAAGGCCACCGCCGTGAGCATCCCGCGCGACACCCTCGTGACCCGGCCCGAGTGCAAGGACGCCGACGGCAAGACGGTGCGGAGCGCGAACCGGGTCATGTTCAACTCCGTCTACTCCCTCGCCGGCCCCGCCTGCGTCGTCAAGACCGTCGAACAGATATCGGGCATCCGCGTCGACCACTTCGTCGAGGTGGACTTCGCCGGGTTCAAGGACCTGGTGGACGCGCTCGGCGGGGTGACGGTCACCCTCGACAAGCCGATCAGCGGCGGCAAGGGCGGCCTGCGGCTGGACGCCGGCACCCACCGCCTCAACGGCACGGACTCGCTCAAGTTCGTCCGCACCCGGTACGGCTACGGCGACGGCAGCGACCTCGGGCGCATAGGGCTGCAGCAGCAGTTCATGATGGCGATGCTGGCGGAGATCAAGAAGCAGGACGCCCTCGGGAACCCGGCCCGGCTCTACAAGCTCGCCGACGCCGGGACCAAGGCGCTGACCACCGACTCGCAACTCGGCTCGCTGGGGGGCCTCTCGGACTTCGCCCGGAGCATGAAGGGCGTCGATCCGGACACCATGGAGACGATCATGATGCCGGTCGCCTACGACAAGGTGGACCCGAACCGCGTCATCGTCGCGGAGCCGCAGGCCGGCCAGCTGTGGGAGGCCCTGCGGAGCGACCAGCCGATCCCGCCCGCGGCCAAGAAGTCCCCCGCCACCGGCGGCTGACGGGTCGCGGAACGCGGCACACGGTCCCGGGGGGGGGGGGGGGCCCGCTCACCCCCGGGTCGCGGGCCCGGCCCCGCCCCGGGCGGCCGAGGCCCGCCCGGCCCCCGTCTGGTTCGGGGGGGGGGGGCGTTGGTGCAACGGCCGGCGGTATCAGCT